>CAMLQG010000066.1 GCA_946482075.1 uncultured Erythrobacteraceae bacterium
GGTCACCGGCGGACGCCACCCCGTGGTCGAAGCCGCCCTGGCGCAGGCGGGCGAACGCTTCGTCGCCAATGATTGCGCGCTGTCCCAGGCCGACCGCCTCTGGCTGATCGGCGGGCCGAACATGGGCGGCAAGTCGACTTTCCTGCGTCAGAACGCGCTGATCGTGCTGCTCGCCCAGGCCGGCGGCTTCGTGCCGGCCACCAGCGCCACGATCGGCCTCGTGGACCGCCTGTTCAGCCGGGTGGGCGCATCGGACAATCTCGCGCGCGGGCGATCCACCTTCATGGTCGAGATGGTGGAGACCGCCGCGATCCTGGCTCAGGCGACGGAGCGCAGCTTCGTGATCCTGGACGAGGTGGGACGCGGGACATCGACCTATGACGGGCTCGCGCTCGCCTGGGCGGTGGCCGAAGCCGTGCATGAGCAGAACCGCTGCCGCTGCCTCTTCGCCACCCATTACCACGAGCTGTCGCGGCTGGCGGAAAGCTGCGACGCGCTATCCCTGCATCACGTGCGCGCGCGCGAATGGAAAGGCGATCTCGTGCTGCTGCACGAACTGGCGGAAGGCCCGGCCGACCGCAGCTACGGCCTCGCCGTGGCGCGGCTGGCCGGCGTTCCCAAGCAGGTTGTCGCGCGCGCGAAATCGGTGCTCGACCGGCTGGAGAAAGGCCGCGAGCAGACCGGCGGGCTGGCCGCCGGCCTCGGTGACCTGCCGCTCTTCGCCGCAGCCGCGCAGGAGATGGAGGAGAAGCGCGATCCGCTGCGCGAGCAACTGGACGCGCTGGACGTGGACGCGCTGTCCCCGCGCGAGGCGCTCGACCTGCTCTACCGGCTGAAGCGGGAAGCCGAGAGTACGGAAATTTAACCCTGATACGCTAGGGCGGAAGCCATGTATCGGCAGCTGTTCAAGAACCGGAAAGGCGTGCTCGGCCTCGCGGCGTTCATGATCGTCACGGTGATCGTGCTGTTCAGCGGCGAGAACAGCCTGGTTTCGCAGATCACGGATTCTTTCGGAGCGCATGACGAAGTGGCCGCCGATCAGCCGGTCGCCGTTGAGACGGTCCATCCGGCGGAAGTCCCGGTCCTGGAGGAACAGGCGCCTCCGAATGACGAGGATACCAGCTTCGTCGAGGATGAGGAGCTCGTCGATGACAGCGAAGGCTTCGACCCCACCCCGCCCGAGGAGAGCGTCGGCGGCAGCACCGATGAAAGCGGGGACGAGAACGCCAGCGCGGAAGATGACGGCTATAATGGCGAGCAGGTCATCATCGTGAATCCCGGCGCGCCGCAGCCGGGCTGACGCGCCCGCGCAAGGGCTCGATCAGCGCGTGGGGACCGGCGTCTCGCCCGAATAATCATAGAAGCCCCGGCCCGACTTGCGACCGGTCCAGCCCGCTTCGACATATTTGCGCAGCAGCGGCGCGGGGCGATATTTGTCCTCGCCGGTCGTGCCCTGCAGCACGAGCATGATCTCGTAAAGCGTGTCGAGCCCGATGAAATCGGCCAGTTCCAGCGGCCCCATCGGGTGATTGAGCCCCAACCGGCAGCCCTGGTCGATATCGACGATATTGCCGGTGCCCGAGCCGAGCACGAAGATCGCCTCGTTGATCATCGGGCAGAGGATGCGGTTGACGACGAAGCCGGGCTCGTCGCCTGCGCGAACGACAGTCTTGCCGATCTTTTCGGAGAAGGCGCGCACCCGGCTCAGCGTCTCCTCGCTCGTGGCGAGACCCGGTATGATCTCGACCAGCTTCATCACCGGCACGGGATTGAAGAAATGGATGCCGATGAAACGCGCAGCGTCCGGGCTGGCGGCGGCCATGCGCGTGATCGGGATCGAGCTCGTATTGCTGGCGAGGATCGCTTCGGCGCCGAGCACGTGGCCCACGGCCTCGAAGATCTTGCGCTTGATCTCCTCGCGCTCGGTCGCTGCCTCGATGATGAGATCCGCGTCCGCCATGCCGGCATAATCGCTCGCCGGCGTGATCCGCGCCATCGTCGCCTGCGCGTCTGCTGCGGCGATCTTTTCCTTCTCAACCAGCTTGTTGAGGCTGTTCGCGATACGCTTGACGGATTTCTCGGCGATGGCGGCGTCGATATCGGCCAGCACGACATCCATGCCCGCCTGGGCCACCGTCTGGGCGATGCCCGTACCCATCAGACCCGCACCGATAATCCCGACCTTGCGCATCGCCGTTCCTTCCTTCCGGTTGAATGGGCGCGCCTTAGCGGCTGCGAAAGGTGCTGGCTAGCGGGAGGGGGCCGGAACTTTGCATCCGTTCGTCCTGAGCTTGTCGAAGGACCGTTTTTCTCTTCAGCGGCAGAAGAAAGGAAGAACAGTCCTTCGACAAGCTCAGGACGAACGGAATCTAGAAAAAATAAGGCCTACCGATTGGCCCCGGGGACCCATTTCACATCGGACGCGCCATTGTCGTTGAGCACGCGGGCGAGAACGAAGAGGTAGTCCGACAGGCGGTTGATATAGGCCAGCGCCGCCGGATTGGTCGGCTCCGTATCGGCGAGCGCCACCATCGCGCGTTCGGCCCGGCGCACTTCCGCGCGCGCGACATGGGTGCGCGCCGCGGCTTCGCTGCCGCCCGGCAGGACGAAACTCTTGAGAGGCGCGAGATTCGCGTTCAGCCGGTCGATCGTTTCTTCCAGCCATTCGGCCTGGCCGGGCAGTATCCGCAGCACCATTTCCGATGGCGCGAAATCCTCCCCCGGGGTGGCGAGATCGGCGCCGAGATCGAACAGATCGTTCTGGATGCGCATCACGTCGGCTGCATGCGGGCCGCCCGCCAGCGCCACGGCAGCCAGGCCGAGCGCGGAATTGGCTTCATCCACCGAACCGATCGCCTGCATCCGCAGCGCGTGCTTGACCGTGCGCGAACCGTCGACGAGGCCCGTGGTCCCGTTGTCACCGGTGCGGGTGTAGATCTTGTTGAGCTTGACCAAGGTGTCAGCGGCTCATCGCCAGCAGGATCACCACGACGAGGATCGCAAGGCCCTGATATTTGATGCGGGCGAACATCATCTTGTTCTGCCGCAGCTGCATCTCGGTCGCACCCGCGCCCGGGTCACGCTCCAGATCTTCCCTGGTGGTCTGCAGGAAGGCGATGACGCCGCGCACCAGCGAGACCACGGCCATGACCACGAAGATGATCAGGAGAGGAATGAGAATATAGTTCATGCGCCCCTATCTAGGCCTTGTGACAGCGAAATGCCAGCAGGGAAGCGATGCGCGCGGAGTGCTTCGGCGAGCGCCCTGCCGTCCTCCCCCGTCAGCCTCCGGTCCGCCAGCGAAGGCGATCCGCGCCGCTTGGCGAGCTTGCGCCCATCCTCCTCCACCAGCAGCGGGTGATGGTGCCAGCGCGGGACGGCCAGGCCGAGCAGCGCCTGCAGCAAGCGGTGGATATGGGTCGCGGGAAACAGGTCCATGCCGCGCGTGACGAGCGTGACGCCGTCGCCCGCATCATCCAGCGTGGCGGCCAGATGGTAGCTTGCCGGCGCTTCCTTGCGCAGCAGCACGACATCGCCGAACAGCTCGGGCCGCGCGGGTTGCGGGCCCGCGATCTCGTCTGCCCAGTCCAGCGGCCCGGTAAGGGCCAGCGCTTTCCCCACATCCAGCCGCCAGGCCGCGCCTGCCGCATCGGCGGGGAGATTGCGGCAGGTGCCGGGATAGACCGGCCCGTCGGGCCCCTGTTCGCGCGCGGCCGCCGCGATCTCGGCGCGCGTGCACTGGCAGGGATAAAGCAGCCCCATCGCCTTCAGCCGCTCGCCCGCTTGCGCGTAGCGCGCCAGCCGCGCTGATTGCAGCGCTTCCCCTTCCCAGCTGAGCCCCAGCCAGGCGAGATCGGCCCGGAAGGCGTCGGCGAGTTCCGGACGGCTGCGCGTGCCGTCGATATCCTCGATCCGCAGCAGGAATTCCCCGCCCCGCGTCCGCGCCAGATCATGCGCCACGATGGCGGAAAAGGCATGCCCCAGATGGAGCGGTCCGTTGGGGCTCGGGGCAAAGCGGGTGCGCATGGTCATCGACTACGCCGATCTCCGTTCGCCCTGAGCTTGTCGACGGGCAGATTTTCTTCCTGCTGTCGTAAAAGGAAGAGCGGTCCTTCGACAAGCTCAGGACGAACGGATGTTGATGATGCTCGCCGGGCGCACCACAACATATTGGGGAGAAGCCATTCCGCCCCCTCTTGACGCTTGGGGCGCGGCCATGCTCCCTTGCTGTCATGCGGCGTCACAAACCGGTAATGCGCGAGATTCATATCCCCACCCACGGGGCGTGTCCGCGCATGCGTGCGGGACGCCCACACTCAAGACGTCCAGAAGCGGGGCAGGCGGAGACATGTTCAAGGCGGAGTTGATCGAACGGGCGGCGCGTTTTCGAAGTTCCGAAGACGATCCGACCCGGAATTTGTCGAGTTGCCCCGCCCTCGTCCTCAATGCCGATTACACGCCGCTTTCCTACTATCCGCTGAGCCTGTGGCCCTGGCAGACCGCGATCAAGGCGGTCTTCCTCGAACGGGTGGACATCGTGGCGAGCTACGAACGCGAAGTGCATTCGCCCTCGCTCGACATGAAGATCCCCTCGGTCATCGCTCTCAGGGACTATGTGAAGCCCAGCGAGTTCCCCGCCTTCACCCGGTTCAACCTGTTCCTGCGCGATCGCTTCATCTGCCAATATTGCGGCAGTCCGCATCATCTGACTTTCGACCACGTCGTGCCGCGCCGCTTGGGCGGCAAGACCACGTGGGAGAATGTCGCCACGGCCTGCGCGCCCTGCAACATGCGCAAGGGGGGCCGCACGCCGGCCCAGGCCCATATGCCGCTGATGCTCCAGCCGATCCGTCCGACGAGCTGGCAGTTGCAGGAACGCGGCCGCGGCTTCCCGCCCAACTACCTGCACGAGACCTGGCGCGACTGGCTCTATTGGGACGTCGAGCTGGAAGCTTGAGCTCAAGCGTCACCCCTCGATGATCCGGCTTTCCGGGTGATGCTTGTCGAGATGCCGCTTGAGAATCTTCAGATTGCGCGAATTGGAGCGGAACAGGAAGTCGAACACGTCGCCCGCCAGCGGCACCGCGCCAAGGGCGGTGTCCACCGCGACATTGCCCGCCATGCGCAGCAGCTTCCATTTCGGCATGCCCAGATTGCGCGCTTCCCAGACGAGATAGGCGCCCATCGCCGCACCGAAGAGATCGCCCGCGATCGGCACGAGGCCGACGATCGCGTCGAGCCCGACCGGGCGGTTGATGCCCGGCAGAGTGAAGCTGCGCTCCATCAGGCGCTCCATCGCCTCGACGCGCGCGCGCACCGAAGCGGGATCGCCGCCGAGCGAGAATTGCGGTCCCATCGGCATGGGGCGGGCGCGGCGGGCCTGTTGCGTGGAATCCATCGTCACATCCTTCGAAAGAAGCGGTGTCGGGATGTTAGTTGGGTATCAGCGCCAATGCCGACAAGGGATGCACGCCCCATGCGTTCGGCTCGAATCCCGTGATCGAACCGCGCACCAGGGACCAGCGCAGGGGCGGGCCCAATGGAATGAACACATTGGCCTGGGTGAGTTCCGCTTCGGCTTCGGCCAGCAGCGCGGCGCCGGCGGCGGGATCGGGCGCGTCGATCGCTTCCTTGACGCGGGCATCGGCTTGCGCCGAACACAGGCCCCGCTTCAGCCCGCAATTGAACTGATTGAGGAACCACAGGGGCGAAGCATAGCGGGCCAGCGCTTCGTACAGGACGAGATCGGCCTGCTTGCCCGACGCCACGCGGCGCAGCGTAATGCCGATCGCGCCGAAATCGGCCTTGAAGCGGGCGAACACGAGGTCCGAGCCCGGCCCATCCGGCAGCGCGACGCTGAGCTGCACATTCTCCACGCCTTGTGCGGCACGCCAGGCGGCGACGCGCCTGGCCGCCTCCCCCTTGCGCTGGTCGATCCCGTAATCGCCCCAGCGCTCCCCAATCGTGCCGAGATCCTCCCTGAGGCCGGGGGCGACGATCCGCGTGGTCGCTTGCCAGCCATCGACGTTGAACGGCGCGATCAGCGCTTCGCGGTCCACCGCCATGGCCAGCGCTTCGCGCCGCGAGGGATCGCCGAGAAAGCCTTCGCCACGCATCACCTGCAGGCCGAACAGCCCGATCACCGGGTCCATCCGCACCGTCCCGCGCGACAGGGGACCGGTTTCGGCGAGCGGCATGTCCTGAATGCGCCCGCCCAGCACCACGTCCACTTCGCCTTCGTCGAACAGGGTGATCGCCTTGCGGATCGGCAGGACGCGCAGCTTGAGTTCGCGAATGCGGCGCTTCCACCCTTCCTCCTGCGGCAGCCCGCGCGCGCCGGGCGGCACGGCATCCATCACGTCGACATCGTCCTTGCGCGTGATCGTCATCAGGCCGAGACCCTTGCCGTTGCGGAACAGGCCGAGTTCGGGCTGGGCAAGCAGCTGGAGGAAATCGGGCATCGGGCTGGTCAGGCGGATTTCCACCACGCGTCCGGCCATCGCGCGTATTTCGTCGATCTTGCGCAGATCGAGGCCCATCGCGGTGCCCTTGAGGCCGCGCACGGTCCGGCGGAGCGCCGCCTGCACGCTTTCGCCCGTCAGGTCGCTGCCATCGGGCCATTTGCCGTCGCGCAGGCGAAAGATATAGCTGCGTCCGTCATCCGTCACGATCCAGCGTTCAGCGAGCGCGGGAACCACCCGGCCCTGCGCGTCGAAGCCCACCAGCCCATCGACCGTCGCCGCGCGGATCGCGCGGGCGGCGGGCGACAGGCGCACGCCCTCGGGCTTGAGATCGGACGCGACGCCGATCAGCGCCACATCCAGCGTGCCGCCGTCGCTCTCGCCGCAGGCGCCGAGCGCCGCACAGAGCGCAAGAAGCAGGGACACGCGGTGGAGACGAAGCATCACGCCGGCATGTCTAGGCGATAGGTGGTGAGAAGGGAATCGCGATTGCGCAACCCGTCATTGCGAGGAGGCGCAGCCGACGCGGCAATCCAGAGCCCAGCTTATAACCGCTCTGGATTGCTTCGGCCCATGGCCTCGCAATGACGGATCAACTCTTGACGCGACCTGAAATCAGATCTTGCGCACCGGCCCCGTGTCGCGCGCGGAGTCCGAGGATTTGCGCGGGATGATCTGGGCGGCGGGATCTTCCTGTCCCGGCGCGAGGCTCCAGGCGAGACGCGGATCGATCTCTTCGGCGAAAGCGATGCCGAAGCGATCATCCTGCACCCAGGCGACCGCGCCGTCCACCTTGCCGATATTGCGCAGATCTATGGTCAGCAGCATGCCGCGTATCACCTTGACCTTGCCTTCGGCCATCATGCCGCCGGCGGACAGGTTGCGCACCTTGACGCGATGGGTCTGATCCCGGCCATCCAGGCGGAGATCGGCCATCAGGAAAAGGCTGTCGCGCGTTCCTTGCCGGGTGTCGACGCTGCTCATCGCTCGATCACGACCTCAAACGGAAATGGGGACGGGCAGACCCCGCCAAATCCCTTCACTGTTATGCGTGCAATCGCAAACAAAGCCTTAATTCGCGGGATTTGTTAACCATCATGCGACGGAACCGTCCCGGAATGGCACCAAACGAAACCTCAGTCGTCGCGCGAGATCTTCTCGCGCCGTTCGTGCGCTTCCTGGGCTTCGACCGTCATCGTGGCGATCGGCCGTGCGATCAGGCGGCGCAATCCGATGGGATCGCCCGTGACTTCGCAATAACCATATTCGCCGTCGTCGATCCGGCGCAGCGCGGAATCGATCTTGGCGATCAGCTTGCGCTGCCGGTCGCGCGTGCGCAGTTCGATGCCCCAGTCGGTCTCGCTCGAGGCGCGGTCGTTGAGGTCGGGCTCGCGGATCGGGCCGTCCTGCAGCGATTGCAGCGTGCCGGCGGCGGCCGACAGGATCAGCTTCTTCCATTCCAGCAGCAGGCGCCGGAAATAGTCGAGCTGCGGTTCGCTCATATAGTCTTCGTCGTCATTCGGCGCATATTCGCTGTCGAGCGAACGGCGCGCCTTGGCAAGAATGTCGATATCGTCGCTCATAGCCGTGGCCATACGGTTCTCCGCACAAACTCAGTCCTCTCGACCGGCCCTCTCCTGTCTCGCTCCAGGTTTTCCCGGTCACGCCGCGCGGATCTCGATTGGCCGCGCCTATACGAGCGGGACAAACGGGGCACAAGCGACAATCGCGGGCTTCCCCAGCTTAATTCCGAACCCGCCTGTTTCGGGACGAACCCCATCGCACGCCGGACATGCGCGCAGTCACGCGCGAGTCATTTTCCTATGCTTTCCGTCATTAACCATTTGTTGACCATAAAACGGGAAAGTCCGGATCGACGGCGGAAAGGGGTTCCGCCGGCAACGGGGGGTAACGCCATGGAAATGGCTTGGAACAACGATCTCTCGGCGGCCATGCCCGTCGACTTGATGACACAGAACGCACTTGTCGCGAGCTGCCTCGCCGCCGCCGCCAATGGCGACATCAGCGCCTATTTCGATCTCGGCGTCGCTTTCTCCACCGGTAGCCACGGAACGGTGATCGACCTGATCGAGGCGCATAAATGGTTCAATCTCGCCGCCGCCAAGGGGCACGAGGAAGCGGCCATGTCGCGCGCGGATATTTCCGACGAGATGACGGCCCGCGCCATCGCCGAAGCCCAGCGCCGCGCACGCGAATGGCTCTGCGCGATCGGCCGGAAGGCGGCGTAACTCTTTCACGCGGAGCGCCAAAGGTCCGTTCGCCCTGAGCTTGTCGAAGGGCAGCTTTTCTCTTCAGCTACGGAAGAAGGGAGGACGGTCCTTCGACAAGCTCAGGACGAACGGAGTGGAGAGTACCACGCCGCTTCTCAACCCTTCCGGAACGGCGTTCGCCTGCCCAGGTGCAGCTGGTCCACCTCGATCCCGCGCTGTTCGCGGTCGAGGAAATCGGCCACCGCTTCGCGGAAGCCCGGATCGGCCAGCCAATGCGCCGACCACGTCTTCACCGGTTCGTACCCACGAGTCAGCTTGTGCCCGCCCTGCGCGCCCGCTTCCACGCGGTCGAGCCCCATCGCGATCGCCGCGTCGATCGCCTGGTAGTAGCACAGCTCGAAATGCAGGAAGGGCCTGTCCACCGTGCAGCCCCAATAGCGGCCGTACAGCGCATCCCTGCCGATCAGATTGAGCGCGCCCGCGATCGGCTTCCCTTCCATGAAAGCCAGCACCAGCAAGATCCTGTCCGCCATCCGCTCGCCCAGCAGCGTGAAGGCGCTGCGGGTGAGATAGGGCTGGCCCCATTTGCGCGCGCCGGTATCCTGGTAGAATTCCCAGAAATAATCCCAGTGGCCGGGCGTGATCTCGCGTCCGGTCAGGCGGCGTATATCCACGCCTTCCTGCGCCAGCGCGCGTTCCTTGCGGATATCCTTGCGCTTGCGGGAGGCAAGCTCGCCCAGGAAATCGTCGAAGCTCGCATAGCCGCGGTTCTGCCAGTGGAACTGGATGTCGCTGCGCAACAGCCAGCCGGCTTCCTCGAACAGCGGCAGCTGGTCGGGCTCGATGAAAGTCGCATGCGCGCCGGACAGGCCATTGCCGGTGCAGACATTCTCCGCCGCACGCAGCAGCGGCAGGGCCAATGCCCGGCCTTCCAGCAGCTTGTCCTTCGTCAGGATGCGCGGGCCGGTGGCCGGCGTGAACGGGGCGCAGATCTGCAGCTTGGGGTAATAGCGCCCGCCCGCGCGGTGCCAGGCATCGGCCCAGGAATGGTCGAACACATATTCGCCCTGGCTATGCGCCTTGAGATAGGCGGGCAGCGCGCCCGCGATCGTGCCGTCCGGCGCCTCGATCACCAGCGGCGCGGGCGCCCAGCCGGTGCCCGACCCGACGCTTTCGGAATCCTCCAGCAGAGTGAGGAAAGCATGGCTCATGAACGGGTTGCCGTCGCCCGCCAGCGCATCCCACTGCGCCTGCGGCAGCGAACCGACCGACCGGGCAAGCCGCGCCGTCAGCGGATCGCGGTCGCTCATGGGGCCGCGTCTCCATCGGCCCCGCCGGCTTCCGCAGGAATGCCCGCCCCTTCGGCGATCGGCGCATCGGCATGCTCGGCCGCCACACGGCGCGATTCCGCGCTGCGCACGGTCCAGGTCAGCACCGGCATCCCTCGCGAACGCTGATAGGCGGCAAAGCCGCTGGGCAGATCACGGACGTCATAAGCCAGGAAATCGGGCCGCGCATGCCAAAGCGCAAGATGCCGCTTCATCCGGCCGGGGAACGAACGCGCGTTTTCCTCCGTCACCACCAGCCCGCGCACGATGTGCGGCGCATGGACGGCGAACCAGCGCGAGACGCGCGGATCGAAGCTCATCACCGCATGGGGCCCGCGATAGCCTTCGAGCACGCGGCGCACGGCAAGGCACAGCGCATTCACCCGATGATCGCGGCGCGACTTGATCTCGATCAGCACCGGCACGCGTTCGCGCACCAGGCCGAGAAGCTCGCGCAGGCTGGGAATGCGTTCGCCACTGTCGGTCAGATCGAGCATGGCAAGATCGGCCAGACGCAACGCCTGCACTGGCCCGGCGGCCGATGTCAGCCGGTCGAGCTCCCAATCGTGGAACACCACCGGCTGCCCGTCTGCGGTGCGCTGGACGTCGCATTCTATCCCGAAGCCGCACGCGATCGCCTCGGCCCCGGCCGCGAGCGAATTTTCCGGCACGCCGGGCCCGTGCAGCCCGCGATGGGCGTAATCATGCCGGCCGAGCCATGCGACCCGGGCAGGCGCTGGCGCCGGCGCGCGCCAGCGATCAAGTGCCGCTAACAGCAAAGATTGCGTCCACCTCGACCGCGGCGCCCAGCGGCAGGCACGGCACGCCCACGGCGCTGCGGGCATGGCGGCCGGCATCGCCGAACACCTGCTGCATCAGCTCCGAAGCGCCGTTCACCACTTTGGGCTGATCGGTGAACGAACCTGCCGCATTGACGAACCCGCCGAGCTTGACGACCTGCGCGACCCTGTCGAGCGAGCCGAGCTTCGCCTTGATCTGGGCCAGCAGCATCAGTCCGCAAGCACGCGCGGCCGCGGCGCCATCCTCCACGGAGACATTTTCGCCCAGCCGCCCGGTGACGAGCTTGCCGTCGATGAACGGCAGCTGGCCCGAAACATGGGCGAGCCCGCCATGCACCACGACCGGGACATAGGCGGCGACCGGCGCCGCGGGTTCCGGAAGGACGATCCCCAGTTCGGCCAGTTTCGCGTCAAAACTCATAATCTCTCCTCATGCAGTCTTTCACGCAGCCATTGCAAGGCTTCCTGCCAATTGTCGATCCGCGCATGGGCGTGGCCCCCGGTGAAGGCGCAGGGGACATGCGCCGCGATCGCGGGTTCGCCCACCAGATGCAGGCGCGTGATCTCGGGCGCGTGTTCCACTGCGGAAGCGTGATGATGCGAGAGATCATCGACGAAGAAGGCTTTGCTGGGCCGATATTCGTCCAATATGGCACGCAATGCAGGACCTTTAGGGCCCAGATTGGTGAAAACGCGCAGATGCAGCCCATGCCGCGCGAGCTGTTCCGCGCGATCCTGCTGGCGATGATCGGCAAGGTTGGTGAGGACCACGACGTCGGCCTCTTCCTGCAGCGCGCCGATCGCCTCGACCGCGCCCGCGATCGGTGTCTGCCGGTGCATCTCGCTGTCGAAGAAGCTGTTGAGCAGGCCCCACATCTCCTCCTGCGGAATCGGCGCGTCCGAACCGCGGCGGCGCATCGCGTCGGCAAAATCGCGGCCTTCCAGGCGAAAATCGATATCGTGCGCCTCGTCCAGCCAGTCGCGGAAATGGACGATCATGTGCAGCAGCACCTCGTCGCAATCGGTGATGACGAGCGGCCGGCTCATGCCGCCAGCCTCTGCGCCGCGCCGGCCAGCTCCTGCGGCGCCACGCCCAGCGCGTCCGCCGCGGCGAGCAGGTCGCGCTCATGGCCGGCCAGGAAATCGAGCACGGCGGCCAGCACCGCGCGGTCGCCCAGCCCGTCGCGCAGATCGTCGGGCGTGAGCCCTGTCAGCGCCAGCAGGCGATCGGCGCGCGCGCCGTCTTCCAGCACCCAGCCAAGTGCGGCCAGCGCAAGCATCTGGGGATCAAGCGGGGGCGATTGGTCACGCGGAATTGTCAGGCACTCCCGAAGCTCATAGGACGGTGGACGCGCGCTTTTTCGCGCAAGGAATGAAGGACTCAGTGGCGAAGCGCATTCTCGTTGTCGAGGACAACGATCTCAATCGCAAGCTGTTCTGCGACGTGCTCGCAGCCAGCGGCTTCGTGGTCGAGCCGGTCTCCGATGGGATGGAAGCGCTTGACCGGGCTCGCGATTTTGTCCCCAACCTGATCATCATGGATATCCAGCTGCCGAATATCTCGGGGCTCGACCTGATCTCCGAGGCCAAGCGCGATTCCAGCCTGCGCGCGATTCCCGTACTCGCCGTCACCGCCTATGCCGGCAAGGGCGACGAGGAGCGGATTCGGGGCGCAGGCGCGGAAGGCTATCTCGCCAAGCCGGTGTCGATCACCCCCTTCATGACCGCGGTCAAAGCGCTGCTGTGATAGTACGAACCCCCTGTCCATTCTCGTCACCCCAGCGAAGGCTGGGGCCTCTAGGCGAGCGCGCGGCCGAAAGCGACCCCGGCCTTCGCTGGGGCGACGAACAGGGAGCCGGACCGTCGAGCCCTGTTGTGGAAGCTCGACTTACCCATCGCACCCTTGACATTCCACCCATACCGCCCCTTTTGCGCCCCAATCGCCTGCCAGGAGCCTGAAGCATGGATCGCGCCGAAACCGACAGCCGCATTCGCGGCCTGATCGAACCCTTCAACAAGAAGG
Organism: uncultured Erythrobacteraceae bacterium; assembly: GCA_946482075.1. The sequence goes on from CAMLQG010000066.1 coordinate 12,844, forward strand.
GCGTCACCGTCGCCGACGATACGAGCTTCGCCAACGATCTCGAATTCGACAGCCTGACGGTGATGGATTTCGTCGCCGCGATCGAGGACGAATTCGACATCATCATCAGCATGAACCAGCAGGCCGAGATCGAGACCTACGGCCAGCTCGTCGACGCCGTCTGCAAGCTGCAGGGCTGACCTCATGGAAATCGTCATTGCGAGGCCCGCAAGGCCGCGGCAATCCAGAGCGGCTGCACCTTGGGCTCCGGACTGCTTCGTCGCTCCGCTCCTCGCAACGACGCATTCGCGGAATCCTTGATGACCGACCTCTTCTCAAAATTCGACCCGCTGATCGAGCAGCGCGAGGCCTTGCTGGCGAGCGGGATGGAAGACCCGTTCAACCTGGTGATGGAACGCGTGCTCTCCCCCACCGAGGCGATCTGCAACGGGCGCGAGACGATCCTGCTCGGCACCTACAACTACATGGGCATGACCTTCGACCCCGACGTGATCGAAGCGGGCAAGGACGCGCTGGAGAATTACGGGTCCGGCACCACCGGCAGCCGCGTGCTGAACGGCACCTATGCCGGCCACCGCGCGGTGGAGGACGCGCTCAAGGACTTCTATGCGATGGACCATGCAATGGTCTTCTCCACCGGCTACCAGGCCAATCTGGGAATCATCTCCACCATCGCCGGCAAGGGCGATTACATCATCCTCGACATCGACAGCCATGCTTCCATCTGGGACGGCTGCAAGATGGGCGACGCCGAAGTCGTGCCGTTCAAGCACAACGATATCGACGCGATGGACAAGCGGCTGGGCCGCGTGCCGGAAGGCGCGGGCAAGCTGGTGGTGCTGGAAGGCGTCTATTCCATGCTGGGCGACATCGCCCCGCTCAGGGACATGATCGCCATCGCCAAGAAGCACGGCGCGATGGTGCTGGTGGACGAAGCGCATTCGATGGGCTTCATCGGCCCCAACGGGCGCGGCGTGGCCGAAGACCAGGGCGTGCTCCACGATGTCGATTTCGTGATCGGGACCTTCTCGAAAAGCGTTGGCACGGTGGGCGGATTCTGCGTGTCGAACCATCCCAAGTTCGAGATCATGCGACTGGTCTGCCGGCCCTATGTCTTCACCGCCAGCCTGCCGCCAAGCGTGGTGGCGACGGCGGCGACCAGCATCCGCAAGCTGATGCATGCCGGCAACAAGCGCGCCCATCTGTGGGAGAATTCGCGCGCGCTGCACCAGGGCATCAAGGCGCTGGGATTCCAGCTGGGCACACAGGAGCCGCAAAGCGCGATCCTGGCGGTGATCATGCCGGACCTGGAACGCGGCGCGGCGATGTGGGAAGCGCTCTTGAAGGAAGGGCTCTACGTCAATCTTGCGAGGCCGCCAGCCACGCCCGCCAACATGACCCTGCTGCGCTGCTCGCTCTGCGCGGAACACAGCGCGGATCAGGTCCGTACGATCATCGGCATGTTCGAACGCGCCGGAAAGGCCGTCGGGATCATCTGATCCCGGTTGACAAGGACCGCTTCCCAACATCTTCTTCGTCATTCCCGCGAAGGCGGGAATCCAGCTTCGTTCTCATTTCCTTGCAGGCATTTGCCTCCTGAATCACCGGCAAATGGATTCCCGCTTTCGCGGGAATGACGAGAATGGAAAGGAGCGACAAAAAGGAGAGGAAATGCCCCTGCACAAACTCGGAATCGCCGATCTTTCGGCGCGGATCGCCGCGCGCGAGGTCGCGTCGCTCGAAGCGACCGAAGCCATGCTCGACCGAATCGGGCAGCATGATCCCGCGCTCAATTCCTTCCTCCATGTGACGGCGGACCGCGCACGCGACCAGGCGAGCGCGGCCGATGCGGAGATCGCGCGCGGGCAGTATCGCGGGCCGCTCCACGGCGTGCCGGTCGCGGTCAAGGATGTCGTCGACACCGATTTCGCGCCGACCACCGTGGGCCTGTCCTTCCGTGCGGGCCATGTGCCGGAACGGACTGCGACCGTGGTCGCGCGCCTCGAAGCGGCGGGCGCGGTGATGCTGGGCAAGCTCGCCACGGCCGAAGGCATCTTCGTGGGCCATCATGCGAAATATGGCGGCAGCCCGCGCAACCCGCGCGATGCACGCTACTGGGCCGGCGCGTCCTCCAGCGGATCGGGCGTTGCGACGGCGGCGGGGCTGTGTTTCGGGTCGATCGGGACGGATACCGGCGGCTCGATCCGCGTGCCGGCCTCGGTCCATGGCCTCACCGGCCTCAAACCGAGCTGGGGCCGGGTCAGCCGCCATGGCCTGTTCGCCCTGAGCCCGACGCTCGACCATGTCGGCCCGATGACGCGCAACGCGCTGGACGCCGCGATCATGATGAACGCCATCGCGGGCTACGATCCCGCCGATCCCACCAGCCTGCACGCGCCGGTGCCGAATTACGTGGCCGCGCTCGATAGGCCGATCGCGGGGCTCAGGATCGGGGTCGATCGCGCCTATGCGCTGGGCGGGGTGGACGCGCCGATCGTCTGCGCTTTCGAAGCCGCACTCGCGGCGCTGGCGGCGCTGGGCGCGCGGATCGTCGACGTCACGATGCCGGAAACGCACGCGATGCTCGAGGCCTGGGCGCCGATCTGCGCGGCCGAGACCGCCGTGGCGCATGAAGGCACTTATCCCGAACGCGCGGGCGATTACGGGCCCGAACTGGCCGCGCTGCTCGATCTCGGGCGCAGCGTCTCAGGCCGCGACGTGGCGCGCGCGCTCGCCCAGCGCCAGACATTCAACAGCCGTTTCGCGCTGATGATGGCCGATGTCGATGCGATCGCCATGCCCACGCTTCCGGCCGCCGTGCCCACGGTCGAAGCGATCATGGCGATGCTGGCCGAAGGATCGACCGAATTCGGCCGGTTCACCATCCCGCCCGACATGAGCGGCCATCCCGCGATCAGCCTGCCGATGGGACTGGACGATGCGGGCCACCCGATCGGCCTGCAGCTGACCGGCCAGCATCTGGGCGAGGACCTGCTATTGCGGGTCGCGCATCAGTACCAGCGGGTGACGGACTGGCATCGGCGGGGGCCGGAGCTTTGAGAATCAATTCAGCGTGATCACGCCGTTCACCGCCCGCCATTCGTTCGGGCCGAGCAGCTGCTTGTGGACCACCCGCACCGAATGGAGGACCGCCTCGATCTCGCGGCGCCAGTAGTCGAGGAAATTGTCCAGCACGGGGAAGCGGGGGGCGAGGTCGTATTGCTGCATCACGAAGAGTTGCAGGAGGCTCGGATGATCGGGCAGGTAATAGTGGATTTCGACCGTGGTCAGGCCGTAGCCGTCAAGCTGCTGGATGAACTCCGGACTCGCCATTTTGCGCCCTCCGCCAGACTCGAAAGCGACACGAAGAAGGACGGCATGATTTGCCGGAACCGGGTCATGGTCAAGACTTTTTGTGCACTGCAATATCGGCTGCCGGCGTGGCGCCGGCGCATTTCGATTTCGTCGCGTCCCCACCCCCGCCCAGCAGGCTGATCGCGAGAATCCCGCCAACCACTAAAGCCAGGAAAAGCGCGGTCGCCAGGCCCAGATAGCGGTCGATGAACGCCTTGATCGGCCGGCCGAACAGGCGGAACAGCACGCCCACGATCATGAAGCTGATCGTGCGGCTGATGATGCTGGCGAGAATGAACGGCACCAGCGGCATGGCGATGAAGCCCGCCGTGATCGTCAGCAGCTTGAACGGGATCGGCGTGGCGCCCTTGATCATGATGATCTCCGCGCCATATTCGCGCAGATAGCACGCGGCCACGGGGAAGCTTTCCTTCATGCCGAGCAGCGCGATCAGATCGTCCCCGATCGTGTCGTAGAGCCCCCAGCCGATCGCATAGCCGAGCAGCCCGCCCAGCACCGAGGCCCCCGTGGCGATCGCGGCGAAACGCACCGCCCGGCGCGGTTCCGCCAGGCACATCAGCCCCAGCAGCGGATGGGGCGGGATCGGGAAGAAGCTGGATTCGACGAAGGAGAAGAGGAAAAGCCACCATTCGGCTTGCGGGTGTGCCGCCTTCTCCATCGTCCAGGTATACAGGCGGCGCAGCATCGGCGGTCGGATTCTCCGGCTTGGGGCGCTTCCCGCTTTAGCGGGTGGATTTTCTCCCGCAAGCGCGCAACGGGAACGGCAGGCGGCGGAAGGGGAACAATTCGTCGCATTCGGCATTGCAACCGGAACGATCGGACCCATTGAGCCCGGGCGCGATCTCGCTTTTCCTAGGTTAGGCGAGTGGTGCGGCCGGAATTGCGGTCCCGATGCCGGTGTCGGCTTTTTAGAAAGACTTTACGCCCTTGCTGTTTCCCGTTCGTGAAAACGTCGATCCCTGGATCATCCTGTTCTCCGTCATGGCGCTGGTCGTCGCGCTCTGGGCGTCGCGCAAGATGGCGAGCGTAGGCGGCCGGCAGGTCGAAGGCCCGGAACATCTCTGGGAGCTTCCCGCCGCCGGCGCGCTGGGCGCGGGGCTTTCCGCGCTGCTCGTCGGCGCGATCCAGCCGGTCATCGCGCCGCTGGCCGCTTTCCTCGCGATCACCGTGCTGATCCGGGCCTCGGCCTGGCGGCTCAACATACCGGGCGCGGCCTGGCTGGCGGTGGAATTCGGCGCGGTGACGGTCGGCTGGTTCTGGACCAGCCTGCTGATCGACGAGGCGCAGCTTCCCGGCCCGCTGGAGCCCGCCGCGCTGGTGGGCGTGACGATCCTGCTGGTCATCGCGATTCTCGGCCGGGTGGAACGGATCGCGCGCGAAGCGATCCTGACGCATGAGAAATGGCAGCTTCCGGTGGAAGCGCCGCTGCGCCGCCAGACCGGGCGGTCCTTCAAGGTCTCGGTCCACCTGCCCTGCTATGCCGAGCCGCCCGAAGTGGTGAAGGAGACGATGAACCGCCTGGCCGCGCTCGATTACGACAATTACGAAGTCCTCGTCTGCGACAACAACACCAGGGACGAAGCGCTGTGGCGCCCGCTGGAAGCGCATTGCGCGGTGCTCAACGCCCGGCTGGGCGAAGAGCGGTTCCGCTTCTTCCATGTCGCCCCGCTGGAAGGGGCGAAGGCCGGCGCGCTCAATTTCTGCCTCGAAGTGATGGCGCCCGATACCGACATCGTGGCGGTGATCGACGCCGATTATTTCTCCCGGCCCGACTTCCTCGCCCGGCTCGCGCCCTTCTTCGAGGATCCGCGCGTCGGCTATGTCCAGACTCCGCACGATTATCGCGACTATGCCGGAAACCCCTATCTGACCGGCTGCTACTGGGAATACATGCCCAACAACAAGGTCGATATGCCCGGCGTCAGCGAATATGGCGGGGCGTTCACCATCGGCACGATGTGCCTGCTGCGCGCGCCGGTGCTGCGCGCCGTCGGCGGCTGGGCCGAATGGTGCCTGACCGAGGATTCCGAAGTCTCCGTGCGCCTGCGCGCGGCGGGCTATCGCGGGATCTATCTGCGCGAGACGTTCGGGCGCGGCCTGATCCCCGACAGTTTCGACGACTACAAGAAGCAGCGCTTCCGCTGGACCGCCGGCCCGGTGCAGCAGCTGCGCCGCCACTGGAAGCTGTTCCTCCCCGCCCCGTGGGCGCGCCGCATGCCCGGCTGGACCAAGCTGCTCGAAGTGCTGCGCTGCATCGCGCCGATCCAGAGCCTGATCGGGGTGGTCTTCGGCCTGCTGGTGCTGGGCGGAATCGCGATCGCCACGCTGACCGGCGGCATGCAGCCGCTCGACCTGCCCGGCGCCAGCTGGGCGATCATCCCGCTGGGAATCGCCGTTCTGCTGGTGCGCACTCACCATCGCTATCGCCTGTCGGGCTGCACCAGCATCGCCGACATGGCGCGCGGCGAGATCGCGCGCGCCTCGCTGTCCTACATCGTGCTGGTCTCCGGCGTGGCGGGCCTGTCGAGCAAGCCGCTCGCCTGGCGGCGCACGCCGAAGTTCGGCGCGCATGGCGGCATCCGCTCGGTGATCGCGGCGACGCTGCCCGAAACGCTGCTCGGCACGCTGTGCCTCGTCCTCGCTTTGTCCGCGCTGATCCTGTCGGGCCGGCTGGGCGCCGAATTCGCCGGCATCTCGGCCACGATGCTGGCCACGCTGGGCCTCTGCTTCCTCGCCGCGCCCTATATGGCGGGGATCGGCTTCGCCGCCGCGCGCAAGGATGACAGCAAGGTGATCCTGGCGGACGATTCTCCGGCACTCGCCGCACAGGAAGCGGTGGCTTGATCACTATTCGTCATCCCAGCGAAGGCTGGGATCCCGTGCCTCCAGGTTGCGCTTCCACGAGAAAGATCCCAGCCTTCGCTGGGATGACGGTCAAGACATATAACCATATGGGTTATTTTATATTGACATCGTAACGCTAATATGGCACAAATACGGAACATCGCGATAGACCGATTCGGGCCGGGGCGGCAATGCCACCGGCCCTTTTCGTTGCCGAAAAGGATGTTCCCGCATGGCGAAACCGAAAACGACGAAGAAAACGCAAACGACGAAGCCGAAACGCAAGCCGCCCTGGCAGAAGAAGTTCCTCGCCCATCTGGCCCTCACCGCCAATGTCGCCGTCTCGGCCAAGCAGGCCAAGATCGGCGGCAGCCATGTCTATCGCGTGCGCCAGCAGGATCCGGAATTCGCCGCGGCGTGGCGCGATGCGCTGCGCGAAGCCTATGATCATCTCGAACTGGTGCTGATCGAACGGCTGCGCGACGGCGAGGAAGCCGATGGCGAAAAGAAGCGCCGCTACGAAAACGGCACCGCCTTGCGCCTGCTCACGCTTCACCGCGACATGGTGATGCGCGAACGCGGCCGCCGCCAGATGGCGGACGAACAGGCGATCTACGCTTCGATCCGCGCCAAGATCGCCCTGATCCAGGCGCGCGACGCCGCGTTCAAGGAGATGGTGGCGGAGGAGAAAGCCGCGAGCACGTCGCATTGAACGTTTCCCCTCCCCTTTAGGGGAGAGGCTGGGGGTGGGGAATCGCCTCCTGACGCAGCGCCTGGAGCGTTGCCCCA
>CAMLQG010000067.1 GCA_946482075.1 uncultured Erythrobacteraceae bacterium
TTTTTGTTTTTACTACTAACCCTTTGTTGGGGTGCCGCGGGTGAGTTTGGCCCCGCCTCGTCTCCAACCCCGCGCCAAAAATACCCGCCTGACCGCCGCTTCGACAAGCTCAGCGGCTCCTCAGGATGAGCGGTGTCGGGTTGGCTTCAGGCAGATCCCGATCAATCCAGCAGGCTGCGCATCCGCTGCAGGTAACGGGCGAGCACGTCGATCTCGAGATTGACGTGGCCGCCGGCCTTCAGCGGGCCCAGCGTGGTCACTTCGGCGGTATGCGGGATGATGTTCAGCCCGAATTGGACCGTGCCGTCCGGCTGGTCCTCGATCGAATTCACCGTCAGCGACACGCCGTCCACCGTGATCGATCCCTTGGCCGCGACATAGGGCGCCATATCCTTCGGCGCCTGGATCGTCAGGCGGATCGATCCGCCTTCCTCCTCGCGCGCGACCACTGTGCCTATGGCGTCGACATGGCCCGTCACCACATGGCCGCCGAGCTCGTCCCCGATCTTGAGCGCGGGTTCGAGATTGATCCGGCGCCCGGCGCGCCATTGGTCGGGCACGGTGCAGGCGATCGTCTCGCCCGAAACATCCACCGCGAACCAGGCATCCCCCGCCACGCCGCCGCGTTCCACCACGGTGAGGCACACCCCGGAACAGGCGATCGATGCGCCGATGGCGATCGTGTCGGGATCGAACGGACAGGCGACGACGGCGCGCAGATCCTCGCGCTGGTCCACTTCGCGGATGGTGCCGATCGCGGTGACTATTCCGGTGAACATGAGAGAGCTTCCTGTACGGCGGGCGGCCGCCGGCGCTCATAAACTTCGAGCGTGTCGCTGCCAAGACTTCGTCGGTCGGCCAGCGTCCAGCGGTCATGCGCATCGGCGAGATCGGCCAGGCCCATATCTCCGATCGAAGGCAGTCCGCCGCCGATCAGGATGGGCGCACGATAAAGCAGGATGCGATCGACGAGATCGGCGGCCAGAAACGCGGCGGCGGCAGCCGCGCCACCCTCGACGAAGAGATATTGCACGTCGGCCATGCGATCCAGAGCATCGGGCGTGGGGAGAGTGGACCAGCCATCGGGCGCAGCGCTTCGGGTCAGCACCCACCGCGCCGGGCTGCGATCTTCCAGCCCCGGCAAGCGCACGTCGAGCCGCGGCGCATCGGCGCGCAGCGTTTCCCCGCCGACCAGGATCGCATCGGTTCGCGCCCGTTCGGCATGGACATGCGCGCGCGCCGCATCGCTCGTGATCCACTGGCTCGATCCGTTGGCAAGCGCGATGCAGCCATCGAGCGATGTCGCGAGCTTGAGCGTGACATGCGGCCGGCCCTGCCGCCGCAGCATCGCATAGCCGGTCAGGCTGGCTACGGCTTCCGGGCTGGGTACGAGCCGGGCGGCGATCCCGCCGGCCCGAATGCGTTCCAACCCTGCGCCGGCGGTACGCGGGTCGGGGTCCTGCATGCCGGCCACCACGGCTTCGAGAGGGGATGCGGCGATCAGTTCCGCGCAGGCGGGGCCGCGCTCGCTGCGATGAGCGCAGGGTTCCAGAGTGACGTAGAGCGTTGCCTTCCTGGCGGCCGCGCCTGCCATGGCGAGCGCTTGCGCTTCGGCATGGGGACGGCCGCCGGGCTGCGTCCATCCCCGTCCGATAACGATGCCGTCCTTCACGATGATCGCGCCCACCGCAGGGTTCGGGCGGCTCAGCGGGCGCCCGCGCGCCGCAAGCGCGGCAGCCGCGGCCAGCCAGCGCGAATCGTTGTTATTCGGGCGCAACCGTGCTGCCTTCGGTTGCGGGCATAGTGCCGATCAGGCGCGCCTGTTCCGCCTTCTTCGCCTTTTCATCGGCGGCTTTCTCGGCCTTCGCTTCGCGTTCGATCTTGTCGACATCCATGCCGGATACGCGGCCGAGCGCGCGATACATGTCCTTCACGCGCTCCTCGCTCGCCTTCTGTTCGGCTTCCAGCGTGTCCTTGCGCTTCTGGTTGGCGATATTGCCTTTCATGATCTCCGCATCGCTGCGGCCGTCGCGCCAGCTGGTGATGTAGAACACTTCGGGCGGGGGCGGGAGACCGCGCGCCTCTTCCTGCCACATCACGGAGAAGATCGTGAACGTCGCTGCGAGCGAGATCGCGACGATGTACCAGCGATAGGGTTGGGGACGGCGGAATTCGGTCGCGAAATCCTTCGCCGCGCGCGTAGGGGAGATTTTCCGCCAGAAGCTCATGGCGGCCTAGATAGGGGCGAGCGCCGCAGATCGCCAGCCTTTCCGCGCTGATCAGCCGAAAGCGGCGTAGAGGCTGCGCCCCTCGCGTTTGAGCCAGCGATTGGCAGCGGCGACATCGCCTTCGAACAGCGTTCCCAGCAAGGCGTGGAAAGCGGGGCTGTGATCGAAATGGACGAGATGCGCCACTTCATGCGCCACGACCGAGCGCCGCACCGCATCGGGCGCCTGGACCAGCCGCCAGTTGATCCGGATCGTCCCATCGCCGGCGCAGCTGCCCCAGCGCCGCTTGGCGCGCGACAGGCGCAGGGCGGGTGCGGCGATGCCGGCGCCGGCGCAGTAATCGGCGAGATCGGCCTGTATCAGGCGCAGCGCCTCCTTTTCCAGCCAGCGTCCCACGCGCGCGCCGATCCCGGCTTCCGGCCCGCCCAGCACGATCGAATCGTCCACCAGCAGCGGAGTGCGTCGCGCCTTCGGAGACCATTCGATCGCAAGCGCGCGCCCGCGATAGAGCAGCCTGCCGCCTGCTGACGGCGGCTCGCGTTGCGGGACACGGCCGAGCTGCTCCGCCAGCCAGTCCGTGCGGGAAGAGGCGAAAGCGAGCGCATCGGCCGTGCGGCCCCAGGGCGGAAGCGTGACCGTGGCGGAAGCGCCGTCCTGGGCCAGGCGCAGGATCATCCGCCGCGCGCGGGCATGGCGGCGGATCACGATCGGCACGTCTCGCCCGCCGACGCGGAGCACGGAATTCCCCGGATCGCGGCGGAGCCAGTCGATCATCCGTCCCCGTCCCGATCGGTGTCCCAATCCTGTGCCCAATCGACGATGTGATGTTCCAGCGGCCCGGCATCGGTCTCGCTCACCACCCGGCCGATCACCGAGGCGCCTGCGCGCTGCGCGGCGTCACGGTCCCCGCTCAGCAGATAATGCCAGTCCGGCAGTGGATCGCCATCGGCACGCAGGCGATAGGCGCAGCTTTTCGGCAGCCAGGTGACGTCATGGACGATGCGGGCCGTCAGCCGCAGGCAATCGGGCACATAGGCCTTGCGGTGGCGGTAGTCCTTGCAGCGGGCCGTCTTCGTATCCAGCAGCTTGCAAGCGACATTGGTATGCAGGATCTCGCCCGTATCGGCGTCCTCCAGCTTGTGGAGGCAGCATTGGCCGCACCCGTCGCACAGCGCTTCCCATTCGGCGCGCGACAGCTCGGCCAGCGGCAGGGTCCAGAAGCGGTCCCTCAGCGTATCCATCTGCGCAGTTCCGCGGCGACCGCGTCTTTGCCCTGATCGACCGGAAGCAGCGCGATCGGTTCGCCCTTGCGGCCCATCAGATAGGCGCCCCGGCTGTGATCCATCAGATAGCCGCCGGGCGAGGTCTTGCCCTTGGCGTAATAGACGGAGAACGCCTTGGCCGCCCCGGCGATCTGTTCGGGCGTGCCGGTCAGCCCGATGAGCTTGTCGGAAAAGGCGCGGGCGAATTCGCCGACCACTTGCGGTGTGTCGCGTTGGGGATCGATCGTGATGAAGATCATCTTCGTCTCGCCGGCGAGCTTGGGCTCCTCCTTGGCGAAGGCGTTATAGCCCTGGACCATGTGCTGCACGTCCAACGGGCAGACGTCCGGGCAATAGGCATAGCCGAAATAGACGATGCGCCAGCTGCCGTCGAAATCGCTCCACTGCACGGCCTTGCCGAACTGATCGGTCAGCGTGAAGGGCCCGCCGATGCTCGCGCCCGCCAACGGCGGCTGTTCCGTGGGCGCGGAGCCCTTGCCCGAGCCGCAGGCGGCCAGGATGAGAGATGCGGTGACGGTCAGGGCGAGTGCAGCGGTTCTGAGGGTAGGCATGGCGTGGCGGTTCATGCTCTGCTAACCCGTCTACGGCAAGGGGCGAGTCATCGCTTCGTCTGGAATCAAGGAGTAATCAGGTGGGCAGAGGCACGGGCAGGAAACTGCTGCTATCGGCTCTCGCGGCAGCAATGGTGGCCGGCGCGCCGGCCCATGCGCAGTTTTCGGACACGTACAAGTTTCTCGAAGCCGTGAAGAAAAAGGACGGCGTGGTCGCCACCAAGCTGCTGAACGAGCCGGGCACCACGGTCATCAACGCCAAGGACGTCACCACCGGCGAGACGGGCCTGCATATCGCGGTCGCGCGGGGCGACGTCACCTGGGTGCGCTTCCTGCTGCAGCGGGGCGCCAATCCCAATGTGCGCGACAAGCGCGGCGTCACTCCGCTGGTTTCGGCCGCGAGCCGCGGTTTCATCGATTGCGTGGACGAGCTGATCGCCAATCGCGCGCGGCTGGACGAAGCGAACGACGCGGGCGAAACGCCGGTGATCTCCGCCGTCCACCGGCGCGACATCCCGATGCTGCGCGCGCTGCTCAAGGCGGGCGCCGATCCGGACCGGTCGGACAATTCCGGCCGTAGCGCGCGCGACTATGCGTCGCTCCAGGGCGAAGGCAGCGCCACGCTGGCCGAGATCGTGGCCAATGCGAAGCCCAAGGACAAGCGCCAGGGCAGCAGTGCGACCTACGGGCCGTCCTTCTGATCCGTGGACCAGGCCGACCTCACGCTTGACGAGATCCGGGCGTTGCTCGCCCCGGCGATCGCGGACGCCGCGGCGTTCGATGGGTGGAGCGGTGCGGCCCTGGGCGAAGCGGCGCGCGCGCAAGGAGTGAACCCCGACGTGGCGCGGCTGGCGTTCCCCAAGGGCGCGATGGACATGATCGGCGCGTGGATCGAAGCGGTCGACCGCGCGATGCTGGAAGCGTTCTCCGCCGAACGGCTCGATAATATGAAGATGCGCGATCGCATCCGTACTCTGGTCCAATTCCGGCTGGATGCGGTGGCCGGGCGCGAGGAAGCGCTCCGCCGTGCGCTCGCCATCATGGCCATGCCGCAGAATGCCGCCGCGGCCCTCAAACGCGGCTGGCACAGCGCGGATCTGATGTGGCGGCTGGCGGGAGATACCGCCACCGACCTCAACCACTATACCAAGCGCGCGACTCTCGCCGCGATCTACGCCGCGACGCTGGGCGTGCTGGTCGACGACGAGAGCGAGGGCAAGGCGGATACTGCGGCCTTCCTCGACCGCCGGATCGACGGCGTGATCCGTTTCGAGAAGGCCAAGGCGCAATTTCTTCCGCCGGCGGACGAACGTTTCAGCATGGCGCGTTTCCTGGGCCGGTTGCGCTATCCGGCGCGCTGAAGGCGCTGCCGCGCGTTCGAAAATTACCTGCGAACCAGTTGCAATATGGCGCGGCATCTGGCAGCGCTTGCCCATGACGCTTGACAGTCTCCCAATCGGACAGCGGGCCCGCATCATTGCGGTGGACTGGTCCGTGCTGGCGCCGGACGAAGGGCAGCGCCTGCGCGCGCTGGGCATCGACGAAGGCGCGCGCGTGGCGGTTTCCCATCGCGGCATCTTCGCGGGGCACGATCCGATCGCGATCATGATCGGGCGGATGAGCGTGGCGATCCGCCGGGCCCACGCCCGGGCGATGACTGTCGAGTTCGTCTGAGGAAGGACGCGGAAGCCCCATGACCCGGATGCGTACCGCCGCGCTGGTCGGCAATCCCAATGCCGGGAAAAGCGCCCTGTTCAACGCGCTGACGGGCGCGCGCCAGAAGATCGCGAATTATCCCGGCGTGACCGTGGAACGGAAGGCCGGCCGGCTGACGCTCCCCAATGGCGAGCCACTGGAGCTGTTCGACTTGCCGGGCAGCTATGGCCTCGACGCCACCAGCCCGGACGAGGAAGTGACGCGCCGCGTGGTGCTGGGCGAGTTTCCCGGCGAGGCGATGCCCGAAGTGCTGGTGATCGTGCTCGACGCGTCGAATCTCGAACAGCATCTCGTCTTCGCGCAGGAGTTGATCGCGCTCGGCCGGCCGGTGCTGGTCGCGCTCAACATGGTCGATCTGGCGGAGCGGGACGGGCTGGTGCTCGATCCCAAGGCGCTGGAGACGGCGCTGGGCGTGCCGGTGATCCCGACCGTGGCGGTGCGCCGGCGCGGCATTTCCGAACTGCTCCAGGGCATCCAGGCGGCGGAAGTGAAGGCGGAACAGAGGGATGCGCATCGTCAGCCGCATATCACCTTGCCCGAACGCCGGCTTGTCGCCCACACCATCGCCAATGCCGCGATTCTCTCGGAAACTGCGAAGCATCGGCTCCATTCGCGGCTCGATAATGTACTACTGCATCCGTGGATCGGCCCGCCGATCCTGTTCGGCCTGCTGTTCGTGATCTTCCAGGCGGTGTTCGCCTGGGCGACGCCGTTCGCCGATGCGCTGGACGGGGCGGTGAGCAGCCTGATCGCTTTCACCGAACAGGCGATGCCGCAAAGCTTCCTGCGCGACTTGCTGACGCAGGGCGTGCTGTCGGGCGTGGGCTCGGTGATCGTGTTCCTGCCGCAGATCATCATCCTGTTCTTCTTCATCCTGGTGATGGAAGCGACCGGCTACATGGCGCGCGCGGCCTTCCTGATGGACCGGCTGATGGCGGGCGTGGGCCTGTCGGGCCGCAGCTTCATTCCGCTGCTGTCCAGCTTCGCCTGCGCGATTCCCGGCATCATGGCCACGCGCAGCATCGCGGACCCGAAGGACCGGCTCACCACGATCCTGATCGCTCCGCTGATGACCTGTTCGGCCCGCCTGCCCGTCTACACCGTGATCATCGCGGCCTTCATTCCCAGTCGCTCGGTAGGGCCGGGCATCGGGCTGCAGGGGCTTGTGATGTTCGGCCTCTATGTCGCCGGCATCGTCGGCGCGATGGCGGCAGCCCTGCTGCTGCGCCGTTCCGTCACCAAGGGTGCTGCGAGCGGCTTCATCATGGAAATGCCGAAATACCAGCTTCCGCGGCTGAGCGACCTGCTGCTGGGCCTGTGGCAGCGTGCGTGGATCTTCCTGCGCCGCGCCGGCACGATCATCTTCATGGTCACGGTGGTGCTGTGGCTGCTGCTGAGCTTTCCCAAGGCCGGGCCGAACGAGAATCAGCTGGAAGTCTCGGTTGCGGGGCGGATCGCCAATGGCCTGGCGGTGGTGGTGAAACCGATCGGCTTCAATCACGAGATCGCGCTGTCGATCATTCCCGCGATGGCCGCGCGCGAAGTGGCGGTTTCCGCGCTGGCGACGACCTATGCCGTAGCGTCGGACGACGAGGACGCGACCGCGACCGCATTGACCGATCAACTGGCCAATCGCTGGACCTTGCCGACCGCGCTGGCCTTCCTCGCCTGGTTCGTCTTCGCGCCGCAATGCCTGTCCACGATCGCTGTCGCCCGCCGGGAAACGAATGGGTGGAAATGGCCCGTCTTCATGTTGCTCTATCTGTTCGGGCTGGCCTACATCTTCGCGGGAATCACTTACTGGTCCGCCGTCGCGCTGGGCCTATAGCGAAAGCGGGACAATCTCATGGCAGGCAGCGTCAACAAGGTCATTCTGGTCGGCAATCTGGGCGCGGACCCGGAAGTCCGCACGTTCCAGAATGGGGGGAAAGTGTGCAATCTGCGGATCGCCACGTCGGAAACGTGGAAGGACCGCAATTCCGGCGAACGCCAGGAACGCACCGAATGGCACACGGTGGCGATCTTCTCCGAAGGCCTGGCCGGCGTGGCCGAGCGTTACCTGCGCAAGGGTTCCAAGGTCTATATCGAGGGCCAGCTGCGCACCCGCAAATGGCAGGACCAGTCGGGCAACGACCGCTACAGCACCGAAGTGGTGCTCCAAGGCCCTGGAGCGGTGATGACCATGCTCGACGGTGCCCAGGGCGGTTCGGGCGGCGGCGGCGGTTCGCGCGGCGGCGGCAGCTGGGGCGAGGATCGCGGTGGCTCGGGCAGTGGCCGGGATACCGGTGGTGGCTCCTCCGGCGGCGGCTGGAACCAGGGCGGCGGCGGATCGTCGGGCGGCTCCGGCGGCGGCAACTTCTCCGACGATCTGGACGACGATATCCCGTTTTGATTTTCGATCGTCATTGTGAACGAAGTGAAGCAATCCAGAGCATCACGTGAGACTCTGGATTGCCGCGGGCCGATTGGCCCTCGCAATGACGGTGGAATGTTCTGCTTACTGCTTCTTCAGCGCCGAAAGGGCTGCAAACGGCCCGTTGGCCTCGTCCGCGAACACGCCCGTTTCCTTTCGCGCCCTGTCGGCATCCGGGCCGGTGGCAAAAGGATCGATCGCCAGCGCCAGGCTTTGGGCGACGGCTTCACCCAGATCGAAGGAGGTGCCGGCGAATTCGATATCGTCGCAATCCTCCTCGCTCAGTTCCACTTCCTCGTCCGGACGATGCTCGCCCTCCGGCACGAAGCGGAATTTGAGTTTCTCCGAGATCGAGACCGGCAGGTCTTCGCCCGATACCGCGCAGCTCTGTACGATATCGGCCTTCAGGTGCCCTTCCGCCGTGATGATCCGGCCATCGGTGGTGAGCGTGATCTCCGCCTCCAGCGCGTCGACCGCCACCAGCAGGAACCGCTCGGCGAGCGCCGCACGCTCTTGCGCGCTGGCTTCCAGATGGCGGATGCCATCCCCCAGCCGCGCGCAATCGACGATTCGGGAAAACTCGCTCATCGCTTGATCTGCCCGGCAAGCAGGGCCTGGCCTTCCACCATGCGAAGGTCGGCCTCGAACGAGACCAGCGCCCTCGCCATTCCCTCGGGATCGGACGTCTCGGCGAAGCTGACATTGCGCGAAACCGCGCCCAGCATGTCCCCATCGGCGAGCGCCGTGCGATAGGCGCCCAGCCGGCCGCCCAGCGTGGCCATCAGCTTGCCGATATGCTTGCCCACCACGACATCGCCGATGCCGGCCTCGCGCAGCTGGCCGTCCATGTCATCGACGAAAAGTTCCGCCAGCCGCACGGAAGGTTCGACCAGTTCAGCCTCGCGTTCCATGCGGATGAGCACGATCGCCAGCACGGCGGTGATCAGGTCGAACCGGCCGGCCACGGTGTCGGCCGCGCCGAAACGGGCGTACCAGTCCTTCTCGCGCGCGATTTCCACAATTCGATGCCATAGGGCGCGGACTTCCTCGCGAGGGTCGGGACGCGAACGCAACAGGCGGGAAAGCAGGGACATGGGCGGGCGCGGGCTCCATCACATTCAGCGGCAATTCAAGCGGCCGCGTCCAAGCGCCATTGCACAGCGCGTGAATGCCGCTTAAGGCTCGCGCCGATATAGGGGCGGTTGCGCGCAAGGCAATCTCCCTGCTCGCAGGACTTCTGGAGATGCGGCGGATGATGGCGGTTGGACGGATCGGTACCGGTGCGATGCTGGCAGTGGCGCTTCTCGCCTCTGGCTGCAAGGCGATCGACGCCAAGCGCGGCTACCGCGTGGAACAGGTGCTGCTCCAGTCGATCCAGCCCGGCATCGACGACAAGAAATCCGTCGAACGCACGCTCGGCCGCCCGACCTTCTCCAGCGAATATGGCGATGAAAGCTGGTATTACGTTTCCAGCACCACGCGCCAGAAAGCGTTCAAGACGCCGAAGATCCGCGAACATTCGATCTACACTGTCAATTTCGACAAGGCCGGCAATGTCGTGTCCACCGAAACCACGGGCAAGGACCAGCTCGTGCGGCTGAGCCCCGAAGGCGACAAGACGCCGACGCTGGGCAAGGAACGCTCTTTCCTGCAGGATCTGTTCGGCAATATCGGCGCAGTGGGCGCCGGTGGCGGCGCGCCGGGCGGCGGCGGTGCGGGTTCCTGATCCCGAAATTTCCTGGCCTGCTCCGGGTCGCTTGAACCGGCGATCCGGCCATCCCATATCGCCGCCATGGACGGAAGCAGGGCTAGCCACGGCCTCATAGAGTGGCACGGCACCACCATCATCGGCGTCAAGCGCGACGGCAAGACCGTCATCGCGGGCGACGGCCAGGTCTCCATGGGCAATACGGTCATGAAGCCGAACGCCCGCAAGGTTCGCCGCATCGGTTCCGACGGGCAGGTGATCGCGGGCTTTGCAGGCGCAACGGCCGATGCCTTCACCCTGTTCGAGCGGCTGGAGCGCAAGCTCGAGCAATATCGCGGCCAGCTGATGCGCGCTGCGGTCGAACTCGCCAAGGACTGGCGGACGGACAAATATCTCCGCAATCTGGAAGCGCTGATGATCGTGGCCGACAAGGACACGCTGCTGGTGCTCACCGGCAATGGCGACGTGCTCGAGCCCGAAGGCGACATTGCCGCGATCGGTTCCGGCGGCAATTACGCACTGGCAGCGGCTCGCGCGCTTTCCGCTTACGAGCAGGATCCGGAGAAGATCGCGCGCCGCGCCATGGAAGTGGCGGCGGAACTGTGCGTCTTCACCAATGACCGCGTGACGGTGGAGACGGTAGAAGCTTGAAATCTCCGTTCGGTTCGAACGCAGTCGAGAACCGTCGTGCACAGGTCTCGACTGCGCTCGACACGAACGGAAGCCCATAGGAAATCCATGAACGACACACTCACTCCTAAGGCGATCGTCGCCGCGCTGGACGAACACATCATCGGTCAGGCGGAAGCCAAGCGGGCCGTGGCCGTCGCGCTGCGCAATCGCTGGCGCCGCCAGCGGCTGGACGCCGAACTGCGCGACGAGGTGACGCCCAAGAACATCCTGATGATCGGCCCTACCGGCTGCGGCAAGACCGAGATCAGCCGCCGCTTGGCCAAGCTCGCCGATGCGCCTTTCGTGAAGGTGGAAGCCACCAAGTTCACCGAGGTCGGCTATGTCGGCCGCGACGTGGAACAGATCGCGCGCGATCTGGCGGAAGAAGCGATCCGGCTGGAGAAGGACCGCCGGCGCGAAGCGGTGCGCGAGGCCGCGTCGAAGGCCGCGATGGACCGCCTGCTCAACGCGCTGTGCGGCGAAGGCGCGTCCGAGGCCACGCGCGAGAGCTTCCGTCAGCGAATCGTGCAGAACGCGATGAACGATGCCGAAGTCGAGATCGAAGTGGAGGACAGCCCCTCCATGCCGATGGATATTCCGGGCCTCGGCGGCGGCGTGGGCATGATCAACCTGTCCGACATGATGGGCAAGGCGTTCGGCCGGCAGAACATGAAGCGCCGCAAGCTCAAAGTGCCCGACGCCTGGGACAAGCTGGTCGACGAGGAATCCGAAAAGCGGATGGACCAGGACGATGTCGCCCGCGTGGCGCTCGCCAATGCGGAGACCAACGGGATCGTCTTCCTGGACGAGATCGACAAGATCGCGGTCAGCGACGTGCGCGGCGGCTCGGTCAGCCGCGAAGGCGTGCAGCGCGACCTGCTGCCGCTGATCGAAGGCACCACGGTCGCCACCAAATATGGCCCGATGAAGACGGATCACGTGCTCTTCATCGCCAGCGGCGCGTTCCACGTGGCCAAGCCGGCCGACCTGCTGCCTGAACTCCAGGGCCGCCTGCCGATCCGGGTGGAGCTGAAGGCGCTGACTGAAGAGGATTTCGTCGCGATCCTGACCGATACGCGTGCGAACCTGGTGACGCAGTATACGGCGCTGATCGGGACCGAGCAGGTGACACTGACTTTCACCGAGGACGCGATCCGCGAAGTGGCGAAGATCGCGGCGCAGGTGAATGAAAGCGTCGAGAATATCGGCGCCCGCCGCTTGCAGACGGTGATGGAAAAGCTGATCGAGGAGCTGAGCTTCGAGGCCGAGGACCGCCGGGGCGAGGCCGTGACGATCGACGAAGCCTATGTGCGACAGCGCCTGGCTGACCTCGCGGGCAATAGCGACCTGTCGAAATATATACTCTGATCTGGATCAAGTCGTCATTGCGAGAAGCGTAGCGACGAAGCAGTCCAGAGTGATGGGGCGGGAACGTCAGCCTGCGGTCTACATGATGGCCAACCGTCGTAATGGTACGATCTACGTCGGCGTGACGTCCGATCTCGTTCAGAGGGGCTGGCAACGTCTGGAGGGACAGGTCGACGGCTTTACTCGCCGTTACGGCTGCAAGCTTCTCGTCTGGTTCGAGATGCATTCGACGATGGAAGTGGCGATTTTCCGAGAGAAGCAGATCAAAGGGGGTTCGCGGGCCAGAAAGCTGGCGTTGATCGAAGTGGCCAATCCTCGCTGGGATGACCTCTATCCCATGATCGTTGTGTGATGACGAGGATTACCCCTCCTCCTCTTCCTCCCCGAAATAGCGCCGCATCGCGCCCGCGAAAGCCAGCACCGCCAGCCCTGCGCCGCCGACGATAGCCGCGTTGATCAGCCAGAAGCTGCTCGGCGTCATCCGCTCGTACCAGCCGCCCATATAGCCGCTCAACAGGCTGGCGAAGGATGCGGCGAGCGTGTCCACGCCCAGCATCGTGCCGCGCCAGGCGGCGGGCGCGCGGGCGGCATATAGCGCCACCATGACCGGCGCGAAATAGACGGCGCCGAGATTCGAGATCAGGTGGAACATCACCGGCCAGAGGATCGGGGCGCGGCCGGCCGCATCGGAGACGAGCGGTGCGGCCGCCAGCCACACTACGCCCGCCGAGAACAGCAGGCAGCCGATCGCGAGCTTGACGAACAGGTCGGGCTCCGTCCCGCGCTTCGCCTGCCGCCGCCAGTGCCAGATCACCAGCGGAATGAAGAGCGCGGGCGCGAGCCCGTCGAGCGACTGCATCCAGGGAACGGGCACGGTGAAGCGGCCCACCGTCAGGTCCACATTGTCGCGCACCCAGATATTGTAGACGTTCCAGATCTGTGCCTGCGCGGTCCAGAAGCAGACCGAGATCGGCCAGATCATGAACAGGCCGATGAGGTTGCGCTTCTCCCTGGCGGTCAGCGTTCCGCGTTCGATGGCGCGCCGTTTCTCGCCGTCGGGCGGCAGGTGGCGCGTGCCGGCGAGATAGAAGAGGAGCCCGATCAGCATCCCGAAGCCCGCGACCGCGAATCCCGCATGCCAGCCTTCCGCCTGTGCCACCGCGCCGGTCACGATCGGCGCGATGAAGGCGCCGAAATTGACCACGAAAGTGTAGATCTGGAAGGCGTCGGCCAGCCGCCGGTCGCCTTCGTGATACAGCGTCTTGATCTGCGCCTTCAGATTGCCGCGGAGCAGACCGGCGCCCACGACCAGCAGCAGCAGGGCGAGGAGGAAGCTTTCATCGAAAGCGAGGGCGAAATGGCCCCCGGTCATCGACAGCGCGCCCAGCGTTACCGCCGTGCGGCGCGAGATGAAACGATCGCCCAGCCATCCGCCGATCAGCGGAAAGAAGGTGACCAGCGCGACATAGAGCCCGAAGGTCTGCGTCGCGAGCGCCTGGGCGGAAAGTGGCCCGGTGACCGATTCGACAATGGCGCGGTAGCGCGCGAAACCGACGACATGTTCGATCCGCCCGGGATTGAGCAGTTCGCCCGCCATATAGAGCACGAGCATCGCCTGCATTCCATGGAACGAGATGCGGTCCCATAGCTCGGTGCCGGCCAGCACCCACAGGCCCTTGGGATGGCCGAAGCGGTTCTCGGGTGATGGCGCGATGGCCTCAGCGCTGCTTGTCATGGAAATCTTCTGAGGGCGTCGACCGCGAGCGTCTATCACAATTTCGTCATCCCGGCGAAGGCTGGGATCTTCTTGAGGAATGCGCCTGGCTGTCCGAGATCCCAGCCTTCGCTGGGATGACGAGTATTACTCCGCCGCTTCCTCCAGATCGGCGGCTTCATTCACCTGCCGCGCCCACATCTCCGCATAGAGCCCGTCATGACGCAGCAGGTCGGCATGCGTGCCGCTTTCCGAGAGCCGCCCCTGGTCGAGCACGAGGATCCGGTCGGCATCCGCGATGGTCGATAGGCGATGCGCGATCGATATGCTGGTGCGGCTTTCCGACACGCGGTGCAGCGTCGCCAGGATGTCCTGCTCCGTGCGCGTGTCCAATGCGCTGGTCGCCTCGTCGAGCAGCAGGATCGGCGGGTTCTTGACCAGCGTGCGGGCGATGGCGACGCGCTGCTTCTCCCCGCCCGACAGCTTGAGCCCGCGTTCGCCCACTTCGGTGTCGAAGCCCTTGGGCAGGCGTCCGATGAACGGCAGGATCGCCGCATCGCGCGCGGCCGCCGTGATGTCCTCGAGCCCCGCCCCGTCGCGGCCATAGGCGATGTTGTAGCCGATCGTGTCGTTGAACAGCACGCTGTCCTGCGGGACGATGCCCAGTGCCCCGCGCAGGCTCGCCTGCGTTACCCCGGCGATATCCTGCCCGTCGATCAGGATGCGGCCCGACCACGGATCGTAGAAGCGGAACAGCAGCCGGCTGATGGTCGACTTGCCGGCGCCCGAAGGGCCGACGATCGCGACATGATCGCCCGCCTCCACCTCGAAGCTGAGGCCGTGGAGGATCGTGCGGTCGGCATCATAGCCGAACACCACATTGTCGAAGGCCACGGTCGGCCGGCGGATCACGAGGGCAGGCGCGCCCGGCGCATCGGCCACTTCCACTTCGGTATCCATCAGGCGGAACATGTCGGCCATGTCGATCAGGCCCTGGCGGACCGTACGGTAGACCATGCCCAGCATGTCGAGCGGGCGGAAAAGCTGGGTGAGATAGGTGTTCACGAAGACAAGATCACCCACTGTCAGGCTGCCTTGCGACCAGCCCCATACGGTGTAGCCCATCGCGCCCGCCATCAGCAGGTTCACGATCACGGCCTGCGCGATGTTGAGCAGGCCCAGCGAATTCTCGCTCTTCACCGCCGCGTTGGCATAAGCGCGGGTGGCTTGCGCGTAGCGCGCCTCTTCGCGTTTCTCCGCGCCGAAATATTTCACCGTCTCGTAGTTCAGCAGCGAATCGACCGCGCGGGACAGCGCCTGCCCGTCGAGATCGTTCATCTTGACCCGGAGCGCCGTGCGCCATTCGGTGATCCAGCGCGTGACGAAAGCATAGGCGACGACGGAACCGGCCGTTGCCGCGACCAGTCCCCAGCCGAAATGGGTGTAGAAGATCGCGGTGACGGCGATCAGTTCGATCGCGGTGGGCGCGATGTTGAACAGCAGGAAATAGAGCATCACGTCGATGCTCTTGGTTCCGCGCTCGATCACCTTGGTGACTTCGCCCGTGCGCCGCGCGAGATGGAAGCGCAGGCTGAGGCGATGGAGCCGCGCGAACACGTCTTCCGCCAGCGCGCGGGTCGCTTCCTGGCCGACGCGCTCGAACACGATGTTGCGCAGATTGTCGAAGGCGACGCCGGCGAAGCGGCCCAGCGCATAGGCCGTGACGAGCGCGATCGCCGCAATCAGGGCCGGCGGTCCTTGCATCGTCATTGCATCGATCGCGCTCTTGTAGGCGAAAGGCAGCGACAGGGTAACGGCCTTGGCGGCGAGCACGAAAAATGCGGCAAGGACGATCCGTCGCCGGAGCGAGCGATTGTCGGCGGGCCAAAGATAGGGGAGGAACCGCCTGAGCGTGCGCCATCCGTCTTCTCGGCTGATCTGGGCTGCGGGTTCGGCGGCTTCTGGCGTCATGGCCATTATGTAGGCCGCTTACTTCAAAACGGAAGCATCCTTGGATGCGCGGGCGAACGCGTCCGGCCGGAGAAAGAAATCGTCGACCCGGACGTCGAGCTTGCGGGCGAACCAGGCGCCGCTGCCGGTCAGGTCGGACAGGTCCGACCGCGTGAGAATGCGAGGGCTCGATCGGCCTTCGCTCCAGTCGACGAAGCGCCGGTCGGGCGCGAGCCTTCCGGGAAAATGCGCGGCGACGATCGTCTGGATGACATGCTCGTCCGCGCAGACAGTGCCCGCCAGGCGGCCCGATCGGCGCAGCCGGGGCAGTTCCACGCCCAGCAGCTCCAGCGCCTCGCGCGGGAGGGACCACCATTGTGATCCCTTCTGCCATGGCCCCCAAGGGCGGGAGCGGGCAAGGCCGAGGGCCGGGCGCACCCGGTCTAGCCAGCCGGAGATCCGGCGCAGTTCCCAGGTCGCGGCATAGGCCAGCCGGTCCTTTTCCGGATCGAGCCGCAGCCAGCGCGCGTCCAGACGGTAAGTCTGCATCCGTTCGTCGAACCGGTCTTCGAACCCGGCTTCGATCATGCACGGCAATAGTGATCGTGCGGACAAGGCGGCGGCGATCTGGTTGCGCGGCAGGATAGGCCAGTCGGCGCCGCTCAGCAGGTGGGCGAAATCGCACTCTTCCTTCAGCGCGGCAGCGATCAGCCGCTCCATCGCGGTGACCATGCTGTGATGCCCCCAGCGCACGGTTACGGGATCGGGCAGGATATGGACGCGTCCGGCCGGATCGGCCGGGCGATCGCGCAGGCGTGGCCACAATGCGGAGCGGCGATCGGCGTGAATGATCGCGAGATCCGGCGAACCGGGGGGCAGCAGCGCCGCGATCAGCGCGTTGAGCTGCGCTTCCTGCTCATGAGCGAGGATGAGATAGGCCATCTTCATGCGCGGTCTCAGCGAGCCAGGCGGGCGCGGAGCGGGGCGAAGACCGATCCCAACGCCAGGCGAATTTCCTGCGAGACCGGATGGCGGGTGAGTTCGACCGTGGCGAGCCAGGTGAGCACGCCGAGACCGCTCAGCACGATCAGTTCGAGGAAGCCCAGCGCGTCACCGCGCAAGCCGAACTGGCTTGCGGCGATGAGCGGGATGCCCGCCGCGAGCGCGCAGACGGCGCTGCGGCCATAGATCGCCAGCAGCCTGCCGAAATGGAAGTGCAGCAGGCGGGACTGGTAGCTGGCGTAGATCGTCCACCAGATGAAGCCATAGGCGATGCGGCTGATCGCGGCGGCTTCCAGCCCCCAGAAGCAACCTATGGTGAGAATCGCGACCGCGGCCGTCGTGTCGAGCAGGTTCACCCAGATCAGGGGGCGGATGCGGCCGAGCAGGATCGGTATATCCATCTGCAGCGGCACGGCCACGAACAGGATTTCCGCCAGCGCCATCCAGCGCAGCAATTGGGCCGCATCTGCCCAGTTCGGACCATAGAGCAGGAGAATCACTGGCTCGGCCGCGAGGGCCAGGCCCACCATCGCCGCCCAGTTCAGCGCCGTGTTGCAGGCGACCAGGTGGAGATAGGGCGCGGCGAGCGGCTCGCCCGCATCGCGCTTCTTGGCGAAGGCAGGATAGAAGACACTGCTGATGGCGCCGGTGACGAGCGTGGAAAGCTGGCCGGCCAGCGCGCTCGCGCGGCTGAACAGGCCGGTGGCCGCGATCCCGAGCACGCGCCCCACGATCAAATCCTGGGAACGCTGGCCGATCGCGGCGCTGGCGCTGATGATGAAGGAGGAGGAACTGAAGCCCAGCATCGGGCGAAGCGCTGCCCAGTCGCGCGGAGGGCGGGGAAAGATCGGCTGGAACGAGAGGGCGATTGCCGCCCGCGCCATGGCGGTCGCCAGCACGCCCCAGGCGAGCGAAGCCGCGCCGAAGCCTTGCGCCGCGAGCGCCACGGCAACGGCATTGCCGACAAAGGCGCTGCCCGCGTTCACTTGGAAAAGGGCGCGGAAATCGATCGCGCGGACCAGCATCGCGGCGGGCACGACCGCGAAAGGCGAGATCAGGTAGGAGCCGGCGATAAGCCAAAGCAGCGGGGCGAGGGCGGGTTCGCCGTAGAATCGCGCGACGAAAGGCGCGGCGATGGCCACGGTCACCGCTACGACCCAACCGATGGCCACGGCCACCGCACAATAGTCCGGCAGGGCTTCGGTCCGCATTTCCGGCTGGCCGGAAACGAAGCGGGTGATACCCATGTCCTGGAAGATCGAGACCAGCATCGAGGCGGCGAGCGCGATCGAGAACAGGCCGACATCGGCCGGCAGCAGGAAGAAGCGCGAGATGATCACGCTCGCGGCGAACTGGATCGCGAAGCTCGTATATTGGGAGGCCAGCGACCAGACCGCTGCGCGGCGCACCGTCATGGTGTCAGACTCCGAACAGGGTTGCGGCCAGCTTCATCGCGCGCGCGGGCTCTCCGAAGCGGCACAGGCGCAGCACCGTGCGGAACATTCCCTCGCGATCGCCGCCATCCCTGATGTGATCGAGCACGATGTCGAACCCGCGCGAGGTCAGCGCGTGGCGGGAATAGACGATGTTCTGCGCGACCCGGGCGCGAACGAATTGCGCGATACCCGGCCGGCCGAACAGCGCATCCAGTTCGCCGATCGGCGGCATGGCGGTGAGATTCGCCGTGGGATCGGGCCGCCCGGCGCGGCGCTCCAGCCAGGCGGCATAGGCGATTGCCGCATTGGTCTGCTGTTCGACGATATGGCGGTTACTGACCTGGCTGTCGGTGCGGCGATATCCCATCAGCTTCTCGGGCAGGCTGCACAGCCTGGTCACGTCCGCCAGGCGCAGCCAGAGATCGTAATCCTCGCAATGGCGGTAGGCCGCATGATAGCCGCCCATGCCCAGCACGACGTCGCGGCGGTACATGGTGGAGGGGTGGCACAGCGTCCCGCCATCATGGGCGAGCTGGAGGAAACCTGCATGATCGGTCGGATGGCGAACATAGGTCGCGGTCTCGATCACCCTGCCTTCGCTATCGATGTCGTCGGTCCAGGTGCTTACGACGCCATAGTCGGGATGTGCTTCGAGAAAGGCGTATTGCCGCGCGAAGCGATCGGGATAGGCGATGTCGTCCGCGTCCATGCGCGCGATGATCGGCGCGCGGGATTCGGCCAGGAGCTGGTTGAGACTGGCGATCAGTCCGCGATTCTCGCGATGAATGGGCCGGATTCGGGCGTCTTGCGCCGCGAAACGGTCGATGATCGCGCGGGAATCATCCTGCGATCCGTCGTCGAGAATCAGGAATTCGAAATCGGGGAAGTTCTGTGCAAGGACGCTCTCGATCGCGAGCGCGAGATAGCGGTCGCCATTGTATACGCTCATGGCGACCGAGATCGCAGGGGTGGGCATCAACGCGAATTCCTAGGTTTGCTGCGGGTTTGCGACTGATCAACCCCGCTTTCGGGATAGGACTTTAGGGTAAACAAAGCGTGTATCCGAGCCTTTCCGACTATGGAGCCGGCGAGGCATCGAAAGGCCGCGCGGATGCCCCGATTCATCGGGGAAACGATCTTCAGCAACTCGAACAAGGCTCTGAAACCAAGGTTTTCTGCGGGGTTTCGAAGGGATTGAAAGAAAAATGCAAAAAGGCGTTGACCGACTCAAACACCCTCCATATATGCCGCCTCACCGGACGGGAACGACGCTTCTACGGCTCGCAACCGCCCCGGTCGCCAACATAGACGGACAACAAGTCCCCCGGTACAAAAAACGGGGAACGATGGTTGTCCGCCTCGTTTTGTCGGCGGCTCTTTGACATTGTTGATTTTAGATGAAGGGACATGTGGGCGACGGCGCCCGGTCCGCGGGCTTCAAGGCTGCGGATACCGGTTAACTTATGCCGTTACCATTACATGTCCTAACGTAACCATACGTTTGACAAGTGCAGGTATCGGCTCCTTGAATTCATTCGTGACGGTTGGCGATCCTCGGATCGTGCCGTTGTGAATGGGACTCAAACTTGAGAGTTTGATCCTGGCTCAGAACGAACGCTGGCGGCATGCCTAACACATGCAA
>CAMLQG010000068.1 GCA_946482075.1 uncultured Erythrobacteraceae bacterium
CGACGCTGGAATGGACCCTGTCCAGCCCGCCGCCGTTCCACCAGTTCGAAACGCTCCCGGTGATCGACGACAAGGCGCATCACTGATCAGGGCCAGGGTCGGGCGGACCGCAACCGGCGTCCGCCCGACCCGGCCCACCCCCCGACCCCTCCCGCAAGCGGGAGGGGAGGTAAAGAGTATGACCGCGACAACCGCGCAAACCCTTCCGGCCGACTGGCGCGATTTCCTCGCCCTGACCAAGCCGCGAGTGATGAGCCTGGTGATCTTCACCGGCCTATGCGGAATGCTGGCCGCGCCCGGTACGATCCATCCCGTCCTGGGCTTCACCGCCATTCTCTGCATCGCGATCGGCGCGGGCGGGGCGGCGGCGCTCAATCAGTGGTGGGAAGCCGATATCGATGCCGGCATGCGCCGCACCGCCGACCGACCGCTGCCCGCGGGGCGGATGGCGCGCGAGAGCGCGCGCGATTTCGGTGTCGGCCTGTCGGCCGCGTCCGTCCTCATCATGGGGCTGGCGGTCAACGCGCTCGCCGCCGCGATCCTGCTGGTCTCGATCATCTATTACGCGGTGGTCTATACCGTCTGGCTCAAGCCGCGCACGCCGCAGAACATCGTGATCGGCGGCGGGGCGGGGGCCTTTCCGCCCCTGATCGGCTGGGTCGCGGTGACGGGCGACGTCACCGCCGTGCCCGTGCTGCTCTTCGCGATCATCTTCTTCTGGACCCCGCCGCATTTCTGGGCGCTCGCGTTGTTCGTGCAATCGGACTATGCCAAGGTCGGCATCCCGATGCTGCCGGTAGTGGCTGGCGAGAAAGCGACGCGCCGCCAGATCCTGATCTACACGGTCCTGCTCGTGCCGCTGGCCGTCGCGCCGTGGTTGATCGGTGGGACGGGGGCAGTCTACGGCATTTCCGCCGCCGTGCTGACTGGCCTGTTCCTGCTGCTGGCGCTGCCGGTCGCCTTTCGCAGCACCGGTGCGGATGATACGATGAAGCCGGAAAAGCGGTTGTTCGCCTTCAGCGTGCTCTATCTCTTCGCGCTGTTCGGCGCACTGGTCGCCGATCATTGGATCTACACGCCCGGAGGCGCCGTATGATTGGCCAGTTC
Organism: uncultured Erythrobacteraceae bacterium; assembly: GCA_946482075.1. Next base: position 1,108 of record CAMLQG010000068.1, read on the forward strand.
GAACCCGACGAGGAATATCGCCGCCGCCAGCGCGCGCGCAATCGCGTGACGCTGGCGATCCTGGTGGGTTTCGCGATCCTGTTCTTCGCGATCACCATCGTGCGGATCGGGGGACAGTGATGGCGGCCGCCGGGCTCGAGCAGAAGAATCGCCGTACCGCCTTCCTCGCGGTATGCTTTGTGGCCCTGATGGTCGGCCTCGGCTATGCCGCTGTCCCGCTCTATCGCATGTTCTGCCAGGTCACCGGTTTCGGCGGCACGACGCAGCGCGTCAGCGAGGCCGTGGCCAATTCCGTGGTGGTGGACAGCACGCGCACCATGTCGATCCGGTTCGATGGCAATGTCGCGCCCGATGTGCCGTGGACCTTCCGGCCCGAGCAGGTGAAGGATACCGTCTCGCTCGGCGCGCGCGACATGGCGATCTTCATTGCGAAGAACAATTCGGACAAGCCTGTCACCGGCACCGCGACTTTCAATGTCGAGCCGGAACAGACCGGCCGTTATTTCAACAAGATACAGTGCTTCTGCTTCACCGAGCAGACGCTGCGGCCCGGGCAGGAAGTCCGCATGCCGGTGATCTATTACGTCGATCCCGCCATCGCCAAGGACGAGAACGCGCAGGACGTGCAGCAGATCACCTTGAGCTATACTTTCCACCGCGCGAAGGAACCTGCGTCATAGCCTCTGGACCGGGGCAAGAACCGACGATAAGGGGCCTTCGAAGACTAATTTTCGCCGATACAGGAACGAGCGACCATGGCTGGTACCAAGAACCACGATTACCACATTCTGCCGGTAGATCCCTGGCCGCTGATCGGCGCGTTTTCCGCGCTGACGTTCACGTCCGGCATGGTCCTGTTCATGCATGACCTGCCGTTCGGCAAATATGTCGTGCTGGCCGGTGTGCTCGGCCTGGCGCTGACTTTCTACAGCTGGTTCTCCAACATCGTGAAGGAAGCGCAGCAGGGCGATCACACCCCCGTCGTGCAGCTTCACCTGCGCTACGGCATGATCCTGTTCATCGCGTCCGAAGTGATGTTCTTCGTCGGCTGGTTCTGGAGCTGGTTCGACTTCTCGCTGTTCCCGTCCAAGCTGGCCGAAGTGGTCGGCGGGCAGTTCCCGCCCAAGGGCATCGAAGCGGTGATGGATCCGTTCGACCTGCCGCTGCTCAACACGCTGATCCTGCTGTGCTCGGGCACCACCGTCACCTGGGCGCACCACGCGCTGATCCATGGCGATCGCGAAGGGTTGAAGAAGGGCCTGTGGGCCACGATCACGCTGGGCGCGCTGTTCACCTCGATCCAGGCCTATGAATATATCCATGCGCCGTTTGCGTTCGGCGGCAATACCTACAGTTCGGCCTTCTACATGGCGACGGGCTTCCACGGCTTCCACGTGCTGGTCGGCACGATCTTCCTGATCGTCTGCCTGCGCCGTACCTATCTGGGCCACTTCACCCCGCGCCAGCATTTCGGTTTCGAAGCGGCCGCGTGGTACTGGCACTTCGTCGACGTGGTGTGGCTGTTCCTCTTCGTCGTCGTCTATGTCTGGGGCGGCTGGGGCGCGCCGATCCACTGATGGTTTCGGATACTCCCAATAGAGGGCCGAATTCGAAAGGGCAGCCCCGCTTGGCCGAGGCTGCCCTTTTTGGTCTGTGCCCGGCCTGTGGCGGCAAGACGCTGTTTGCGGGCCCGGTCGCTTTCGCCGAGAAGTGTCGCGCGTGCGGGTTGGACTATGGGAAGTTCAACGTGGGTGACGGGCCTGCCGCTTTCCTCACGCTCATCATCGGAGCGCTGATCACGGGGCTGGCGCTCTGGCTCGACGTGTCGCTGCATCCGCCTTTCTGGGTTCACATCATCCTGTGGGTGCCGATCACGGCTTTCGCCGTGGTCTATGGCCTGCGCATGGCCAAGGCCGCGCTGCTCCATGCCGAATATACCCGCAAGGCGGGCGAGGCTGGCCGGGACGATTCGTGACGCGGCGGATTCCGATCCTTCCGACGATCGTCGTGGTGGGCGCGATTCTCACGATGATCGGGCTGGGCGTGTGGCAATTGCAACGCGCGGACTGGAAGGCCGGCTTGCTCGCGCGCTATCAGACGGCGCTCGCCATGTCGGCCGAAGTACCGTTCCCGCACGGAGCGGCCGAGGTTGAAAAAGCGCTGTATCGCCGCGCCACGATCACTTGCGGCAAGGTGCTGGAACGCGGAGCGATCTCGGGTAAGAGCCTCAAGGGCGAGGCGGGCTGGGCGCAGACCGTGCGCTGCGCAACGGCACGTGGGCCGGTCGACGTTTCGCTGGGCTGGACCAATGCGCCGGGTGAATCCGCCTGGGCGGGCGGGACGATCCAAGGGGCGATCGCACCTGCGGGTGAAAGCGCCCGGCTGATCGCGATGCCCGCGGTGGCGGGGCTGGGCGATCTCGCTGCGCCTGATCCGAGCGAACTGCCGAACAACCATATGGCCTATGCCTGGCAATGGTTCTTCTTCGCGGCGACCGCACTGGTGATCTACGTGCTCGCCCTGCGGAAACGGTGGAAAGACAAGGCATGACCTTTCGCCGTTCGCCCTGAGCCTGTCGAAGGGCGGCTTTTAATTTTCTGCGGCAGAAGAAGAGAAGAACGGTCCTTCGGCAAGCTCAGGATGAACGGATCTCTTCGCAGCTATTTATAAAACCCCTCGCGCAGATTGATGCGGTGTTCCACCCACATCTTCATCGCGCAGAGCATCTGGCTCCACCCCATGCAATTGCCGTAGCTCGCATCGAGGCCGGGCTGCGTTTCGGCCCAGCCGGTCTCGCCGATCTCCACCAGCGTGGTGCCGTTGCCGCAATCGGTGAAGCGCATCGTCACTTCGGTTTCGCCCGCATCGCCCTTGGTATGCTCGCCGCCCCAGTGGAGCACGATCAGTTCGTTCTCTACCAAATCCACCACCCTCACCGGGAAGGCGCCGGGGAAGTCCGCGAAGTCCCAGGTCACCGTCGCGCCTTTTTCCAGCCGACCCTTGGCTCCGCCGGTGGTGAAGTAGGAGGACAGCTCCTGCGGATCGACGACCGCTTCGAACACGTCGGCAACCGGGCGGGCGATCCGCCCGAAGACTCGGAATTTCAGTTCCATGGCCGTTCGACTCCATCCTCTTGTGCCGAGCTCCATAATGTTATAAAAATATAACATGTCAACCGATGACGATCTCGACCGCGTGTTCAAGGCGCTGGCCAACGCTGTACGGCGGCGCATTTGCGACGAATTGCGGGATTGTCCGCTGACGACCAAGCAACTCGCCGATTGCATCCCGGAGCTCGATCGCTGCACGGTGATGCAGCACCTGGGGGTGCTGGAACGGGCGGGGCTGGTGATCGCCGCGCGGCGAGGGCGGGAGCGATTCAACCATCTCGACGCGATACCGATCCAGCGACTCTACGAGCGTTGGATTGGCCCGCATACCGCCGGGGCCGCTGCCTCGCTCAGCCGGTTGAATCGGGGGCTGGAAGAGGCGGTAGCTGTGCGAGGTGAGGTCTGAGGGCCTCACGTGTTGCTTCCGCGGCCTCACAAGGCTAGTCGCGCGGCCCATGGACTATATTTCCACTCGCGGCGCAGCGCCCGCGCTCGATTTCGAGAACGTCACCCTGGCCGGGCTTGCGAGCGATGGCGGCCTCTATGTGCCGCGCGTATGGCCACAATTCTCCGAATTCGAGATTTCGGAGATGGCAGGCCTGCCTTATGCCCAGCTCGCCGCCAAGGTGATGCAGCCTTTCGTCGGCAACTGCCTGACGGAGCAGCGGTTGCTCGAACTGTGCGAGCGGGCCTATGGCCGCTTCGCGCATGATGCGGTGACGCCGCTGGTTCAGCTGGACGAACAGAACTGGCTGCTCGAACTGTTCCACGGGCCCACGCTGGCTTTCAAGGATGTGGCGCTTCAACTGCTGGGCCTGTTGTTCGAGGAATTCCTGTCCCGCCGGGACGACCGGCTGACCATCGTGGGGGCGACGTCGGGCGATACCGGTTCCGCTGCGATCGACGCGGTTGCCGGACGGGACCGGGTGGACATCTTCATGCTGCATCCCAAGGGCCGGGTGAGCGACGTGCAGCGCCGCCAGATGACCACGGTCAAGGCGGCGAACGTCTACAACATCGCGATCGACGGCAGTTTCGATGATGCGCAGGCGATGGTGAAGCGCATGTTCGGCGACCGGACGATGACCGACCGGTTCCGGATCAGCGCCGTCAATTCGATCAACTGGGCGCGGCTGATGGCGCAGGTGGTGTACTACTTCGCTACTTCCACCCAGCTCGGCGGGCCGCGCCGCAAAGTGGCTTACGCAGTGCCGACCGGCAATTTCGGCGATGTCTTCGCCGGCTATGTCGCGGCCAGGATGGGCTTGCCGATCGAGCAACTGATCGTGGCGACGAATGTCAACGACATCCTCCATCGCGCGCTGTCGCATGGCGATTACTCGGCCGGCACGGTTACGCCCACGGCAGCGCCGTCGATGGACATCCAGGTCAGCTCCAATTTCGAACGGTTGCTGTTCGATGTCGGCGGGCGCGACGGCACTTCGCTGGCCTCGCAGATGCGCGGCTTCGAAGAGACGAAAGCGATGCTCCTCACCAATGCGCAGCGCGAAGGGGCCTCCGCGCTCTTCACCAGCGCGCGCGCCGACGGCGCGGACATGAGCAACGCGATGCGCTGGGCGTATGAAGGGTGCGGCGAAGTGATCGATCCGCACACCGCGATCGGCCTGCATGCCGCTCGCGAATCCGGCATCGATCCGCATATCCCCGTAGTCACGCTGGCGACCGCGCATCCCGCGAAGTTCCCCGACGCGGTGGAGCGCGCGACCGGTCTGCGCCCGCCGCTGCCCGCCCGTGTGGGCGACCTGTTCCAGCGCGAGGAACGCTATGTCGAGCTGCCGGGCGATTACGACGCGATCGCCGCTTACGTCGCCCAGCACGCTACGCCTTCGAACTAGGTGCCGTTCGTCCTGAGCTTGTCAAAGGACAGTCTTTCTTTTCTTGTGTGATCGCAGAGAAAAGCGGTCCTTCGACAAGCTCAGGACGAACGGATGAGGGAGGCTCGGTTTGGCGAAACTATCTGAAGACTCCCTGATCCTCGCCGGCGAAGGCTGGGCGGATTACGGGCTGATCGACAGCGGGCGGGGCCGCAAGCTGGAACGCTACGGCAAGTACCGCTTCATTCGCCCGGAACCCCAGGCGCTGTGGGCACCGCGTCTCGCGGACTGGGATGCGGATGGCGAATTCGTACCCGGTTCGGACGAGGATGGCGGCGGGCGCTGGCAATTCTTCCGCAAGGTTCCTGGTGAAGGCTGGCCGCTCGCCTGGCGAGACGTGAAGTTCACCGCGCAATGCACGCCTTTCCGCCATCTCGGCTTCTTCCCGGACATGGCGCCGGTGTGGGACTGGATGCGCGTTCGGCTGGACGGGAAGCCTGATGCCTCGACGCTCAATCTCTTCGGCTATACCGGTGTCGGCTCGCTCGCGCTGTCGCAGGCGGGATCGGTTGCGCATGTCGATGCGTCCAAGAAATCCGTTGCTCAGGCACGGGAGAATGCGGCGCTGTCGGGCATGGCGGAGCGACCGATCCGCTGGCTGGTGGACGATGCCGGGAAGTTCACCGCGCGCGAAGTGCGGCGCGAGAAACGCTATGACGGGATCATCCTCGACCCGCCCAAATTCGGGCGTGGCCCGGAAGGCGAGATCTGGCGGCTGGAAGAAGGGCTCCCCGGCCTGATCGCGGATTGCCGCAGGCTGCTCGATGCCGACAGCCGGTTCCTGTTCCTGACGGTCTATGCCGTGCGCATGTCTTCACTCGCGATCGCGGGGCTGCTGGCCGAACTGTTCGCCGACCTGCCGGGGCGGATCGAGCATGGCGAGCTTGCCGTGCGCGAGGAGGGCGAGGGCGGTCGCCTGCTCCCCACCGCGATCTTCGCAAGGTGGCGGAAAGAATGAATTTGGCGCCGCGTCTTTTTCTCCGTTCGTCCTGAGCTTGTCGAAGGACAGCTTTTCCTTTCTTTACAACTTTCCGACAAGAAGAGCTGTCCTTCGACAAGCTCAGGACGAACGGATAGAGCGGATCGGCTCCGCCCTTGCGATTCCGCCCGTCCGGTGCCATCGGGCGCTGACCCCCAGCCGGAGTGCCAATGGCCGACAGCCTCATTCTCGAAGTCGCGGATTTTGAACAGGATGTCCTGACAGGCATCTACTCGGAAGAAACGGGCAAGCCCCAGCCGCTGCGCTTCACGATCCAGGCGCGGCTGAAGGTCGCCGATCGCTACGCGCCGGACACGCCGCTTTCGGCCAGCAAGAACTACATGGACCTCAAATTCGCAGCGAGCGAAGCTTTGCCCGAAGGCGTCCATTTCAAGCTGATCGAGGCGGTGGCCGACCATATCTGCGAGACGCTGTTCCTGCAGGATCAGCGGGTGGAAGCGGTCACGGTCAAGATCGTGAAGCTCGCCATTGCCGAAGCGGGTGAGAAGATCGGCATCACGCTGCACCGGGAACGGCGCTGAGCCGATGCAGGAGGTGGTCCGCATCGATGACCTGCCGGCCGATGCGCTGGATGCCGCTGCTGTATTCCACGCCGAGCACCTGCATGCGATCCGCACGAGGCTCGAAGCGGTCCAAGTTCTCACGATCATCTTCCCGCCCGCTCCGCACGATCATCGCGGCTGGCGCCTGGCGGCGGTGCAGGACCTTGCCCGCGCCCATGCGCCACGCCGCGTGAACGGCATCGCGGGAGCGGACGAAGCGGAGATTTCCGCCACTCTGGCATTCCTGGAACGGGCACCGGGCGTAACCGGACAACTCCTTATCTTGCACGATCATGGAAAAATCGGTCATGATGGGCCATAATGTCGGGAATGGATGCTGATACGCTCATCAAGATGCCTCTGGTTGACGCGTTCAATCGCCGGATAAGCTATCTTCGCCTGTCGGTGACCGACCGGTGCGATCTGCGCTGCAGCTATTGCATGCCCGAACGGATGACGTTCCTGCCGCGTGCCGAAGTCCTTTCGCTGGACGAACTGCACAGGCTGGCGCTGGGCTTCATCGATCGGGGTATTCGCAAGATCCGGATCACCGGGGGCGAGCCGCTGGTGCGGCGCGACGTGGTGGAACTGATCCATGCGCTGGGCCGCAAGATCGGCGATGGGCTGGACGAGCTGACCTTGACCACCAATGGCACGCAGCTGGAACATCACGCGGAAAACATCGCCGCGGCAGGCGTGCGCCGGGTGAACGTGTCGCTCGACACACGAGAGCGTGCGCTGTTTCACCAGCTTTCCCGGCGCGACAGACTGGATGACGTGTTGCGCGGGATCGCGGCAGCGAAGGATGCCGGCCTGCAGGTCAAGATCAATACCGTGGCCTTGAAGGGCCTGAACGAGCCCGAACTGCCGGATCTCATTGCCTGGGCGCATGGGCAGGGCCACGATGTCACGCTGATCGAAGTCATGCCGTTGGGCGAGGTGGAGGATGACCGCGTCGATCACTATCTGCCGCTGAGCGCGGTACGCGAGGATCTCGAGAAGCGCTGGACGCTGGTGCCCAGCGATCACCGCACCGGCGGGCCGGCGCGCTATTTCAACATCCTCGAAACCGGCGGCCGGCTGGGGTTGATCACGCCGCTCACCAACAATTTCTGCGACGGGTGCAACCGCATCCGGGTAACGACCACTGGCCAGCTCTTCGCCTGCCTGGGAGGAGCGGAGAAGGTCGATCTGCGTGATGCGCTGCGGTCCGCCGATCCCGAAGCGGGGCTGGCCGAAGCGCTGGACCTCGCCATGCGGATCAAGCCCGAACGCCATCATTTTCGTATCGACCGGCGCGGTGCCGCGCCTGCGCAGCCGCGCCATATGTCCGTCACCGGGGGCTGAGCCATGGCGCTGACCCTGTCCTTCCTCGGCAAGCTGGCCGAGATCGCGGGCGATTCGCAGCGCGTGGTCGATTCGCTCAAGGAAACCACCTGGGGCGAATTGCTGGACAAGCTGGAGCCCGAGCTGGCCGAAGCCGTCAGCGGCGAGAAAGTGCGCGTGGCGGTGAATGGCGACGTGCTGTCCGACAAGACCAGGCTCAAGGCCCTGACCGGCGACGAGGTCGCCTTCCTGCCTCCCGTCAGCGGCGGCTGAGATGAGCCAAGCGGCGATCGACGTCCGCCTGCTGACCGCCCCGTTCGAAACCGGCGCGGAAGTCGACCGCTTCATGGCGGCCCAGCCGGAATCGGGCGGGATCGTCGTCTTCGCCGGTCAGGTCCGCGTCGGCGGCGGAGTCGAAGCGCTGGAACTGTCGCATTACGATCCGCTCACGCTGCCGGGCATGCGTGCGTTGGCGAGTGGTGCGGCGGCGCGCTGGTCGCTGGATGCCCTGTTGATCATCCACCGCAGCGGCCTTCTCCAACCGGGCGAGCCGATCGTATTGGTGGCGGCCGCAGCGCGGCACAGGCGGGACGCGTTCCTGGCTGCGGATTTCGTGATGGATCATCTCAAGAGCGACGCCTGGTTCTGGAAGCGTGAGAAGACCGCCGAAGGCTGGCGCTGGATCGATCCGCGTCCGGCCGATCACCAGGATCTCGATCGCTGGCGGGAAGAAACCGTCCAAGTTTGATCCTGGTCAAGGAAGGCGGGTCCATTCGAAGCAAAGAGTCACGGCAACAAAGGAGTTGCCGCCATGACCAGCCTGACCGATTTCCAGCAAGTCGCCGACAAGGCCGTGCTGCACGACGCACCGCCTGTCCTGACCACCGTCAACCGCACTTTCGAATTGCCAGTCGGCCTCTATGTCGCAACCGTGGCGGCCTATCTCGGCTTCATCGGGATCATGGCGCTGGGCTTCGGCAATCCCGAACTCGCCATTCCGATGGTGATCTTCGCGCTGTTCGTCGTCGCGGGCTTCGGCGTGCCGATGCTGTGGACGAAGATCGGGCCGGCGACGCGGACCCGCGCGCTCGATTGGGGGCGGCTGGGCGCGAAAGGCATCCAGACCTTCACCGGCCCGGTCACGCGCCGCGACGCTGCGGTGCAGGTCCTGATCCTGCCGGTGCTGATCGTGCTCTGGGGTCTGGCGACGGTGCTGATCGCCGCGCTGGTGCGCTGAAATTCCGAACGGGCTCTCTGACTGCGCGGGCGTCTCTCTCCACGCCCGCGCATTTTTTTTTGTAAAGGCCCCGCTCATCCTGAGGAGCCGCTGAGCTTGTCGAAGCGGCGTCTCGAAGGATGGCTCAGCGCGCGTGGTTCGAGACGCGCCTTCGACAGGCTCAGTCGCTCCTCACCATGAGCGACCTTATTGCTTACCCCTCCAGCTTCCCCACCAGTTCGTCGATCACGCGATCTTCCTGCGCCAGCAGGTCCGCCACGGCGGTATGTGCCGCGGTGATCGCCTCGATCGCGCCATCTTCCAGCGCGGCGGAGACTTGCAGATCGTCGAGATCGGCCAGCGCCACCATGGCGCGGGCGCGAGTCGATTCGAGATTGGATACCGCCACTTCCGCCGCGATCCAGCGATCGCTGCCCGGTGCGGCACCCGAAGCGCCGGCAACGGCCGAGCGCGCGCCGGGGGCGGCCGCCATGAACGATCCATGCGCTTCGCGCGCCTGCGCCTGCAGTTTCTGCAGGCGGGAGGACAGCGCCTCGTCCGGCTGGATGGCTGGCGGCGGGGGCGGAGCCGGCGCGGGCTCCGCCGGAGTGCCGGCGCCTTTCACTCGCTCGAAATCGCGCAGCGCCAGCGAGGGATAATGGCTGGGCGCTGCGCTGGCGCAGGCGGAAAGGGCCAGCGGTGCGATAAGGAGAAGGGCGGCGTTGCGCGGGGTCATGCTGCCGCAATAGCATGCGCGGCGCGGCTTGCCAGCGGGATCGCCAATACCGGACGCCGCCATGCGAAAAGGGGCGCTTCCGGCGTTGACAGTCAGGCCGCTTTTCCCTAACGGCACGCATCTTCCAGCATGCCTTCGGAAAGGAGGTGTGCGGCGCGCCGCCCAGTCGCTCGGTCTCCAAGGCCCTGCGAAGGCGGGGTGGCATAGCAAGCTAAGTGGATAAGGGCACCATGTTCGCAGTAGTGCGCACGGGCGGCAAGCAATATCGGGTTGCCGCCGGAGACAAGATCGCGGTCGAGAAGCTGGCGGGTGAAGCCGGCGATACGATCACTTTGGGCGACGTTCTCCTGGCCGGAGACGGCGGGGATCTGGCGGATGCCGCCAAGATCACCGTTTCGGCGGAGATCATCGCACAGGCCAAGAGCGAAAAGGTAGTGGTGTTCAAGAAGCGCCGCCGCCACAATTATCGCCGCAAGGCCGGTCACCGCCAGCAGATGACGCTGCTGCGCATCACTGCCGTGGGCGATTCGAAGCCTGCGAAGAAGGTCGCCGCCAAGGCCGAAGCGCCTGCCGCGGAAGCCGGTGAGCCGAAGGCCGCCAAGAAGGCACCGGCCAAGAAGGCCGATACGGAATAAGCCTGGGTACGGAGTAAGACGAGATGGCACATAAGAAAGCAGGCGGTTCGTCCCGCAATGGCCGCGACTCTGCCGGCCGTCGCCTTGGCGTGAAGAAGTTCGGGGGCGAAAGCGTCGTCGGCGGCAACATCATCGTGCGCCAGCGCGGCACCAAGGTCTATCCGGGCGTGAATGTCGGCATCGGCAAGGATCACACACTGTTCGCCCTGACCGACGGTCGCGTGCGCTTCCACGAAGGCAAGCTCCGCCGCAAATATGTGTCGGTGGATATGGCAGCCGCCGCGGAATAACGGATGGTTCACACGGGCCGTCCCATGGGATGGCCCCGCCGGGTTCTGATAGCCCGGCCGAAGAGGGAGAGGGCCCCGCCCATCTCCCTTTTTTCGTGTCTCCCTCGCTGAAAACCCCAACGGCCCGGCGCAACATGGCTGTCACTTTCTCGGATTAGTGGCACGTCGAAGCGGGGCGCGAGAGGAGACGGACATGTTCATTCGCAGCCAGAGGCTGTTCCTGCGCCCTGCCTTCGCCGATGATGGCCCGGCCATCCGCTCGGCGATCGGCGACAGCGAAATCGCGGGCAAGCTCGCCCATGCACCCTGGCCCCACGGGGCCGGCGGCGGGGCGTTCTTCCTGCGTGTTCCGCGCGATCCGGCCGCGCCGCAGTTCCTCGTCACCCTGCCGGACCTGCCGGACGCGCCGGTGATCGGCGGCTGCGGGCTCTCGCGGTCGGACGGGCTGGTCGAACTGAGTTACTGGATCGGGCCGCAATGGCGCGGCCAGGGGTTTGCCAGCGAGGCGGTGATCGCCGTACTGGAAGTGGCGCACATGCTGCGCCACGAGCTCGTCACCGCGGCGCATTTCCTCGACAATCCCGCATCCGCGCGAGTGCTGCGCAAGGTCGGCTTCAGGGCGACCGGCGAGATCGTGCCGAGGATGAGCTTCGCACGCGGCGTCAGCGTTCCTGCCGCGCGCTATATCGGGCGGCCGCACGATCTCGCAGCCCATTCCGAAAAAGTGCTGACCGAAAGGGTGATGGCGGCGGCGTGACTTTCCCCTCCGCCGGGTGAGGGAGGTGGCGGAGGGGAAAGCTGCGAACCGAAGGGCAATGCCTTCAGCAGGCCGACGCCGTTTGCTTTGGTTTTGGCGCGGCTTTAGTCATCTCGAAACAGATCGAATTCGGTACGCACGGATATCTTGAGTGCGGACTGGCAGCGATCTAGGGTCGGGGACTCTATTAATTCGTCTGACCTATTAGCGCTGCTTACATGGATGTCAATTAACAAGGGGAATGAGGCAAAGCGACGTCGCCCGGCGGGCGAAACGCGGGCCGCTGCGCTGGACGCGGCGACTGCGCTGCTGCTCGAAGTGGGGCCGCAGGCTGTCACGTTGAAGGCAGTGGCCGCGCGAGTTGGCTGCACGCATGCCAATCTCCTCCACCATTTTGGATCGGCCGAGGAACTGCAGAAGACCCTGGCGCTCCATATGACGGGTACTGTCAGCCAGCGTATCACGGAAGCCGTGCGCCGCCGCCGCGCGGGCGAGGGCGATGTGCGCGATGCGGTGGACCTGATCTTCGACGCATTCGACAAGGGCGGCGGGGCGGCGCTCATTTCCTGGATGATGCTGAGCGACAATCAGGAAGCGCTGGAGCCGATCATGACCACCGTGGACGCGCTGGTTCGGGAAATCGCCTATGACGGTCAGACCTCCCAATCGCTTTACGATGCCGCGCTGGTCATGATCACGATGGCGGTCGGCGATGCGCTGCTCGGCGCGCCGATGCTGAAGGAGATGGGCCTCGGCCGCGATCACTTGCGGGGAATCGCCGCCCGACTGATGCGCACCGTGGTGATGAACGTGGAGGGCGTGCCCGAATCCTGGGCGGAAACGCTGATGCTCAACCGCGAGCGGTGACGGCCTAACCTTCCGCCAGCGCCATCCAGGGCGGGGCGAGGGCGGGCTCGATATCCTCGACCCGCAGATGATCCACCGCGAGGCCCAGCGTGGGATATTCGCAGCGCCGCCGCTTCGGGTCCGAACGGTCCATCGGCACCACCACCAGCCGGCGATTGACCTTCTGCCGCCAGTTCATCCGCGCGGTGTTCTCCTGCCCGACATAGCAGCCCTTGCTGAAGCTCACGCCATGCAGTTCCACTGCATTGCATTCGAGCCAGAGCGTCTCACCCTCACCAAGATCGGCGCGCCCTTCCGCCACGCCGACATGCAGGCGATGCGTGGTCCACGCGTCGTCCGCCGGCCGGTCTTCCGGCGTGCTCTTGCCGATCCAGCGCTGCCCCAACGCCGCGAGGCGCGGATCTGGGGCGCCGCCATCGCCGGCGGGTTCGGACTGCCAGTAGACGCCCAGGCTGTCGTCGCGCCCGATCGCGATCTTGCGGCGCAGGCGATAGAGATTGAGACGCTTGATCAGATCGTCCGCCGCGTCCGCCTCGCAATCGATCAGCAGGCTGTCATGGGCGCCGGGCCACACGATGAAATCGAACAGCACCTTGCCCTGAGCGGTCAGCAGCGCGGCCCAGACGGGAAGCCGGCCCGAGACGTCATTGGTGACGAGGCCCTGGAGGAAACCGGCCACGTCCTCGCCCTCCTCGGTGGGGGCGACACGGATGATTGCGCGGGAAAACAGGCGATCGGAAGACATGGAGGCAAGGTGGCGGCTTCGTTGGGAAAATCAATAGTCAGAGGACACCTTGTGCCGTTCGCTTCGAGCGAAGCCGAGAAGCGTGGCACGCGGTGTCTCGACTTCGCTCGACACGAATGGACTTTGTTTTTGCTGATCTCGCCGTCCTCGCAGCCCGCCCCGTCGCTTTCCGCTTTTTCCGGCTCGCAGGCCATTTGCATCCCGGCCGCGCAGGCGTAGCATCGCGGGCTAATGAGCGAGGCGGAATATCTTGCGGGCCGGCTGCTGCTGGCGATGCCCGGCATGGCGGACCCCAATTTCGATCACGCGGTGATCGCGATGTGCGTCCATGACGAGAACGGCGCGTTGGGCATCGGGATCGGCCATGTCCGCGCGGGCATCCGCCTGCATGCGCTGATGCGCGAAGTCGGGCTCGATCCCGGCCGGGCGCCCGATTGCGAGATCCATCACGGGGGCCCGGTGGAGCCGGGGCGTGGCTTCATTCTCCATTCGCGCGACTGGCACGAGGAAGAGACGGTGGAAGTAGGCGAACTCTGGGCGCTCTCCGCCTCGATCGGCACGCTGCGCGCCATTGCGGAAGGAAAGGGCCCAGAACGCTGGCTGGTCGCGCTCGGCTATGCCGGCTGGGCGCCGGGCCAGCTGGAAGAGGAAATGCGCCGCCATGGCTGGTTCCCCGCCAACGGCCGCGAGGAAATCCTGTTTGATGCGCAGGCGGACGGCCGCTGGACCGCGGCCTGGCGGGCAGACGGCATCGATCCCGCGCTGCTGGTGGGGGAAACCGGGCGGGCTTGACCGAAATCGTGGAATTCTTGCCCCGTTCGTGCTGAGCTTGTCGAAGGACCGTTTTTCCGTTCTTCTACGGCCAAAGCGAAAAGCTGTGCTTCGACAAGCTCAGCACGAACGGTTGTGGAGCGGGCATGGAAGAGATTGCGATCCAAACGGGCGAGGGGACTTGCCCCACCTACGTCTTCACACCCGCCGGCAGCGGCCCTTGGCCGGCAGCGATCTTCTACATGGATGGGCTCGGCGTCCGGCCGACCCTGTTCGCGATGGCCCAGCGGCTAGCGGATGCGGGCTATGTCGTGCTGTTGCCCGATCTCTATTATCGGATGGGCCCTTACGAACCCTTCGTTCCTGCGGACGTCTTTGCCGGCGGCAATCCGCTAAGCGTGATCGGCGCGCATTTTTCGAGCACCAGCACCCGGCTCGCGGGCGTGGATACGGCGGCCTATCTCGCTTATCTCGATACGCGCGGCGATGTGGTTCCGGGCAAGGTCGGGCTGACCGGCTATTGCATGGGCGGCGGCATGGCGATCACCGCGGCGGGGCTCCATCCCGATCGGATCGCGGCGGCGGCGAGCTATCATGGCGGCAATCTGGCGACCGATTCGGACATCAGCCCGCATCTGCTCGCGCCCGCCATCAAGGGCCGGATCTATGTGGCCGGCGCGGTGGAGGATGGGTCCTATCCGCCGGAAATGGCCGAGAGGCTGGAACAGGCGCTCAGCGACGCCGGGGTCGACCATCTGTGCGAAACCTATGAAGGCGCGCTGCATGGATGGACCATGGCGGATTTCCCGGTGTACAACGAGGCGGCGGCGGAACGGCACTGGCGCTCGCTGCTGGGGTTGTTCGAGGAGGCGCTGGCTTAGCTCCGTCAAAGAACCGCTCCGTTCGCCCTGAGCTTGTCGGAAGCGAAGCTGTGCGAAGCACAACGGCCGCCTTTCTCCTTGAACGGAGAGTGGGCCGAAAAAGAAAAGCGGTGCTTCGACAAGCTCAGCACGAACGGGTCCTGAGGGTGCGAATCCTTCCTCACCAAGAGCGGCTGGGGAATGCAGCAAGAAAGTTGTCTATACAATGGACGATCACCGCCCTATGGTCGCACGGTCGCATTCCAGGAGAGTTTACATGGCTACCGACGCTGCCGAACTGATCAGGCATCCGGACAAGTTCTTCATCGACGGCGAGTGGATCGCCCCGTCGAGCGATTCGAGAATCGATGTCATTTCTCCCTCGACGGAGGAAACCTTCGTCACCGTGGCCGAAGCGCAGGCCGCCGACATGCACCGCGCCATCGCAGCGGCGCGCAAGGCGTTCGACCAAGGGCCGTGGCCGCGCATGAGCCATGCGGAGCGCGCCGGTTATCTGCGCCTGATGGCCCGCAAGATCGACGAACACAGCCAGAAGCTCAGTCGCATCTGGACGGGCGAGATCGGCGTGGCCAGCCAACTGGCCGATCTGTGGCCCGGCGGCGTCGCCTTCCTCTATGATTTTTACGCCGACCTGGCGGGCACGTTCCCCTTCGTGGAACGGCATGAGGCGCTGCATTCGCCCGGCAGCGCCATCGGCCTGCTGGCGCATGAGCCGGTGGGCGTGGTCGGCGCGATCGTGCCGTGGAACGGTCCGCTGACGCTGATCGCCTGCAAGATTGCCCCGGCCCTGCTCGCAGGCTGCACCGTGGTTCTCAAATCCTCCCCTGAAACGCCGGGCGAAGGCCTCGCCATGGCGGAAATCGCGGAGGAGATCGGCCTGCCGCCGGGCGTGCTGAACTGCGTCACGGCCGATCGCGAAGTGTCGGAACTGCTCGTCCGCAGCCCGGATGTGGACAAGATCTCCTTCACCGGATCGAGCGCTGCGGGCAAGCGCATCGCCTCCATCTGCGGTGAGCGGATCGCGCGCATCACGCTGGAGCTGGGCGGCAAGTCCGCCGCGGTGATCCTGGACGACGCCGATATCGAGGAGACGACCGAGGCGCTCGCCCAGGGCACGCGCCTGCTCACCGGCCAGGTCTGCGCGGCGTTGACGCGTATCGTCGTCACGCGCGACAGGCACGACCAGTTCGTCGATGCGCTGTCGTCCGCCTTCGCCAGGATCAAGGTCGGCGATCCCTATGACGCGGCGACCGAAATGGGCCCGCTCGCCATGCAGCGCCAGCGAGACCGGGTGGAAGGTTACATCGCCAAGGGCCTGGAAGAAGGTGCGAAACTGGCGGCAGGCGGCAAGCGGCCCAGCCACCTCAATCGCGGCTTCTTTGTCGAACCGACGATCTTCTCCAATGTCGACAATTCCATGGTCATCGCACGCGAGGAGATCTTCGGCCCCGTGGTCAGCGTGATCCCGGCCAATGACGAAGCCCATGCGATCGCCATCGCCAATGATTCCGATTTCGGCCTCAACGCCTCGGTCTTCACGCAGGATGTCGAGCGCGCCTATGCCGCCGCGCGGCAGTTGCGTTCGGGTACGGTGGCGCACAATGCCTTCCGTGCCGATCTCTCGATCGCGTTCGGCGGGTTCAAGCAGTCCGGCATCGGCCGCGAAGGTGGCGTGGAAGGGCTGCGGCCCTATCTCGAAGCGAAGACGATCATCCTGAACGAAGTCCCTTCGGGCTTCTGACACGAGTTTCCGGGCGGCGCCCCATCGCGCCTATCGGGTCGCATGCCCGCCATGTCATAGCGCGCTGTCCTACACGGCAAAGCTATGGCATGGCGGGTTTATGCTTTGGGGCTCCCACTTCCTTTTCTTCCGTCATGCCAGCGCGGGCTGGCATCTCGTTCGGCTATGTGGAGCCCTTTCGAGAGCAATCCCGGCCTGCGCCGGGATGACGGATCGGGGCGGGGCGAGCGCCTCTGCAGAGCCCTCCGAACTTTCCCTCAGGACAGTGTCAACTGTGTCAACCTGTTCAACTTAACGGCCTGAAACATGAACAACAACGCGCCTGAACTCGTCCTCGCCAACGGCACCGTCCACACGCCGTCGGGCCCGGTCATCGCCGACGTAGCGGTGCGGGACGGACGAATCACCGGCATCGGCTCCTATTCCGAGGGCCGGCGGATCGATTGCACCGGGCTCGATGTCCTGCCCGGCGTGATCGACAGCCAGGTCCATTTCCGCGAGCCGGGGCTGGAGCATAAGGAGGATCTCGAGACCGGCAGCCGCGCTGCGGTGATGGGCGGTGTGACCGCCGTGTTCGAAATGCCCAACACCTCCCCCAACACGGATTCCGAGATGCGCGTGCACGACAAGCTGGAACGCGCCCATCATCGCATGTGGTGTGACCATGCCTTCTATGTCGGCGCGACGGCCGACAATGCGGAGGAACTGGGCGAGCTGGAGCGGATTCCCGGTACGGCGGGAGTGAAGATATTCATGGGCGCTTCCACCGGCAGCCTGCTGGTGGCCGAAGACGATGCGCTGGCTCGCGTGCTGTCCCATGGCCGCCGCCGCGTGGCGATCCATGCGGAAGACGAAGCGCGGATGAATGCGCGCAAGGATCATCGGGTGGAAGGCGATCCGTCCAGCCATCCCGTCTGGCGCGACGATGAAAGTGCGATGCTGGCCACGCAGCGCATCCTGCGCCTGGCGCGCGCGGCGAAGCGGCCGATCCACATCCTGCATGTGACGACGCCGGCCGAGCTCGAAGTGATTTCCCGGCACCGCGACATCGCCAGCTGCGAAGTGACGCCCCAGCACCTCACACTCGCGGGCGAGGACGCCTATCCTCGCCTCGGCACCTATGCCCAGATGAACCCGCCGATCCGCAGCGCGGCGCATGTCGCTGGGCTGTGGCACTGGCTGGTGCAGGGCGTGCCCGACGTGATCGGTTCGGACCATGCGCCCCATACGATGGAAGAGAAGGCCAAGCCCTATCCCGCCAGCCCCAGTGGCATGCCCGGCGTGCAGACGCTGGTGCCGCTGATGCTGGACCATGTCGCCAAGGGGCGAATGAGCCTGGAACGGTTCATCGACATGACCAGCGCCGGTGTTCAGCGGATCTTCGGCCTGGTCGGCAAGGGCCGCATCGCGGCAGGCTATGACGGCGATTTCACGATCGTCGACCGCAAGGGCAGTTTCACCGTCACCGAGGACTGGCTGCAGAGCCGCTGCGGCTGGTCGCCCTTCACCGGCATGGAGCTGCAGGGCCGCGTGATCGGCACCGTGGTGCGCGGCCATCTCGCCATGTGGGAAGGCCAGCTCGGCAACCAGGCGGTAGGCGAGAAATTGCGGTTTGCGGGGTGTCTATAGGCCCGTCATTGCGAGCGTCGCTTCGCTCCTCGCAATGACGTCAGGAAGGAGATTGCTCCGCCCCCCTCCTTGTCCACAGATCCCAGCAGAACACCGCAATCGCGCTCCAGATGGCGATGAAGCTGGCCATCTGGGCGGGCTTGAGCGTTTCGGAGAACAGCGTCAGGCCCAGGATGAAGATCAGCGAGGGCGCGATGAACTGGATGAAGCCGAGCAGCGAATAGTCCATCCGCCGCGCGGCCACGGTGAAGAACAGCAGCGGCACCGCCGTGATCACGCCGGCCAGCATGGTCATCCCCGTGGTGAGCGCCTCGTCGCCGAAAGCGAGGCCGCCATGATGTGCGTTGTACCACAGGATCAGCGCGGCCGGCGGGGCGAGCAGGATCGCTTCGGTCGTCAGGCCGGGCAGGGCGTCGACATGGACCTGGCGGCGCA
>CAMLQG010000069.1 GCA_946482075.1 uncultured Erythrobacteraceae bacterium
AGAATGATCAGCTGCGCACGGTCGGCGAAACCAGCGGCAAGCCGGAAGCCCGCAGGAAGCTGGGGCGCGGGCTGGGCGCCCTGCTCGGCGAAGTCCGCCGCGAGGAGCCGCTCGTGGTCAATCCGGTCCGAACGGGCGAGGGTGGTGTCGCGGTGGCCGAGGCCCGGCCGGCCAATGGCCTTGCGATGCTGTCGGTTGCGTCGATCGAACCGCACCCCGAACAGCCCCGCCGCCATTTTGACGAGGAAGCGTTGGAGGAACTGGCCGCTTCGATTTCCGCCCGCGGAGTGATCCAGCCGGTGATCGTCCGCCCGATGGCCAGCGGACGCTATCAGCTCGTGGCTGGCGAGCGGCGTTGGCGCGCGGCGCAACGGGCCCAGCTTCACGAAATCCCGGCACTGGTGCGCGACCTGCCGGAGCGCGAAGTGATGGCGCTGGCACTGATCGAGAATATCCAGCGCGAAGACCTCAATCCGATCGAGGAGGCGCGCGCCTATCATCGCCTTGCGCAGGACGAAGGGGTCAGCCAGGCGGAGATCGCCAAGCTGGTCGACAAGTCGCGCAGCCATGTCGCGAATCTCCAGCGCCTGCTGAGCCTGCCGGAAGCGGTCATCGGCCATGTCGAGGAAGGCCGGCTTTCCATGGGCCATGCGCGAGCGCTGATCGGGTGCGATCAGGCGGAAGCGCTGGCGAAGGAAGCGATCGCGAAGAATCTCTCGGTCCGCGATATCGAACGGAAAGTGCGCCAGGTGGCGCGGCCGGATGGACCTGTTCGCCGTAGCGCGCGCCCGGCGCGCGATGCCGCGAATGACGCCGATATCGCCGCAGTCCAGGCCCATCTCGAGGAGTTCCTGGGCCTTCAGGTGCGCATCAACAGCGATGCCGATCCGCGTTCGGGCGCGGTCACCATCCGGTATCGTACGCTCGACCAGCTGGATCTCATCTGCCAGCGCCTGACGGGCGGCGGTATCTAAGGAATGATTCGGGCGGGAGTCGCGCGGGGCACGACCAGATCTGCCGCGCAGTCTGATATCTTGTAACTACCTGAATTATTTAGTATATTTAAGACGCTTGTCCGGAACCACCTTGATGCGCTTGTCCGCCGGACGACGCGGAATGACCCGGCGCGCGACCGGCGCATCCACCACTTCCTCAACCACTTCCCGCTTGTCGCAGCAGCAGCCGCGGTCGATCCGCACGGGTACCATCATATAGCCCGCGCCATAACCATAGGGCGAATAATAGCCCGGGTAGGCCCCATAGGCAGGATAGCCGCCGTTCTGGCTGACTGCCGAATAATAGGCGGAATATTGATCGATATAGTCTTCGCAGGCATCGCGCACGCGATCGCGATCCTCGGCCTTGTCGATCGCAGCCCCGGTGACTGCGCCGACCGCGGCACCCGCGACTGTCCCTGTGGTGCGATTGCCCTTGCCGGCGATGCGGTTCCCGGCAAGGCCGCCGATGACTCCACCGATCACGGCGCCGCCAACGCCATTGTCGCGATAGTGCGCTCGGCAACGGTCGAGCCATTCCGCGCGTTCCGCACCATAGTCGCGGGCAGGCGACTGATCGCTGGCCGGCGGAACCGGATCATAGGACAGTTCAGGCGCATTCTCGCTTGCGAGGGCGGACTGCCCGACCAGCAATGCGCCAAGCGCGCAGACGGAAAGAAGGCGGCGAGAGGTCATGCGTTAGTCCCCTGTCGATGCAGTATCGAGATAAACCCGGTGGTTATGGCCAATTAAGGGAAAATTTAGCATCGTAAGTCGCCAAGGACTAACACTCGCGGCGGGAAAATGCGCTCACGTCCCGATTCGGGGCGATCGCGGGCGGGATTCCTGCTTCGGCGCTCGTCCTGTCGGGCCCATTGCCGGAGACGCCTGCAGCGCCTAACACCGGCGCATGAGCACCAAGCGCAAGATTCTGATCGGTATCGTCCTCGTCCTCGTCGTTCTTGGCGGATTCCTGTTCTGGCTGACGCGCGGCAATTCCGCGCAGAAGACGATGGCGGAAGTCACCGGTCCGAAGCCCGTGCTGGTGGAGGCGGAAAGTGAGACGATCCCCACGGTTGCGATCGCCAAGCCCGTGGGCTGGGCCAGGGGGCAGGCTCCCGAAGCGGCGAAGGGGCTGGAAGTCACTCGCTTCGCCGAAGGACTCGATCGTCCGCGAACGATGATCACCCTGCCCAATGGCGATGTCATCGTCGCGCTGACCAATGCCCCTCCAGGCAACAAGCCGGGCGGGATCGTGGGCCTCGTCATGGTGACCCTGATGGAGCGTGCGGGCGCTTTCGGCCCGTCACCCAACAAGCTGGTCCTGCTGCGCGATGCTGACGGCGATGGCGTGGCGGAGCAGAAGATCACCTTGCGCGAAGGGCTGGATTCGCCTTCCGGCATGGCCTGGGGCAATGGCCGGCTCTACGTCGCGGAACATGATGCGCTGCTCTCGTTCCCCTACGAGCCCGGCGCGACCAAGCTCGAAGGAAAACCGGAGAAGCTGATGGACCTGCCGCCGGGAGGCGGCCACTGGATGCGCAACCTCATCCTGAGCCCGGACGGCACGAAGATCTATGTCGCGGTGGGTTCGGCTTCCAATATCGGCGAAGGCGGCATGGAGGTCGAGAAGGGTCGTGCGGCGATCTGGGAATACGATCTCCAGACCAAGTCCCGGCGTCAATATGCCGGCGGGATGCGCAACCCGAACGGCCTTGCCTGGAATCCGGCGACGGACGAGCTGTGGACCACGGTCAACGAGCGCGACATGCTGGGTTCCGACCTGGTGCCGGACTATCTGACCAACGTGCCGGTGGGCGCGCAATATGGCTGGCCGTGGGTCTATTGGAAGAAGGTGATCGACTGGCGCGTGCAGGCGCCCATGCCCAATTTCCTCACCGAATATTCGCGCAAACCGGAATATGCGCTCGGCCCCCATGTGGCGGCGCTGGGGCTGGTCTTCACCGGCGAGGGCCACATGATGGGAGCGGATTTCGCCAATGGCGCTTTCATCGCGCGGCATGGTTCGTGGAACCGCAAGCCGATGTCCGGCTATGATCTCATCTTCGTGCCGTTCGATGCGCTCGGCAATCCTGCCGGACAGCCCAAACCGGTGCTGACCGGCTTCCTCACGGGTGATGGAGATACGCATGGCCGGCCTACCTGGCTGACCTGGGACAAGACCGGGGCCTTGCTGATGACGGACGACACGGCCGGCATCGTCTGGCGCGTGCGCGCGCCGGGCGCCAAGCCTGCGCCGAAGCCGGCAGCGGTGAAGTCTACTCCGCTTCCTCCACAGAAGGAACTCAGGGGAGACCCGCGGCGCGCGTTCGAGGAAGGCTTTGCGGACGACTACGTCAAGATCGACTGACCCTGAGGCGCGATCAGAGCGCCTGGCCGGCCCGTCCGGCGATCTCGGTGATGTAGTGCCAGGCTGCGCGACCGGAGCGCACGCCGCGTCGGCGCGACCATTCGAGCGCATCGGCTTCCTCCCAAGCGAGCCCGTATCGCTCGGCATAGCCGCCGACTATGGCGAGGAAATCGTCCTGGCTGCAATTGTGGAAGCCCACTGCCAGCCCGAAGCGATCCGCCAGCGCAAGCTTGTCGTCCACCACATCGCGCGGATTGAGTGGATCGTCCTGTTCGGCAGAATGGCGCGAGACGATCGCCCGGCGATTCGAGGTCACCGCCAGCCGGACATTGCCGGGCCGCGCTTCCACCCCGCCTTCCAGCCAGCTGCGCAGCTGGCGCGGCCCATCACTGTCCTCCTCCCCGAAACCCAGATCGTCGATGAAGACGAGGAAACGGCGATCGAGCTTGCCCAGCCTCGCGAACAGGCGGGATAGGCCCTCGAGAGCATCGGTGCTTATCTGGACCAGTGCGATGCTGCCTGCTCGATCATTCTGGGCCTTGATCACGCTGGCGCGCAACAGGGCGGACTTGCCCATGCCGCGCGCGCCCCACAGCAGCATGTCGTGGGCTGCATGGCCGGCGGCGAAACGAGCGACGTTCTCGGCCACGACGTCCTTCTGCCGGTCGATCCCGCGCAGGAGGGGAAGGGCGGGCGCTTCCAGCTGCTCCACTCCGTGTGCGCCGGACTTGTCCCAGACATAGGCCGGGAAAGCCGTCCAGTCGGCACGCGTGGGGGTGGGGGCCAGACGTTCGAGCGCGTCGGCGATGCGGGCAAGCGGATCGCCCTGATCGGTCATGCGAAATCCTTCATGGTGCGAGAGTTTCGGCATCCACCGAATAGAGAAGCCCGGCGCCGGCCGTGGCGGCGGCTTCGAGGCCAAGCGCTTCGGAGACGAGATGATCGAGGAAGAAGCGGGTGGTGACGGGCTTCAATCCTGCAAGCGCAGGGGCTTCGCCACGCGCCGCGGCTTCCGCCTGGCGCATCATCTGCCAGCCGGCAACGGCGACTGCGCACATGGTGCAGAACGGCACGCTACCGGCGAGCCGGTCTTCGATGCTCGCTTCGCTTATCATCCACCGGGCGATGCGTGCACAAGCCGACGCCAACGCGGCGAGGCCGGCCTCGCCCGCCGCATCGCGCGCGATCTCGTCGAGCAGCGACGTCACGACGGCACCCTGCTGAAGACCGAGCTTGCGCGTGACCAGATCGGCCGCCTGAATGCCGTTCGTCCCTTCGTAGATTGGCGGAATCCGCGCATCCCGGAAATGCTGGGCGGCGCCGGTTTCCTCGATATAGCCCATGCCCCCGTGGACCTGGATGCCGAGACTGGTCACTTCCATGCCGACATCCGTCCCCCAGGCCTTGAGCATTGGCACGAGGCAATCGGCGCGATCACCGGCAGCCTCGCTGCCCAGAACAGCCCGGTCGACCTGACCGGCAGTGTAATAGAGCAGGGCGCGAGCGCCCTCCGCCAGGGCCCGCATCCGGACCAGCATCCGGCGGACATCGGGATGCTCGATGATCGCCACGGGCTTGCGGTCGGTTGCGCCGGCTCGGGCCGACTGGATTCGTTCGCGTGCATAGGCCAGCGCCTGCTGCAGTGCGCGCTCTGCGATCTGGACGCCTTGCGAGCCGACATTGATCCGCGCGGAGTTCATCATCGTGAACATCGCGCGCAGGCCGTCATTCTCCCGCCCGACCAGCTCGCCGATGCATTCGCCCTGCTCGCCATAGGCCATCACGCAAGTGGGCGAGGCGTGGATGCCGAGCTTCTTCTCCAGCGCGATGCACCTGACGTCATTGCGGCCGGCGGGCGAGCCTTCGGGCGTGACATGGAACTTCGGCACGATGAACAGGGAAATGCCGCGACTGCCTTCGGGCGCATCCGGCGTGCGCGCGAGAACGAGGTGGACGATGTTCTCCGCCAGATCATGCTCGCCCCAGGTGATGAAGATCTTCTGTCCGGCAATGCGGTACTTGCCGGCGTGCGGCCCATCGGTGATGGGGGTCGCGCTGGTCCGCAACGCGCCGACATCGCTGCCGGCCTGCGGTTCGGTCAGGTTCATCGTGCCCGACCAGGCGCCGCTGACCAGCCTGGGCAGGTAAAGCGCCTGCTGTTCCGCGCTGCCGTGATGCGTCAGCGCCTCGATTGCCCCCACCGTGAGCATCGGCATCAGCGAAAAGGCCAGATTGGCGCTGCCCAGCGTCTCCAGCACGGCGCAGGCAAGCGTGAAAGGCAGGCCCTGACCGCCGAACGCCGCGGGGCCGGCGAGCGCGTTCCAGCCCTGTTCGACATAGGCGGCGTAGGCCTGGGCAAAGCCATCGGGCAAAGTCACTACGCCATCGGTCAGCGTTGCCCCCTGCGTGTCGCCTATGCGGTTGAGCGGCGCCCATTCTCCGACCGCAAATTCGCCGATCCCCTGAAGGATTGCTTCGACCAGATCGGGCGATGCGGCGGAGAACCGCTCTGTCTGGGCCAGCTCGTCCAGACCGGCGCAGACGCGCATCGCCAGCAGCTGGTCCTGGATCGGGGGAGAAAACGAAGCCATCCTCTGGGGTCCTGCGGTGCTTTTGCTTGGCGTGGGCTGTTCTCCCCTATAGCGGGAGCGGCATGTCCGGCAAACACATGCCCCTTACGATGCCCGTCATCCTGCCCGCCGATGCAGCCGGCCTTGCCGAGGCCGCCATGCGCCTGCGCGATGGCGGGCTGGTCGCTGTGCCTACGGAGACGGTTTATGGCCTGGCTGCGCGTGCGGACAGTGAAGCGGCCGTCGCTTCGATCTATCGCGCGAAAGGGCGGCCCGATTTCAATCCGCTGATCGTCCATGTGGCGGATCTGGCGCAGGTGGAGCAACTGGCGGTACTCGACGATCGCGCAAACCGGCTGGCCGAACGCTTCTGGCCCGGGCCCTTGACCATGGTGCTTCCGCTGGCGCCTGACGCGCCGGTGGCGCCCGCTGTCACTGCCGGACTGCCGACGATCGCGCTGCGCATGCCGGCCCATCCGGCTATGCGCGCCCTGCTGATGGAAACCGGCCTGCCGCTGGCCGCACCATCGGCCAATCGCAGCGGCGGCATCAGTCCGACGCAAGCAGCCCATGTCGCGGCCTCGCTCGGTTCGGCGGTTAGTCTGATACTTGACGGCGGGGCATGCCGCGACGGGCTCGAATCGACCATCGTCGCCCTGCGCGCGGATGGAAGCTGGCAAATGCTGCGTCCGGGACCGATCACGGAAACGACGATTGCGGAACTTCTGGGTCATGCCATGGCGATCACCAATGCCGGGATCGAAGCGCCGGGCCAGCTCGCTAGCCATTACGCGCCGGGCAAGCCGGTGCGGCTCGATGCCTGTGACAAGACCAAAGACGAATTCCTGATCGGCTTCGGCCCCATCGCCGGCGACTGCACCCTGTCCGAAGCCGGCGATTGCGCGGAAGCTGCCGCACGGCTCTATGCCTGCCTGCATCTCGCCGCGGCGGCGGCGCAACCGCGTATCGCGGTCGCGCCGGTGCCGGAAGAGGGGATCGGCGCTGCGATCAACGACCGGCTGCGTCGCGCAGCCGCTTAATACCTTTGGAGCGCGTCGTAGTCGGCTGCGATCTGATCGCGCGTGACGCAGGCCTGCTGGTCACCCTCGCGGCAAAGCTTGTCGAAATCCCGGTAGTCGCGGCGCAGCTGGTCTTCGCGCTTGCGCATTTCCCTGCCGCGCTTCTGATCGCGCTCGGAACTGCTGGTCGACACGGCGTCCACGCCGCTTCCCACGGCTTTGACGGGCAGAGTGACCACGTCCACCGCCGTCTTGGCGATGCATCCGGCCGGCAGAGGGGCGAGGGCGACAAACAGGCAAACGGCAATCGGTCGCATAGGCTGGCTCCTTGGGCTGCGGGGATAACGTTCCTGCCTTGCCAATGCATGAAGCGAGCGACGGGCACCAGCCGGACCGGGCTCCATCATCGGTGAAATGAGGGAAACGCAAGAACAAAGGGCCGCCCCGAAGGACGGCCCTCTGCGTGACGAAACGGGAAACGCCTGATCAGGCGGTTTCGGCGCTCTCGTAATATTTCGGCGCATACTCGTTCAGGATCGCGAGGATCTTCTTGAGTGCGGCCGGCTCGTCCGTCTTTTCCATCGCGGCGAGTTCGCGTGCGAGGCGGGATGAGGCCGCTTCGAAGATCTGCCGTTCGGAATAGCTCTGTTCCGGCTGATCGTCGGCTCGGAAAAGGTCGCGCGTCACTTCGGCGATCGACACCAGATCGCCCGAATTGATCTTCGCTTCATATTCCTGCGCGCGGCGCGACCACATGGTGCGCTTCACCTTGGGCTTGCCTTTCAGCGTGTCGAGCGCTTCCCGCAACGTCTTGTCGCTGGAAAGCTTGCGCATGCCGATCGCTTCGACCTTATTGACGGGAACGCGGAGCGTCATGCGCTCCTTTTCGAAACGGAGGACATAAAGTTCGAGCTGCATGCCGGCAATTTCCTGGCTTTGCAGTTCGATCACACGGCCGACCCCGTGCTTGGGATAAACGACATAATCTCCAACATCGAAGGCGGGCGCCTTGACTGCCATTGAACGTCCTTTCTCAAGGGCAAGGCCGCGGGTTGGAACATGTGAAGTGGAGAAGCGGCCGCGCTCCTGCAACGCGGTCGGTTGTCTGCCTCGAATGTTTCCTGGGGGTCCTTGCCTAATCCATCTGCCAGCCTGCCGCAGGCGAGCGCCCGAGCAGTTGGCGGGCATATAGCAATTTCCGCGGGAAAATGCCAGCCCCCATTGCGCCGCCGGGATTCCGGCGGCGCAATGGGTGAGTCAGGTGTGACGATCTTGACTTACGGGAAGTCCCGTAGGCGAGATCAATCGCCTTCGCCGGGCTCGGCGGAGAAGTACTTGTCGAACTTGCCTTCCTGGCCCTTGAACTCGTCCGCATCCGGCGGGGTATCGCGCTTGGAGGTGAGGTTCGGCCATTCGGCCGAATATTTCGCGTTCAGCTCCAGCCATTGTTCCAGGCCGCTCTCCGTGTCGGGGAGAATGGCTTCGGCCGGGCATTCGGGTTCGCAGACGCCGCAATCGATGCACTCGCTGGGATTGATCACCAGCATGTTCTCGCCTTCATAGAAGCAGTCGACCGGGCAGACTTCCACGCAGTCCATGTATTTGCAGCGAATGCATGCGTCGGTAACGACATAGGTCATGGGCGGTCTTCCCTTTCAGACTTCAACCTCTTTCCCCGGGTGCTATGGCGAAGTTCCCGGCCGCGTCAAGGACGTGATAACACTCGCGCGCTTCTTCCGCGGGACCGCGCCTTTTCGGCATCGCCGTGATCTCGATTGCGAGAATTCCTCGCATTAGCGGAAGGGTCAGAATGTCGCTCACGGCGACCTTCTGGTCCAACCTTTCCACCCGTTCGCCATTGCGCCTTATATGGCCTTCGGACACCCATTTCTGGGCCAGGCTGCGGCTCTTGGCGAAGCGCAGGAACCACAAGAGCCGGTCGATCCGCATGGTCTCCGCCACGATATCTTCTCTCAGCCCTGAGCCAGATCGGCCAGAGCCGCGAAGGGGCTGTTCGGATCGGCCGGTCGTCGGCGCTGCTCCGGCACATGCCAATCGGAAGCGGGACGGGGTGGACGCCAGCTCCACAAGTCCGGCGCGGGGGGACCATGAGCGCCTTCGGCCAGGCGGCGCGATGGCGCGGGATGGAAGCCCCCGTCCCGCAGGAGACGGGCGAAGGCAGGAGGCGTCAGGCCCATCGAGGTGGCAAGCGCAGAAGCGATCGGGAAACGGCGCTTCTTCCCGCCCGACATGCGCGCATTATGCGCTTCCCTGAGCAGCCTTTCGGCCATGTCGATCCGGATCATCTGCGGCCCGACGCGGCGATAGCCCGCGGGGATCGGTCCCTGGCCAGGGAGTACTGCCGCCATGTCGGGCGAGAGCGTCCGGCGATCGGCACCGATCGCGTGCAGGAGCCGGCGCGGCGCCGGCTTCAGCAGCGGCGGCACGAAGATGTCGAGCGTACCCACCGTCACGCCGAGCTTGCGCAGCAGGCGCCGCTTCTCGGGCGGCAGATGCATCAGCCCTGCCTCCTCCCGCCGGGCGATGCCCCCACCTTCCACCAGCATCAGCAGCAGGGCGCGCAGTTCAGGCCCCGTCGAAGGGTCGCGTGCTGCGGCTTCCAGCCTGGCAAGCGACCCCAGAGGGGAGAGCTGCGCTTCCAGCCATGCTTCGAGCGCCCCCGCCAGCCTTTCGCGCGGGGCCGGTGCCAGTGCGGAGAGCTCGCGCGCGAGCTCGATTCTCGGCCAGCTGCGCGAGCGGCCGGGGCGCAGCGTGGCGACGATCTGCCCATCGCGGGTGATCGCGCCATTCCCGAGAGCGAGCGCGCCATCTCCGGCCGCGAACAGCGCTTCGGCCTTCTGCGCCAGCAGCTTCGGCAGATGACGTTCCGCTGCCGCCAGCAACAGCTTGCGGTCGGCATGGCTCGCGCTCTGGTCCGCCACGAAGCGGAAGCCCTGCAGTGTCCCGATCGCTTCGCCTTCGACCGAGATCGTGCCGTCATCGTCGAGCGTTACGCCAAGAAGGGCGGTATCCTTGCCGATCGTCTTCATCAGCACGGCAGTCCGGCGATTGACGAAACGTTCGGTCAGCCGCGCATGCAGCGCATCCGACAGGCGGCTTTCGGCGGCGCGGGCGCGCGCGGCCATCTCGTCGCGCTCGATGAGCCAGTCGGGCCGCTGGGCGATATAGGACCAGCTGCGGATCGCTGCGATGCGGCCCTGCAACGTGTCGATATCGCCTTGCGGATTGTCGAGCTCCGCGATCCGTGCGGCCGCAAAACCGGCTGGAATCGTGCCGCCTTTCAGATCGTCCCACAGCCGGGCGACGAAGCGCGCATGCGATTCCGTGCCCTGTTGCCGGAAATCGGGCAGCGAACAGACATCCCAGAAGCGCCGCACGGATGCCGGGCGAGTGAGCATCCCGTGGATGGCGGGATCTTCCGCCAGCCGTTTCAGCACCGCGAGGTCGATCGCCTCGGGCGCGGCGGTCAGCTGGGGTTCGTCCGGCTTGGCTTCCAGATCCCCGATCAGGGTCGCGACATCGTCGAAACGCGGCTGCGCTTCGCGCCAGAAGAGCTTGGTCAGAGGGGCGAAGCGATGCTCCTCGATCGCGTAGATCTCTTCCTCGGTGAATTCGAGCGACCGGCCGTCGGAACCGCCGCCGAGCGTGCCGAAGGTCCCATCCTTCTGGTGGCGGCCCGCGCGGCCGGCAATCTGCGCCATTTCAGCGGGCGTCAGCCGGCGCTGGCGGATGCCGTCGAACTTGGACAGGCCTGCGAAAGCGACATGAGTGACGTCAAGGTTCAATCCCATGCCGATCGCATCGGTCGCGACGATGTAATCCACCTGCCCCGACTGGAAGAGTTCGACCTGCGCGTTGCGCGTCTGGGGTGAAAGCGCGCCCATCACCACCGCGGCTCCGCCTCGGAAGCGGCGGAGCATTTCCGCCACGCCATAGACCTGCTCGGCCGAGAAGGCGACGATGGCGCTGCGCGGAGGCAGGCGGGAAAGCTTGCGCGGACCCACATGGCTCAGGGTCGAGAAGCGCGGGCGGCTGATGATCTCGGCTTTGGGCAGCAGCGCCCTGACCATCGGTTCGAGCGAGGAGGAGCCGAGCAGCATCGTCTCTTCCCGGCCGCGCGCATGGAGCAGCCTGTCGGTGAAGATATGGCCGCGTTCGCGATCGGCGGACAGCTGGGCTTCGTCCAGCGCGACGAAAGCATGTCCGCCCCCGTCGCGCGGCATGGCTTCGGCAGTGCAGAGCAGCCAGCGCGCGTTGGGGGGCTCGATCCGCTCCTCGCCGGTGATGAGCGCGACCTGAGCATCGCCCTTGATCGCCCGTACGCGGTCATAGACCTCGCGGGCCAGCAGCCGCAGGGGGAAGCCGATCGCGCCGCTCGAATGGGCACACAGCCGCTCGATGGCGAGATGGGTCTTGCCGGTGTTGGTCGGCCCCAGGACGGCCTTGAGGCGGCCATCGCCGGAGCTGTGTGAAGATGAGCGCGAAGAAGAGGCTTTCACGCATCGAATGTGGCAAGCAAGCGTGCCGTCCGCAACCGGCGATGCGGCACTATTCCCCGGCCGTGAACGGATAGCCGCAAAGGCGAGCCGACCCGTCGATCTTAGCAAGGTTTTAACTTTAGCCTGCCAAGGATTTCCGTCAGTTCATCCCGCCGGGATCGAAGCCGCGTCGTCGGGACGGCGTGCGGCTTCAGGGAGGGTGCGTTGTTCAAGTCGCGCGAGCATTTCGACGCCGGGCATGGCCATGGCGAGAATGCGGGTCCGCAAGGCGGAGTCGCGGCGCTAACGCGTGCCCAGATCCTGCTGCCTGCTGATCTCCCTGCACCCCGGCAATTCAGCCTTATCCGCAAGCGACCTCTGGTCGAACGCGTCGCTCAGTGGAAAGCGCGCGTCTTCGACCGCGTTTCGGCACTGGATATCGGGACGGACCTCGCGCAGGAGATTGGCAGCGCGCGCTGGTATCGCGGGCTCGGCACGATGCTGGGGCTCGGCATGGTGGCGTTGGCCTTCTGGCCCGATTTCGCGCCGCTCGAAGCCGCGCCCGCGATGCATGTCGATGACCGGGCGCGCGACGAGTTTCGCAGCCAGATGATCATGCCGCTCGCGCTCGGCGCGGATAGCGGCCGGCACATGGGCGCGACGCAGGCCGTCCGCCTGCTCAAATCCGCGCCGGAACGGCCGCAGATCGAATTGTCCGCCACGCTGGCGCAGGGCGACAGCTTCGGCCGCATGCTTCAGCGCGCAGGGCTCGGCGCGGGTGAAGCCAATCAGGTGACGTCACTCGTCGCGGGAGCCGTGCCGCTCCAGGATATCGCGCCGGGGACCAGCGTGGATATCGTGCTCGGCCGCCGTCCCGCGCCGGGCGAAGCGCGTCCGCTCGATTCGCTGTCTTTCCGCGCACGGTTCGATCTCGAACTCGCGTTGGAGCGCAGGGGCGGGCGCCTCGTGCTCGATCCGCGGCCGATACGGGTGGACGACACGCCGCTGCGCATTCGCGGGATCGTGGGCAACAGCCTCTATCGCTCCGCGCGGGCGGCGGGCGCGCCGGCCAAGGCGGTCCAGCAATATCTGCGGACGCTGGCGGGCCAGATGGATATCGAAAGCGGCGTCGGCAGCAACGACACGTTCGACATCATCCTATCCTACAAGCGCGCCGCAACCGGCGAAAGCGAGCCGGGCGAACTGATGTATGCCGGGCTGGAGCGCGGCGCGAAGCCCCGGGCCCAGCTCCTGCGCTGGGGCAATGACGGACGGTTCTACGAAGCGTCCGGGGTCGGTGAAGTGCGCTCCGGGTTGCTGCAGCCGGTGAGCGGACGCATCACGTCCACCTATGGCCGCCGCCGCCATCCGATCCTCGGCTATTACCGGATGCATGCCGGGATCGACTTCGGGGCACGCTATGGCGCGCCGATCTATGCGGTATCGGACGGCATCGTCCAGTTTGCCGGGCGCCATGGCGGTCACGGCAATTACGTGAAGCTGTCCCATGGGGGCGGCATGGCGACCGGCTATGCCCATATGAGCCGCATCGCGGTGTCCCCCGGCAACCGGGTGCGGCGCGGCCAGGTGATCGGCTATGTCGGTTCCACCGGCCTTTCGACCGGCCCCCATCTCCATTACGAGATGTATCGCAACGGGCAGACGGTGAACCCGGCCAGCGTCAGCTTCACCATGCGCGCGCAGCTGGAAGGGGCCGACCTGAAGGCCTTCCGCGCACGCCTTGCCTCCCTGCAGCAAGTGCCGACCGGCGCTGCGCTCGAAAGCCTTGCGCCGCAGGTGGTCGAGGCCGAAACGCCGTTACGCGAGATCGATCGGCTGGAGAAACCCGCCGAGCGTTGATCGGTCCCCATCCGCGCGTGTCATTGCGAGCTCGGCGCGGCCGGGAGAAGCAATCCGGAAGCGGCACATGAAGCTCTGGACCGCTTCGGACCCACAGTCCTCGCAATGACGGACCCTGCGGGAGGCAAGTTGGGGCGCGCATCATGCAGCCGATTGAAGCCACCGTCGATTTCCGGCAGGGAGCAAGGCGATGACTGCTTCTTATCCCGCCCTGCGCCTGCGCCGCACGCGTGCTTCGGCCTGGAGCCGTGCGCTGCACCGTGAAACCGTGCTTACCCCGGCCGATCTGGTCTGGCCGCTCTTCGCCACCGAAGGGCAAGGGGTGGAGGAACCGATCACCTCGCTTCCCGGCGTGTCGCGCTGGTCGGTGGACGGGATCGCCAAGGCCGCGCGCGAAGCCGTGGCGCTCGGCATCCCATGCCTTGCCCTGTTTCCCAACACTCCGCCTGAACTGCGATCCGACGACGGCAGGGAAGCGCTCAATCCCGACAATCTGATGTGCCGTGCGATCAAGGCGATCCGCGATGCCTGCGGGTCCGATATCGGCGTGCTGACCGATGTCGCGCTCGATCCCTACACCGCGCATGGCCAGGATGGGCTGCTGGACGATGCCGGCTATGTCCTGAACGATGCCACGGTGGACGTGCTGGTAGGCCAGAGCTTGAACCAGGCGGCCGCCGGCGCGGATATCATCGCCCCGTCGGATATGATGGACGGGCGCATCGGCGTGATCCGCCAGGCGCTGGAGGCGGATGGCCGCCACAATGTCCAGATCATGAGCTACGCCGCGAAATACGCTTCCGCCTTCTACGGCCCGTTCCGCGACGCGGTGGGATCGCGCGGGCTGCTGAAGGGCGACAAGAAGAGTTACCAGATGGACCCCGGCAATGGCGAGGAGGCGCTGCGCGAAGTGGCGCTCGATCTCGCCGAAGGCGCGGACAGCGTGATGGTGAAGCCGGGCCTGCCCTATCTCGACATCGTGCACCGGGTGAAGGAACGCTTCGAAGTGCCGGTCTTCGCCTATCAGGTGAGCGGCGAATACGCGATGATCGAAGCCGCCGCCGCGGCCGGCGCCGGGGATCGCGAGGGGCTGGTGCTGGAAACGCTCATGGCCTTCAAGCGCGCGGGCTGCTCCGGTGTGCTCACCTATCATGCGCCTCTGGCCGCGAAACTGCTGGGAGGTTGATGATGGCTGCCGCCCCGAATGACGTCACGATCGTCCCGCTTCATGGCAAGACACCCCGGATACACGACAGCGCGTTCATCGCGCCGGGTTGCCGGATCATCGGCGATGTCGAGATCGGACCGGATGCGAGCGTGTGGTACAATTGCGTGATCCGCGCGGACGTGAACCGCATCGTGATCGGTGCGCGCACCAATATCCAGGACGGCACGATCGTCCATTGCGACAGCCCCAAGGCGGATCGGCCCGAAGGCTATCCCACGATCATCGGCGATGATGTGCTGATCGGCCATATCGCGATGGTGCATGGCTGCGTGCTCGAAGACTGGGCCTTTGTCGGGCTGGGTTCGATCATCATGGACGGGTGCCGGGTGGCTTCGGGCGGGATGCTGGCGGCGGGCGCGATGCTCACGCCGGGCAAGGTGATTCCGGAACGGCAGCTCTGGGCCGGCCGGCCGGCCAAATTCGTGCGCGACCTGACGGATGACGCGATCGCGCAGATGCGTCTCGGCGTGTCGGGCTATGTCGAGAATGCGCGCATCCACCGCGCGGCGCTGGATGAAGCGGCGAAGGGCTGAGCTGCCGCCGGCGCAGGCGATCCGCGCGCTGGCCGACGAGCGGGGGCGGCTGGCGATAAGGGTTACGCCAGGTGCGCGAGCGGAAAGTCTCGAGATCGTCGATGGCCGGCTGCTTGCCAAGGTCCGTGCCGTGCCGGAAGGCGGCAAGGCCAATGAGGCCGTTCTCGCCTTGCTGGCCGGTGCGCTGGGCGTGGCGAATTCCCATCTGAACTTGTTGCGCGGCGCAACTTCTCGGGAAAAGCTGATCCAGCTGCCGGAATAGCGCAATGACGCAGGGTGGGATTACAGCTTCTTCAGCGCATCCATCGTGCCGAGATCGTCCATCGCGGTGCCGATGCGGCGGAGGAACTCCAGCGTGATGTCCATCGGCTGCATGTCGGGCATGCCTTCGGCCGGATTGATCGTGATCGTCCACCAGGTGAGCGCGGTGATCAGCTGCTGGGTGTAATGCAGCCAGGCCTCGTCGAAATCGAGCTTCGGGCCGCCTTCGGCATGCAGATGGTCCAGATAATAGCGCAGCAGGTCCTTTTCCCAGGCGCGGCGGTCCTCGATCGTGAGCGCGGTGGCGATGGTATAGGCGAAATCGCGGCTCCAATGGCCGCGCACCGCGCATTGCCAGTCGGACAGGCCCATCTCGCCATTGCCGGCCACGTACCAGTTCTTCAGATGCACGTCGTGATGGGCGAAAGTCATCGGCTGGGTGTTGTGGAACTCGATCGACTTCATCGTGCCGCCCCAGATCTCGTCCGCCCGGGCGAAAAGGGCGGGCGGCAGGACATCGCGCGACTTCTGGAAGCCGCCTTCCGAGCCTTCCTTCATGCCGAAGATCAGCACCCGCTGGAAATAGTCCGGCCAGGTGAGGAAGTGTTTCGTCGTGGTCTGGATCAGATAGGGATCGGAATAGCATTTGCCGTGCATCCGGGCGAGCAGGCGCATCTGGCTTTCGGCGCGCGCCCTGGTCATCACCGTGTGGTGATTGCAGAACTCGGTCACGCTGTCGGAAATGTCGCCGAGCATGATCATCGAGTTCCAGGTCCGGGTGTCGAGCTTCACGAAATAGGCGACCGGCGCCTCGATATCGAGATGCGGACGGACATGGGCGTAGAAGTTGCTTTCGCCCTCGGCCGACGCACCGATGCCCAGCACCACGCGATTGGCAAGGTTGTGCGCAGCCTTGCAGAAGACGCTGGCGGGCAGTTGGGGCGCGGCCTGGCCGGCCTCGTTATAGTGCAACCTGATCTTGCGGCGGTTGGACGATCCATTGTCCACTCCGCCCAGCTCGAAGCCGACGACCTTGGCGCCCGGCACGTCACCGCACAGCACGTCGGTCAGCCATTCGGCCGTGATCCATTCGAAAGCGATCGGCAGTTCCTCCCGGCTGGTGACCGGATGGGCATTGTGCTCGTGATCGTAACGATAGGCTTCCTGGATTTCCGCGATCAGTTCGGACGACATGGGCAATGTCTCTCCCGTTTCCCAGTGGAGCAGTTTTATTGCGCCCGCTCTATCAGTCTCTGATCAAGGCGCGCAAGCTCGCGATCCGATCCGCCTCATGGGCAGGCTTGTCGGTGCGCAACCTGCGGATACGCGGGAAGCGCATGGCGAGGCCGGATTTGTGGCGCTTGCTTTCATGGACGGAATCGAACGCCACTTCGAGGACCAGGCTCTTGTCGGTCTCCCGCACGGGACCGAAGCGGTTGACCGTATGATTGCGGACATGGCGGTCGAGCCATTTGAGTTCCTCGTCGGTGAACCCGGAATAGGCCTTGCCTACGGGCAAGAGCTCCGCCCCCCGGTCCGGATCGCCGTCCCAGCAACCGAACGTGTAATCGGAATAATAGCTCGATCGCTTCCCCGATCCGCGCTGGGCATACATCAGCACGCAATCGATCAGCAGCGGATCGCGCTTCCACTTGTACCACAGGCCGACCTTGCGCCCGGCGGTGTAGGGGCTGTCGCGTCGCTTGAGCATCAGTCCTTCGATCGCATCGTCGCGCGCGGAGGCCCGGATGGCGCTCAGCATGTCCCAATCCGTTGCCTCGACCACGGCGGACAAGTCGAAGCGATCGGCCGGCAGGCGCGGCATCAGCGCTTCCAGCCGGACGCGGCGTTCGCTCCACGCAAGCGTGCGCAGATCCTCACCATCGAGCATCAGCACATCGTAGAGGCGCACGAAGGCGGGATAGTCCGCCAGCATGGCCCTGGACACGGTCTTGCGTCCGAGCCGCTGCTGAAGCGCGTTGAAGCTCGCCGCGCCCCCGGTTTCTCCGCCCTGGTGCGAGCCGCGCACCAGCAATTCGCCATCGAGCACGGCTGGAATGGCGAGTGCGGCCGCCACTTCGGGAAAAGTGCGCGAAATATCGTCGCCCGACCGCGAATAGAGGCGCGTTTCTCCGCCCGCATGGGCGAGCTGCACGCGAATGCCGTCCCATTTCCATTCCGCGACATAGTCTGCGAGGTCGACTACCGGCTCTTCGAGCGGATGGGCGAGCATGAAGGGCCGGAACAGGGGTATCGCCTCGGCATCGGGCGGCGGCGCGCCGTCGGCCGCCCAGGCGAAGAGTCGCGCATAGGGCGGCTCGTCCGCATGCCAATATTCCTCCACATCCTCGAGCGGGGCGCCGAAAGCCTGGGCGAAGGCGGTCTTGGCCAGTCGCGCGGAAATGCCGATCCGCATCGCGCCGGTCGCGAGCTTGAGCAGCGCATAGCGGCCGGAGGAATCCAGCCGGTCGAGCAGGGCAGGCAGGCGCACCATCACATTGGCGCGGGTCATCCCGGACAGCGCCTCCACCGCTTCGGCGACCGAAGGCGGGGGCGGCACGTCCTGGTCGGGTTCGGGCCAGAGCAGGCTCGCCGTCTCCGCCGTGTCGCCTACATAGTCCCGGCTCAGCGTCCACAGCACCGGATCGATGCGTTCCTGCATCAGATTGCGGATCGTGGCGCTCTTCACCGCGGGGAAGTCCAGCCCGTCGGTCAGCGCGGCGAGCGCCCAGCCGCGATCCTCCGGCCGCGCCTCGCGCAGATAGTCCGCGATCAGCCCCAGCTTGGCATTGCGCGAGCGGGTATAGACGAGCGCGTCGAGCAGGGCGGTGAATTCCTTCACGACCAAGCACCTGCATGTGGAAGTTGCTCTCGCGGTTCGTCATCCTGAACTTGGTTGGCGCTTATACTCTTCGCATCCGTAACCTCGTCATTGCGAGGAGCGAAGCGACGAAGCAATCCGGAGCCCGGCGAGAGCCGCTCTGGATGGCTTCTCCCGGCTTTCGCCGGGATCGCAATGACGAAGCTACGAATGTGAACGGGATATATCCCAACTTGGTTCGGGGTCCATTTCTCTCCACATTCCTCCGCTTGCGAAGGCGAAATGGATGCTGAACCAAGTTCGGCATGAGGATGAGGACAGGCCTGTGCCATGTCCGATGGGGGAGGATTATCGGCTGCCTCAATCATCCTCGTCCTCATAGCCGACGAGATCCAGAGCGCGGGCCGTGCGCTGGTGCAGCTGGTGCCAGCGCAGCAGCGCTTCCTCGCGCCCATGGGTGATCCAGCTTTCCGCCGGGTCCACTTCCTCGATCGTGCGAGTGAGCTCGTCCCAGTCGGCATGGTCGGAAACGACCAGCGGCAGTTCGACGTTGCGCTGGCGGGCGCGCTGGCGCACGCGCATCCAGCCCGATGCCATCGCGGTGATCGGATCGGGCAGGCGCCGGCTCCAGCGATCGTTCAGGGCGCTCGGCGGACAGATCACGATCGCGCCATGCAAGTCATCGCGCGACGCGTCGGCCACCAGGCGCAGATCGCCCAGATCGATGCCGAACTCCGCGTAGAGGCGGCACATCTTCTCCATCGCGCCGTGGAGCCAGATCGGCTCGGCATGGCCCGCCAGCCGCAGTTCCGCGATCAGGCGCTGCGCCTTGCCCAGTGCGTAGGCGCCGACCAGAACGCAGCCATCGGGATGGGCGGTGCGGACAGCGAGCAGCTTGCCGATCTCTTCCTCGATCGGCGGATGGCGGAAGAGGGGGAGGCCGAAAGTGGCTTCGGTGATGAAGATGTCGCAGGGTGTGACCTGGAACGGCGCGCAGGTGGGATCGGCTCGGCGCTTGTAGTCGCCCGTCACCACCACGCGTTCGCCGGAATGTTCGAGCAGGATCTGCGCGGAACCCAGGACATGGCCCGCCGGCAGGAAAGTGGCGGTCACGCCGCCGGGCAAAGCGAGAGTCTCGCCATAGGAAACCGGCTGCGTGCCTGCATCGGTCTGGTAGCGCAGCTTCATGATTGCCAGCGTCTGCGGCGTGGCGATGGTCCTGCCGTGACCGCCGCGCGCATGGTCGGCATGGCCGTGCGTGACCAAGGCGCTGCCGACGGGGCGGGCCGGATCGATCCAGCAATCCGCGGGGACCACATGGATGCCGAACGGTTCGGGTCGAATCCATGCGAAATTGGTGGTCATGAGCGGAAAACCGGTGAGCGGGGCGAGAGGTTCCGGCGTTTCGCTCCCCTCCCGTTGGCGCTGCGCGCCGCCTGCGGCTCCAGGGGAAGGGTGGGGGGTGGGGCATAG
>CAMLQG010000070.1 GCA_946482075.1 uncultured Erythrobacteraceae bacterium
CAATTTCACGCCGCCCTGGATTGCTTTGTCGCTTCGCTCCTCGCAATGACGGGTTACGTTGCCCAAGGGGATAAGCGCCAACTTGTTTCAGGGTCCATTTCTCCCCACGAACAGACGGGCAGGGAGGCGCGATGGATGCTGAACCAAGTTCAGCATGACGGTAAGAGGAAAGGTCGCCCATCAGGATCACTCGATCACTTTCGGCACGCCGAAAAAGCCATGCTCCGCCGCCGGCGCGTTGGCCAGAACCTTGTCGCGAATGCCGCCGCCGGTCAGCGGATCGGCATCGACCACATCGTCGCGCAGGCGCAGCGTGTTGGGAATGACGGCCGTCATCGGCTCGATGCCGGCCACGTCCACTTCGCCCAGCTGCTCCACCCATTCGAGGATCTGGTTCAGTTCGGGCACCATGGCCTCCACTTCCCCATCCGAAAGTTTGATCCGGGCGAGCGCGGCGATCCTTGCCACGGTGGCTTTGTCGACGGACATGTCTGCCTTCTCGTAAGTGTAAATCCTGCGCGCCGAAGCGCTTACGGTGCCGGTGCGGGCATCGGAGGCATCGGCGGAGCACCCGCCCCGCCCTGAGCGCCCCGTTGCTGCTGCATCATCTGGCGCATCTGCTGCATCTGTTGGAAATCGGCATTGGAGATGAAGTCCAGCAATTCGATCTCGAAAACGAGGTCGCTGTTCGCCGGGATCACGACCTTGCCGGTCTGCGGATCGCTCTTCTCTTCCGCGCCGTAGCCCTTGTCCGACGGAATCTCGAGGCGGTACTTGCCGCCCTTCTGCATCTTGACCACGCCTTCGCCGAAGCCGGGGATCATCTGTCCGAGCGGAAGCGGCGCCTGCTGCGCCTGGTCGAACACGGTGCCGTCCTTCAGCTTGCCGACATAGTTGATCAGCACCACGTCATCCGCGGCGGGATGGCCGCCCGAACCGGCCGCGATCTCCGTCACATGCACGCCATGGGGAACGGTCGCCCAGGCGAGACCCGTGCCGGCCAGCACAATGGCTGCGACACCTACCCAGATCTTGGTCAGCGATCCCTTGGCGATCGGCTGGAGGGGAACGCGGGTCACTTCGGTCATGTCTGAATCCTCTCGGGGCGGGCCCGGCAAACAAACTGCAAAAACAAAAAGGCGCGGAAATGATTCCGCGCCCTCTTGGCGTATCGCAACTGCGCGTTCAAGCGCGAGTTGACCGTGATCCACGTCTCTGCGGGAGAAACGCGATCCTGGCCGTCCGACGCTTACTTGGCGCCGTCACGCTCCTGGCGCTTGCGCTCCAGCTTGCGGGCGCGGCGGACAGCGGCGGCCTTTTCGCGGGCCCGCTTTTCCGACGGCTTCTCGTAATGGCGGCGCAGCTTCATTTCGCGATAGACGCCTTCCCGCTGCAGCTTCTTCTTGAGCGCGCGGAGAGCTTGGTCGACATTATTATCGCGAACGACGATCTGCATAAATTCCAACACCTCGACAGTATGGGCGGAAGCCCACGATGGTGGGAAACGCCTAATCCTGAAAAACACGATTGCGCCGAATCCCTGTGGGATCGGCTCGACTGCCGCGCCCCCTATCGGAATCGGCGCGGGAAGGCAAGGCGTGGTGTGTTCGTCATCGCGAGGGCCAAAGGCCCGTGGCGATCCAGGGTCGGATGTAGCTGCCCTGGATCGCCACGGGCCTTTGGCCACTCGCAATGACGGCATCGGAGAAAAGCGGTGCTTCCCTCAGAAGGCGACAGACTCTAAGGCGAGCGGCATGGCACCGCCTTCCCCCCTGATCGCATCGCTCTACGTCGCGCTCGGCGGCGGCGTGGGTTCCGTGCTCCGCTACCAGTTCGGCCGGCTCGCGGCGCATATGATCGGCATGAAGGCGGCGACCGCCTTTCCCTGGGCCACGCTGGGCGTGAACGTGATCGGCAGCCTGGTGATGGGCCTGCTGGTGGGCGTGCTCGCCCGCAGCGGATCGAGCGGGGAGACATGGCGACTGCTGGTGGGCGTCGGCCTGCTGGGCGGCTTCACTACCTTCTCCTCCTTCAGCATGGAGATGGTCCTGCTGGCACAGCGCGGCGCGATCGGGCTTGCGGCCGCCTATGCCGCCGTTTCGCTGGTGGCGGGCATCGGCGCTATGATGCTGGGCCTTGCCCTGATGAGAGCGCTGGCATGAGCGACGCCGTCCGCCAGTTCATCGTCAAGCAGGATGATGACGGAATCCGCGTGGATCGCTGGTTCAAGCGCCATCTTCCGCAGATCGGCTTCGCCACCATATCGCGCTGGGCGCGCACCGGGCAGATCCGGGTGGACGGCAAACGGGTCGACCCGGCGGACCGGGTGGAAGCGGGCCAGACACTGCGCGTGCCGCCGGGCGGAGATGTCCACAAAGGCGAGCCGAAAGCCAAGCGGCCGCTGACGGAAGAAGAGCTGGCGCTCGCCGAATCGATGGTGATCGAGCAGGACCGCGCCGCCATCGTGCTCAACAAGCCGCCGGGCCTCGCCACGCAGGGCGGCACCGGCACGCACAGCCATGTGGACGGCCTGCTCGATGCCTATGCGCCGGACGGCCCGCGTCCGCGCCTGGTCCACCGGCTGGACAAGGATACCAGCGGCGTGCTGCTGGTCGCACGCACGCCCGGCAGCGCGGCCTTCTTCTCCAAGCGCTTTTCCGGCCGCGATGCGAAGAAGATCTATTGGGCGCTGGTCGTCGGCGTGCCCGACATGTTCGAAGGCATCATCGAGGCGCCGATCGCCAAGCAGCCCGGCACCGGCGGCGAGAAGATGGTCATCGACGAAGAGAAGGGCCAGGCCGCCAAGACCCGCTATCGCGTGGTGGAACGCGCGGGAAATAGCGCCGCCTGGGTGGAATTGCAGCCCTATACCGGCCGCACGCACCAGTTGCGCGTCCACATGGCCGCGATCGGCCATCCGATCGTGGGTGATGGGAAATATGGCGGGCAGGCGGCCTTCCTCACCGGCAGCATCAGCCGCAAGATGCATCTCCACGCCCGCCGCCTGATCATGGATCACCCGGAAGGTGACCGGCTGGACGTGACGGCCGCGCTGCCGGAACATTTTGCAGCCAGCATGGCGCAGCTGGGCTTCGATGAAAGCCTGAGCGACGCTGCGCCGGATGAAGGGCCGCCGCCTGCGTCGCGCGGCCAGAAGAAGCAGGCGGCGAAAGCCCACGCCAAGCAATATCGCAAGGAACGCCGGGGCGAACGGCGCAGCCGGGGCGATGGGCCGGCGACGAAGCCTGCCGGAAAACCGAAGCGCAAGGGTACGCCCAATTCCCGCACCGGCGCAAAGCCAGGCCCGACGTCTCGAACTGGCCCCGCATCGCGATCCCGCCCCAAGCCCGGCGGGGCAAAGCCGGGCGGCGCCAAGCGGTGACCATTCGCCTCGCCGTTTTCGACTGCGACGGGACTCTGGTGGACGGGCAGGCGGATATCTGCGCGGCGATGGATCTTGCCTTTGCGAGTGCCGGGCTTGCCGCGCCGGATCATCATCTGGTGCGCCGGATCGTGGGCCTCAGCCTTCCCGTCGCCATTCGCGAACTCGCTCCTTCGGCAACGCCCGAACAATGCGAGGCCGCGACCGAGAGCTACAAGGCCGCCTTCCGCGCGGCGCGCAGCGAGGGCCGGCTGGCGGAACCCTTGTTCGCAGGCATCGTCCCGCTGCTCCACCGCCTGCGGCAGGCTGGCTGGATGCTGGGCGTGGCGACCGGCAAGTCCGACCGCGGCCTTGCGAGCTGCCTGGCGACCCACGGCATCGCCGACCTGTTCGAGACGCTGCAGACGGCCGACCGCCATCCATCCAAGCCGCACCCCGCCATGCTCAACGCCGCGCTGGACGAAGCCATGGCCGCAGCAGGCGACAGCGTGATGATCGGCGACACCCATTACGACATCGCCATGGCGCGGACGGTGGGCGTGCGCGCGATCGGCGTCGCCTGGGGCTACCACACGGCGGAGGAACTGCTGGCGGCGGGCGCCGATGCGGTGGCGCAAACGCCCGCCCAACTGGGAGACATGCTGGCATGACCGGCGCGGAGGACGACCGGGCGCGAGCCCGCTTCATGGTGATCCAGCTGATGCGGCTGAGCGGCGTGGCGATGGTGATCGCATCGCTGCTGATCCTCAACGGCGTGCTGCCGCTGCCGAAGATCGTCGCCTGGGTGTTCCTGCCGATCGGCATCGTGGACGTGTTCGTGGTTCCCCAGTTCCTCGCGCGCAAATGGCGCAGTCCGCTGCCGTGAAGCGTTTCTACAAGACTGTCGAGGTGGCCGAAGCCGATGGCGGTTGGCGCGTTTCGCTGGACGGGCGCTTCGTGCGCACGCCCGGCGAGGCCGCGCAGATCGTGCCGACGCGGGCACTGGCCGAGGCGATGGCCCGGGAATGGGCCGGACAGGGCGAGGAGATCGACACCGCCGCCTTCATCCTGCGTGATCTGGCCGATTATGCGCTGGACGTGGTGGCGCGGGACCGCGCGACGATCGTGGCGGAACTGCTGCCTTACGCCGAGACCGACACGCTCTGCTACCGCGCCGATCCGGACGAG
Source organism: uncultured Erythrobacteraceae bacterium (assembly GCA_946482075.1). Next base: position 4,550 of record CAMLQG010000070.1, read on the forward strand.
CCGCAATATGCGCCCCAGGCCCGGGCATGGGAGCCGGTCCTGCAAGCGTTCGAAATGCGCCACGGGGTGAGGTTCGAGCGTATCAGCGGGATCATCCACCGCCCGCAACCGGCCGAAACCCTCGCGGCGCTGCGCCTGGTTCTCGAAGCGCAGGACACTTTCGCGCTCGCCGCCCTCAAGACGCTTGCCTCGCTTGCCGCTTCGCTGACCATCGCGCTGTCCGCGCTCGATCCGGATGCCGACGCCGATGCGCTGTGGAACGCCGCCAATTTCGAGGAGGACTGGCAGGCCGAGCAATGGGGCCATGATGCGCTGGCCCAGGAACGCCGAGAGCTACGTGGAAAGGCCTTTGCCGCGGCGCGCGAATTTGCCCTCCTGGCGACCGGCACGCCCTGGCGTTCGTCCTAGCCCACCCACTGCGCCACTTGCGCCGCCACGTCGTTCGCCGCCTGGTTCAAGGCGGGCCCGACGGAGCCGACTTTCGGCGTCACGCCCGACACTTCGCTTTCGAAGCGGCGGGTGGAAATGCGCCCATCGGCGCCGTTCAGCACGGCTTCGAAACGCACCACGACCGTCTGGGTCTGGGCGTTATAGCCCATGTCCATCAGCGTACCGTTGAGCTTGGTGGCCGCGGCATATTGCTGGTCGGTCTCGTCCAGCACCAGCCGCGTGCCGCCCGCGCGGATACGTTCCGCGATCAGGCCGCGGAACAGGCGCGCGGGCTTTTCCACCCACACCGCATCCTCGAGATAGGCGACCTGCGTGTCGGAGACCTGCACCGGCACGCGGTTGACGTCGAGCCGCTGAGAGGCGGCGGGTTCGATAATGGCGATCGCTTCACGCACCGTGCCCGACGCGGTCGATCCGGGAGATGCGACCACCGCCGGCGACAGGGTCAGCAACTGGTCCGGCGTCTTCACGCCCATGCCCAGGCAGCCGGAAAGCATCAGCACCAGCGGCAAGGTGATCAGCCGCATAGTCTGCATCGTGTCGATGGCCATCATCCGCCCCTGTCGTCTCATATCCATGCTCATGGCTTGTAGGTGGGCAGGTTCTGCCCCTTGATGACCGCACCGGCGCCCTGCGCTTCGACCTTCTCGGTGATGTTGCGCAGCGCCTTGCTGGCGGCGCGCAGATCGCGCAGCGTCGCTTCGGCGGCGGGCAGCGTGCTTTCGGACAATTGCCGCGCCGCCGGCTGGGCGTCCTTCAGCGTACCCTGCATCGCATCGGCCGCCTTCTGGACCGAAGCCATGGTCTGGCGCATCTGGTTGGCGAGCGAATTGCCGTCCTCGGCCAGCAGCTTGTCCGCCCGGCCGGCGACCTGTTCGAACGCGGCGAGGCTTTCGCGCGCTTGCGCCAGCGTCGCCTGCAACTCGGCCATCGTCGCATCGATCCGCGGGGAAGCCCGCGCCACATCGGCCGTGATCTTGTCCGTGTTGGCGAGAATGCCTTCGATCGATTTCTGGTTCTTGTCCGACAGCATCAGCGTCAGCCGCTCGGTCAAGGTCGCCAAGCGTTCGAGCAGCAGCGGCGCATTCGACAGGAGCTCGCCCAGCCCGCCCGGCTTGGTGGGGATGACCGGCGCGCCTTCCGGCCCGATTTCGGTGATCGGCGGCGCGCCGCGCGTGGCGCCGACCAGCTGGATTTTGGAAACCCCGGTGAAGGAACCCTGGATCGTCGCCGTGGTGCCCTGCAGGATCGGAACTTGATCGTTGATCTTGATCCGCACGCGAACGAATTCGGGATCCTTCCGCCACAGCTCGATCAGCTTCACCTGCCCTGCTGGAACACCGGAAAAGGTCACTTCGGAGCCCTTGGCGAGCCCGTCGACCGATTGCTTGAAGAAAATGTCGTATTCTTCCTGTTCGCCTGCATTGAGGCGCGCGATCCAGATCACGAATGCCGCCAGGGCCGCCATCAGCGCAAGCGTGACGGCGCCTACCCAAACATAGTTTGCCCGCGTTTCCATAGGCTCCCTATGCCTCCCCCGATATTTGCTTGTCCATCGCTTTACCGTTGTCCGGGCTCGACTTGTCCGATGTTGTCCTGCCCGCCGCAGTCTTGCTTTCCGCGACCCTGTGCTGGGCCGTCTTGGCCGCGCGGCCCCGCGGACCGTTGAAATATTCCTGGATCCATTCGTGATCCAGCGCGAGCAGCTCGTCGATCGTCCCCACCGCGATCACGCGCTTGTCCGCCAAAACCGCCACGCGGTCGCAGATCTCGTAAAGCGTATCGAGATCGTGGGTGATGAGAAACACGGTCAGCCCCAGCGTATCGGTCAACTCGCGGGTCAGGCGATCAAACGCCGCCGCGCCGATCGGATCGAGACCCGCGGTCGGCTCGTCCAGGAAGAGGAGTTCGGGATCGAGCGCCAGAGCGCGGGCAAGGCCGGCACGCTTCTTCATGCCGCCCGAAAGCTCGGCGGGATACTTGCTGGTCGCTTCTTCCGGCAGGCCCGACAAGCGCACCTTGTAGCGCGCGATCTCGTGCCGGAGCTCATCGGCGATCTCCGGATAGAATTCCTTCAGGGGGACCTCGACATTCTCCGCGACCGTCAAGGTCGAGAACAGCGCGCCGCCCTGGAAGAGAACCCCCCAGCGCGACCGCACTCCGATATGTTCGTCCGGCTCCGCATCGGTAATGGAACGCCCGAATACTTCGATCGTGCCTTCGTCGGGAATCTGCAGCCCGATGATCGATCGCATGAGGACCGATTTGCCGCTGCCCGATCCGCCCACCACGCCCAGAATCTCGCCGCGCCGGACCTTGAGCGACAGGTTGTCGTGGACCTTCTGTTCGCCGAAGCTGTTGGTCAGCCCTTCGATAACGATGGGATATTCGCCGGTGAAGCGCTTCGTCGCATCGCCCAGCACATCCTCGTGCCCGGTAGTCTCGTCTCTCGCCGCTTCCGTTTCGTCGCCCATGTCAGTCCCACCCGATCTCGGTGAAGAAGACCGCGAAGAACGCGTCGAGCACGATCACCATGAAGATCGCCTGCACCACCGCCATGGTGGTGCGCAGGCCGACTTCCTCGGCATTCGCCTTGACCTGCATGCCCTGATAGCAGCCGGCCAGCGCCACGATCAGGCCGAATACGGGCGCTTTCACCAGGCCCACCCACACATCGGTGATCGGCACCACTTCCTGGATGCGGCTGAGGAAAGTGAAGAACGGGATATCGAGCGCAACATCGGCCAGGAACGCGCCGCCGATGATCGCGATGATGGAGGAGAAGAAGCCCAGCAGCGGCATCATCAGGATGGCGGCCAGAATGCGCGGGATCACCAGCGCTTCGATGGGCGAGACGCCGATCGTGCGCATCGCGTCCACTTCCTCGGTCAGCTTCATGGTGCCGAGCTGCGCTGCAAAGGCGGAACCCGATCGGCCGGCCACCATGATCGCGGTCATCAGCACGCCCAGCTCGCGCAGCGTCAGCCGCCCGGTAAGATTGATCGTGTAGATCTCAGCGCCGAACTGGCGCAGCTGCACTGCGCCCTGTTGCGCGATCACGATGCCGATGAGGAAGCTCATCAGCGCGATGATCGCCAGCGAGTTCACCCCCACCAGCTCGATCTGGCGGACGAGCGACCGCGTCGGAAAACGGGAGGGATGGCGGATCAGGCCGCCAGTCGCGACGAGGATATTGCCGAAGAAGGACAGCAGCGAGACGATGCCGCTGCCGAGATTGGTGACCAGTTCGCCCACCGCCTCCGGCACACGTTCGATGATCGCCACGCGGGGAGGCGCGATGTCCGCCGTGCTTTCATTCGACTGCACCGCTTCGATCAGACGGCGCGCAGTCTCGTTCGCGCCGACGATCTTCGCATCGTGATCGCGCGCGATGCGCCACGCGGTCCATGCGCCGACCGTGTCGATGTCCTTGACGGCGGACAGATCGATGCTGGCGAATGTCTGGTCGAGCTTGCGAAGCTCCTGGTCGAGAGGCCCGACCGAGGCGACCACGAGAGGGCCCTGCAGCGCAAGGACAGCCCCCTGCGCACCGTTACTCTCGATCGTGAATTCTGCCCACTCTCTCATGCTATTGCGCGTATGGGGGGAAATTGGGGCGACGACAAGGCAGGTCAGGTAGGGCTTTGCTTGCGCCCACCGGCCCGCGCTGGCAAAGGCGCGGCAGCATGAGCACCGCACTGGACAAGACTTTCGACCCCGCCGCGATCGAGGCGAAATGGTACGCACACTGGGAAGGCAATGGCCTTTTCCGGCCCGAGCGGCCGGACGCCCAGCCATTCACCATCGTCAATCCGCCGCCCAACGTCACCGGCTCCCTCCATATCGGCCACGCATTGGACAACACTCTTCAGGACATTGTGATCCGGTACGAGCGTCTGCGCGGCAAGGATGCGCTGTGGGTGGTGGGCACCGACCATGCCGGAATCGCCACCCAGATGGTGGTGGAACGCCAGCTTGAGCAGCAGCAGGACAAGCGCACCAACTATTCTCGCGAAGCCTTCGTCGACAAGGTCTGGGAATGGAAAGCGGAAAGCGGCGGCCAGATCACGCGCCAGCTGCGCCGCCTGGGCTGTTCGATGGACTGGAGCCGCGAACAGTTCACCATGGACCCGCATTTCACCCGCGCGGTGGTGAAGGTGTTCGTCGATCTCTACAACCAGGGCCTGATCTATCGCGACAAGCGGTTGGTGAACTGGGACCCCAAGCTCAAGACCGCGATTTCCGACCTCGAAGTGGAAACGCAGGAGATCAAGGGCGGCTTCTGGCACTTCCGCTATCCGCTGGCCGACGGCGTGAAGCTGGACAACGGCGCGGACCACATCGTCGTCGCGACCACGCGGCCCGAAACGATGCTGGCGGACATGGCCGTGGCCGTGAATGCCGAGGACCCGCGCTACAAGAGCGTGATCGGCAAGGAAATTCTCCAGCCGATCACCGGCCGCCGGTTCAAGGTGGTGGCGGATGAGCACGCCGATCCGGAACTCGGCTCGGGCGCGGTGAAGATCACGCCGGGGCATGACTTCAACGACTTCGAAGTGGGCAAGCGCGCGGGCATCAAGCCCGCCGACATGCTCAACATGTTCGATGCCGAAGCGAAGGTCGTGCAGACGGCGGACGGGCTGGTGCCCGAGAAATATCTCGGCCTCGATCGCTTCGTCGTTCGCGAGATGATCGTGGCGGACATGAAGGCGGCCGGCTGCCTCGTTCCGCATGTGACGAAGAACAAGGATGGCGAGGAGATCGAACAGGACTTCGAACCGCGCACGATCCAGACGCCGTTCGGCGATCGCGGCGGCGTGGTGATCGAACCCTGGCTGACCGACCAGTGGTATGTCGATGCCGAGACTCTCGCCCAGCCCCCGATGCAGGCCGTGCGCGATGGCCGAATCGAGATCGTGCCGAAGAGCTGGGAAAAGACCTTCTTCAACTGGATGGAGAACATCCAGCCTTGGTGCGTGTCGCGCCAGCTGTGGTGGGGGCACCGGATTCCGGCGTGGTATGCGGAAGACGGCAGCGTCTTCGTGGCCGAGACCGAGGAAGAGGCCCAGGCGCTCGCCGGCCACAAGAAGCTGACGCGTGACGAAGATGTGCTCGACACATGGTTCTCCTCCGCGCTGTGGCCCTTCGCCACGCTCGGCTGGCCGGAGGGACAGAACGAATCCGTTCGTCCTGAGCTTGTCGAAGGACAGTCCTTGTCTTCCGAAGAGAAAAGCGGTGCTTCGACAGGCTCGGCACGAACGGAAATAGGGAAATCCGCTCTCTACCAGCGCCACTACCCCAACGATCTCCTCATATCCGGCTTCGACATCCTGTTCTTCTGGGATGCGCGCATGGCGATGCAGGGGATGCATTTCAACGGCGGGCAAGTGCCATGGAAGCGGCTCTATCTCCATGGCCTCGTCCGTGCGGCGGACGGGCAGAAGATGTCCAAGTCCAAGGGCAACGTCGTCGATCCGCTGGGCCTGATCGACCAGTACGGTGCGGATGCGCTGCGCTTCTTCATGGCGGCGATGGAAAGCCAGGGCCGCGACGTGAAGATGGATGAGAAGCGGGTCGAAGGATACCGCAACTTCGCCACCAAGCTATGGAATGCCACGCGCTTCTGCCAGTCGAACGGCATCGGCGCGAGCAGTTCCATCGCCGCGCCCGCGGCCACGCTCGCGGTGAACAAGTGGATCATCGGCGACGTGGTCGACACGCTGGGGGAGCTGGACAAGGCGATGGCCGACCTCCGCTTCGACGCGGCGGCCAACGCCATCTACCACTTCGTGTGGGACCAGTTCTGCGACTGGTATCTGGAACTGATCAAGGGCCAGATCGACAACGAGACAAAGGCTGTCGCCGCCTGGGTGCTCGACCAGATCCTCGTCATGCTGCACCCGTTCATGCCCTTCATCACCGAAGAGCTGTGGCATGCGCAGGGCGAGCGGCCCTATGAGCTGATCCTGGCGAAGTGGCCTGAACCGAAGGCGGCGGTGGATGCCTCGGCGAAGGCCGAAGTCGAATGGATGATCGGCCTCACCGGCGGCCTGCGCGCCGCCAAGAACGAGCTCGGCATCGCGCCGGGTGCCAAGCTGGATGCCTATCTGGCTGAACCCAGTGCAGCGGCGCGCGATGCGATCGCCCGCAATGCCGGCGCGATCGAACGTCTCGCGCGTCTTTCCGCGATCAACTTCGCTCCCGCCCCCGCAGGAGCCGCGATGCAGCTTGGCGTGGGCGAGGACACCTTCGTCATCCCGCTCGAAGGCGTGATCGACATCGCGGCGGAGAAAAGCCGGCTCGAGAAGGCACTCGCTGTCTCGCAGAAGGAAGCGAAGTCGCTCGAAGGGCGGTTGGGCAACCCTGCCTTCGTGGAGAAGGCAAAGCCCGAAGCCGTCGAGAAGGCCCGTGCGGACCATGCCGCCCATACGGCGGAGGCCGAGCGGCTGGCGGCGGCCTTGGCGCGGCTGGGCTAGTCCCATGCGGCTGTTCGCGCTGAGCTTGTCGAAGCACCGTACTTTTCTTCCGAAGAGAAAAGCGGCCCTTCGACAAGCTCAGGGCGAACGGAGATAGGCGCGTGGTGCTAGTCCTCGCCACCACCACTCCAGGCGAACCGGAGATCTTCGCCTCGCTCCAAGGCGAAGGGCCGTCCGCCGGGCGGCCGTCCGTGTTCGTGCGCCTGTCCCGGTGCAATCTCGCCTGCCAGTGGTGCGACACCGCCTATACTTGGCGCTTTACCGGCGACAATCGCCCGCATCGCGACGGCACGGCGTATGACCGCGCGGAGAACCAGCTCACGCTGGAGGAAGCGGATATCGCCGCCCGGATCGCGGCTCTCAATGGCAACAGGCTGGTCATCACCGGCGGCGAACCGCTGATGCAGGGGCCTGCGCTGGCCCGCATGCTCGACGCGTTGCCGGCGATGCATGTGGAAATCGAGACCAACGGCACGGTAGCACCCCATCCCGCGCTCGATGCGCGCGTCGATCAGTACAATGTCAGCCCCAAGCTCGCCCATAGCGGCAATCCGGCCGATCTCGCGCTGGTCCCCGCGCGGCTGGCCGCCTGGGCCCAGGATTCGCGCGCCTTCTTCAAATTCGTGATCGCTGAGCCCGAGGATGTGGCCGAAGTGCTGGCGCTCCGGGCGGAATATGCGATCCCTCCCGAACGCATCTTCCTGATGCCCGAAGGCACCGACAGCGCCACGCTGCGGAGCCGCGAGACATGGCTGTCCGATCTATGCGTGGAGCACGGCTTCCGCATGAGCGACCGGCTGCATATCCACCTTTACGGGGATGCACGGGGGACTTGAGGCCGCCGGAGAACGACGAACCTTACGCGCTCTGCGCCCGCCAGCGCTGGACGGTGCGATAGACAGCTTCTTCCTCGCCGCCGGTCTTCTGCCAGAGATCGGTGAAGGACGGGTCTTCGGAAGCCGGGCGCTTCGCTTCTTCCAGCGGGTCGAACGCCACGCGGATCGGGATCGACACGCCTTCGCCGCAGATGATGCATTCGCGATTGCGCAGCGCCGGGATGGAATCGAGGAAACCGCGCGCGCCTTCCGGCATCGCGGCTTTCACGAAGGCCTGGTCGCGATCGTTGTTGAGGCGCATCGAGATGATCGTGCCGCACTGGGAAAGCACGCCTTCGGCCAAGTCCGACGGGCGCTGCGTGATGAGGCCCAGCGAGATGCCGTATTTGCGGCCTTCCTTGGCGATGCGCGACAGGATGCGGCCGACGGACGAGCCGTCCGCGTTCTTCTCGTTCGGCACGTAGCGATGCGCTTCCTCGCAGACCAGCAGGATCGGCCGGGTCTGCTCGTCGCGGCCCCAGATGGCGAAGTCGAACACCAGGCGGCTGAGGACCGCAACCACGGTGGACGTGATGTCCGATGGAACGCCCGACACGTCGATGATCGAGATCGGCCGGCCGTTGGTGGGCATGCGGAAGATCTTGCCGATGAATTCCGGCATCGTATCGGCCACCAGCATGCCCGAAAACAGGAACTGGTAGCGCGGATCGGCCTTGAGCTCGTCGATCTTGCCCTTGATGCGCTGATAGGGCGCGGTCGAAGTCGCCTTGTCGAGCTTGCCCATCTCGTTCTGGAGGATGTTGGTCAGGTCCGAAAGGAGATAGGGGATCGGCGAATCGACCGTCACCTTGCTCATCTGTTCGGCCAGGCGGTTCTTGGAACGGGCCTGCAGCAGGCATTTGGAAAGGATGTCGGCATCGATCTGCCGTTCGTCCCCCCGCGTGTTCAGGAACACCTCGCAGTGCTCCTCGAAATTCATCAGCCAGTAGGGCATCTGAAGATTGGAGACATCCAGGATGACCCCGTTGGTCTTGAACGCGGCGGAATATTCGCCGTGCGGGTCGATCATCAGGATGTGGCCGTCGGGCGCCGATTCGCAGATCCGGTGCAGAATCAGCGCGGCGCTGGTCGACTTGCCCGTGCCGGTGGACCCCAGCAGCGCGAAGTGCTTGCCCAGCAGCGCGTCGACATAGAGGCCCGCGCGGATATCCGTGGTGGGATAGACGGTGCCGATCTGGATGTTGGAGCGACCATCACTGGCATAGATCTGGCGCAGGTCGCTGTTGGTCGCGGGATAGACATAGGCGCCCGGAAAGGGATAGCGCGTCACGCCCCGGCGAAAGCTGTGGATGCGGCCGGTGAGCTTCTCCTCGTCGCCTTCTCCCAGGAAGTCGATCGTGGCGATGATCCCTTCATTCCCGCGCCCGTCCTTCTTCTGCGTGCGGACGCTGGCGAGCAGCCAGCTGTCGCCCACGCGGATTTTGATCTGGCTGCCGACCTGGCCGGTCAGCGCGATCGAGGGATCGGAATCCTCGGAACATTCCTGGAGACGCTGCGGATCGAGCGCGATGCGCGACGACGAGCCGGCAATCTCCAGCACGATCCCGATGGGATGCTTGGAATTGTCGATATCCGCTGTGTGTTTCGCCACACCGGGCGCTGCCGCATCCTGCGGCGTGCCGATCGGCTGGAACGTCTGGAATTCCTGTCTGCTCATATCGCTCATGCGTCTGCGATCGCCCCCAAACCTGCGCTGGCGAATTTCCTAGCGCCAACGCCGTTAAAATCGCGTCAACGAAGAATTCCGGGCAACAGGCTGCCGATCAGACGAGAGCGAAGACGCGACCGGCAAGCCAGCCCATGCCGATCGAGATGAGGACCGCGAGCAGGCCGTAGAGGAAAGACTGGTTTTCCGCGAACTGGGCCACGAACCGTTCGAACCCCAGCTTGCGCACTTCCACTTCCGCCGTCGCCGAAGCAATCACCCGGCCGTGATTGATGGCGAAAGTCTCTGCGTGATAAGTGCCGGTCTGCACGCTGGAAGGGAGCTTGATGCGCGCCTGGTAGAGCACTTGCTCGCTGATCGTCACGCCGCGATCCGCGTGCGTGTAGAGCGCATGGCGTTGGCGCAGATCGACGAGACCGGCCGCGAACCGTTTCTGTTCGTCCGGATCGATCGCGCCGATCGGCGACAGTTGCAGCCAGTTCAATCCGAGTTCGTAGATCGCTGCGGTGCGATCATCCACGATCTCGCTGATCGGCCGCGAGGAAGCGACCGCGAAGAAGGAAGGGGCGGATCGCAGCGCTATGCTGTCCGCGTTGAGCCACATGCCGGCGATCTTGCGCTTCTCGCGTAGCAGGATGGGCTGGGTCGGGCCTTTCAGCACCACCACGATATCGTAGTCGCGCCCCGCCCGTTGTCCGTCCGGATCGAGAATCGCGCCGAACAGCAACAGTTCCGTGCCGGTGAAGCCTTGCCGCACCTGGATTTCGTGCTGCGAGACTTCGGGCACCAGGATCGGATCGCGCGCGCCGGTAAGCGCGATCAGCCAAAGAAGTGCCAGCAGCGCTCTCACAGCGGCACCACGGAATAGATCTCCTCCGGACGATAGCCCAGACCCAGCGCCATGCGCAGCGCCACCGCGAGCACGATGGCGGCCAAAGCCAGGCGCAGCACTTCGGGCTTGGCCTTCTGCGCGAACTGCGCGCCGACCTGCGCGCCGGAAACCGAGCCCAGCAGGAGCAGGACGGCCAGCACGATATCGACGGCCTTGGTGGTCAGCGCGTGCATCATGGTGGTGGCGATCGTCACGAACAGGATCTGGAACAGCGACGTGCCGACCACGACATTGGCGCTCATGCCCAGGATGTAGAGCATCGCCGGCACCAGCACGAAACCGCCGCCGATGCCCATCAGCATGGTCAGTATGCCTACCACCATGCCGAGGATCAGGGGGGCCAGCGGGGAGATGTAGAGGCCCGAGCGGTAGAAGCGCCAGCGCATCGGCAGGCTGGCGACGATCGGATGATGACGGCGCTTGCGCGGCGGCGCAGGCACACCGCTGCGCGATGCGCGCAGCGCCTGCAGCCCTTCATTGCCCATCAGCCCGCCGATCGCGCCCAGCATCAGGACGTAGAGGATGTTGATGATCGTATCGATCTGGCCGACCGACTGAAGGAAACGGAACAGCAATGCGCCGATCCCCGTACCGAGCACGCCGCCCGCCACCAGCACGAGGCCCATGTGATAATCCACTCCACCGCGCTGGCGATGGGCAAGCACGCCCGAGACGCTGGCCCCCGTAACCTGGCTTGCGGCCGATGCCGCCGCCACGGTTGGCGGTACGCCGTAGAAGATCAGCAGCGGCGTGGTCAGAAACCCCCCGCCCACGCCGAACACGCCCGAAAGGACGCCGGTAAGCAGGCCGAGCAGGACGATCACCAGGCCATTCACCGAAAGATTGGCGATCGGAAGATAGACATCCATGACTTACGACGCGTAACGCACCGTCAGGGCCGATAAAAGGCGTGTGGCGGAAAATTCCGGTTCAGAAACCGGTCGAAAGCGTCATCGCCGGCCCGCTGCCCGGTTCCGCATCGCCCAGCACGCGGAAGCGCCAATCCACCGACACACGCGAAGGCCGGCCCATCAGCACCAGATCGGCGCTTGCGCCCGGACCGATATCCAGCCGCTTCGCGCCTTTCTGCGCCCCGCCCCAGATCCCGCCGCCCAGGCGGATATCCCTTCCCCCGAGCGTCAGGAACCGCCGGTCGACCCGCAACTGCCCGTCGATGAAGCCGGTCTTGAAATCGCCTGCGACATAGCCGCCCTGGAGATAGGCCTCGCCGGTCAAGCCGAACGGCATCCGGAAAGGCGGCAGTTCAGTATAGGCGAGCGCGGCCGGGCGAAACTGCGTCTTCCTGCCGCTGCGAAACGCGCGCGCTTCGGCTGCGAGCATGATGGGGATCGAGGCTACAGGCCGCGCGCCCAGACCCAGCGCCAGCTCGCTTTCCGGTATCCGGCCCAGCGCCTGGCTGGTGCGCAGATAGGCGAGCGGGCGATGGCCACTGTTGGGCGCGAGGCGATAGCGCAGCACCGCGCCCGCCTGGCTTCCGCCATAGATCGGCTGACCGCCCGAGAAGGAAGCGCGCCCTTCCTTGCGCAGCAGCATCCAGGCATCGGCGGACCAGCGATCCACTTTCCCTTCGGCAAGTCCCGGCGAAAGCGGGATCGGCGCCGGCGCTTCCGCTATGGACTGGGCGGCATGGCGCGGCACATCTCCGCCCGGCAATGCGTAACCGCTTTCAGCCAGCGGGGGCGCAAACCCGCTTGGGCTGGTGGCGTAGCCGCCGGAATAGGCGGGCCCCATTGCCAGTCCGACAGGCGCAGGCTGCATGGACAGCGCTGCGGAATAGCGCGGCCGAGGCCCAGCAACATAGGCCACCCACGGGTTCCATCCCGGTGGCGGATAGAAATTCGGATATGCCGTGCCGTAGGGAGGCAAATAGGATAGGGCCGCGAAACGGGGGCCGCGCGCGAGATTCGTCTCCGAAGGCGGTTGCGAAACCTTCAGCACGGAATTCCGCCCCAGAAGGAGATCGAGCTTCACATCCAGCGGTTGCCAGGTCAGCGTCCTGACACCAGCCCAGCCGGCGATCACCAGGACAAGCACGGTGAGCGGCTGGCCGCGCAGCTTTTCGCGCATTCCGGCTTTCATGAGCCCGGCCTATTCTCCAGAATGATAGCGGGATGACGGAGATGCTCGGTCTTTTCCCATACCGGCCGCTCTCCCTTGAGCGAACGAATATAGGCGCCGAGCGCGCGCCGGCCGGCGAAGATCGCCACGAAATTGGCGACCGGGATGCGCACAATGCCGCGCAGGCCTTCGATCACGCCATATTCCCGCGAGGTGAAAGCGAACCGCCAGACTGCGCGCCAGGCAAAGCTCGCGAGATTGAGCATGATGATCGCCTGCACCGCCGGGTCGGGTTTGGGAAAATGAAGCAGGCCGACGATATCGGCGAGCCAGAACAGCCCGGCGATCACGATCGTGACATAGCCCGCCGCCAGCACCAGTGCGGTCAGCGGTCCGCGCCGATCGCGCAGCCGCATCCAGTGTTCCGCGGAATTGCCTTTCCAGCCCAGCCGCTCCCACCCCTGGAAAGCGATGCCGTGGATCCAGCGCGCCTTCTGGCGCACCGCGTCGGCCAGCTTGCCGGGAAAGAAGGCCCGGGTGGCGATCAGCCGGCCGCTGCGCCCCCGTACGCGCAGAAGCCGGGTACGGCCGCCCATTTCCGCGATCCTCAGGCCGAGCTCGTAATCCTCCGTCAGGGAATCGCTGGCGAAGGGAGCATCCGGCCGGGCATTGCTCTGCGCGATGCGGCCGAGCATCTCGCGCGAGAAAGCGCAGCCCACTCCCGCTGCGGGCAATCCTGCGCCCAGCGCCTGGCGGACCATCAGCGTCTTGCCATGGGCTTCGGCGAATTCATCGCAGTAATGGCCGGCGATCCAGAGCGAATCCCGTTGCGGTTCGGGCAACACCGGCAGCTGGACGAATTCCGCGTGGTCGAGTGCCTGGTCGAGCAGCGCGAGCGCAGCCGGATCGACCATGTCTTCCGCATCGTGGAGTAGTACCATGCGGAAAGGCGCGCCCGATCGCCGTTCATCCTCGCACAGGGCGGCATAGATCCGGTTGAGGCAATCGGCCTTGCTGGTCGGCCCGTCGCGCTCGTTGATCACCAGCCGCACCCGCCGGTCGTGCCGCGCCGCTTCGATCACCGCACGGCAGGTCCCGGCGTCGTTGCGATAGCAGCCGACAAAGATGCGCAGTTGCGATTGCGGCCAGGCCTGCAGCGCATGGCGCAGCGTCGTGCCGATCACCGCCGCTTCCTGCCACGCCGGGATCATCACCGCCGCCGCGCCGGAAAGGGGCTGGCTTTGCGCGGCGACTTCATCCACGGTCCGCGCGAAAATCTTCCCTCTCAGCCGGAACCACAAATAATGGAGATCAACCGCAATATCGTCGAGCGCACCGAGCAGAAAAAAGAAGCCGGCAAACAGCAGCAGCTCGTATCCGGCGAGCGCCGTCCACTCCAATAGGTTTTGCCCCAAGAGGACCAGCACGCGGCCCTTACTCCCTGTTTGCCCGCTGAACGCGATATCGAAGCATCGTTACGTCCGCAATCCGAACTATTTCGGGAATGGAAAAGAATATGTCGCCCCACCGCCCCCCCTTGTCTTCCGCCCTTGCGCCTGTCCGCGCGCTGTTCGTCGGAGATGCGGCAGGCGGAGTGCTGCTGATCGCGGTGGCAACGCTGGCGATCCTGGCCGCCAATTCGCCTTTCGGCTCCGCCTATCATGCGCTGTTCCACGCCGTCCTGCCCTGGACTCCGATAGCCAAGCTCGACACGCTCCATCTGTGGATCAATGACGGGCTGATGGCGGTCTTCTTCTTCGTGGTCGGACTCGAAGTGAAGCGCGAGACGATCGCCGGCCAGCTCGCCACACCGGCCCAGCGGCGCCTGCCCGTGCTGGCGGCCATCGCGGGGATGGCGGCGCCGGCGGGGATATACTTGTTCGTCGCCGGCGAAGTGCCGGAACTCGCCAGGGGATGGGCGATCCCTGCCGCGACCGACATCGCCTTCGCCGTCGGCGTGCTCGGCCTGCTGGGATCGCGCGTGCCGGCTTCCTTGCGGCTGTTCCTGTTGACCGTCGCGATCGTCGACGATCTGGGGGCGGTGGCTGTCATCGCCTTGTTCTACACCAGCACGATCAAGCTCGGCTGGCTGGTGGCGGGGCTGGTGCTCCTGGGCGGACTGATCGGCCTCAACCGCTTCGGCGTCACGCGCTTCCTGCCCTATGCGGGACTTGCGCTGCTGCTGTGGGTCGCGGTCCTCCATTCCGGCGTGCATGCCACCATCGCGGGCGTGGCCGCGGCCTTCACCATCCCGATGCGCGAAGAACTGCTGGAACGAATGGAACACACGCTCGCTTCGTGGAGCGCCTATGTGGTGGTGCCGATCTTCGGTTTCGCCAATGCGGGCGTCAGCCTCGCCGGCATCGGCCTGGCAGGCATCCTCGCGCCCCTGCCTCTCGCCGTGGCGTGCGGGCTCGTGCTCGGCAAGCAGGCCGGCATTCTCGGCAGCATCGCTCTCGTCCGCATGGCAGGCATCGCGCAGCCTCCGGAAGGGGCGAGCT
>CAMLQG010000071.1 GCA_946482075.1 uncultured Erythrobacteraceae bacterium
GCCGGTGCAGCCGCCCGCTCAAGCCGACCCGAACCTGCGGCGTCAGAAATACGGCCCGATCCTGCCGATGGAAGACGATCGCGGTTTCCTGCGGCGATGGTTCGGCCGCTAGCAAGGGGTCTCGGCGCGGTGGAATCACCGCGTCGGGAAAGCAGGGCCCCAAACCAATATGGCCTTTATCCCCTTTGCATATAGAGTCATTTCCCCTTTCGTCATTCCCGCGAAAGCGGGAACCGAGTTCCCAAGGTTTCACCAAGCGCAGGGGGCGCATTGGAGGAAAGGGCAGAAGCTGGGTTCCCGCTTTCGCGGGAATGACGAGGGAAAGATTACCTTGCCCAAAGGGATAAAGGCCAACCAATATCTAAGGCCAACCAATATCTAGAGTCCTTCCCGGTCCCGCGATCCGCCGCGCATGAAGTGCAACAGGACGCGGGGCGGCTCAGCTTGGCGGGGGCCAAGGAAAACTATCATTGACCCCTCAATCCCTACCCCTTAGGTAGAGATTGTCGATGGACGCCTGATCCTCGCCGTCGATGGAACCAAGGTTCCGCTCGGGGTCCGCGGCTTTTGACAGGGATGCAGCTTGCTCCGCGATACCAACCGCTAAAGCGCGCGATGCTCGGGCGACAACGCCAAGCTCGTGTTCCCCTCAACCAAGAGGTGATCCGATGCGCATGACTTTCACCAACTAGCGACCAGCGGTCGGGGCGCCGTTCCTCGCCAGGCCGCTTGCCTGCGAGCCCTGCGCCTTGACGCCGACATGACCGGGCGGATCGAGCCGCCCCAACCTTGCTGCGCGCGTTTTGCCCGCAATCCGGACGATCTCCGGAACGAGATCGCGCGCCTGCTCCCCGGGGGCGGACGCCCATCCGACGGCTATGGCGGGCGGAGCGATGGCGTGCGCCCCAATATCACACTGAGCGACCCCCGGCTCCGGCGCTCGAGGTTCAGGACCCTTTAGATGAATCGTTTCCTTCCCTTGCCTTCCCGTTCCGTTTCGCCGCGCCTGACGCGGGCCATGCTGCTTGCCGCGGCAAGCGCTCTCGCTGTCCCGGCCGTCGCGCATGCGGATGAGGCTGCCGCCGAGACGGTGGATGCCGCTGCTGACACGTCCGCCGACGCATCGGCGGATTCCAACCTCATCGTGGTCACGGCATCGCGTCGGCGGGACGAGAATGTCCAGGACGTGCCCGTGGCGATCACCGCGCTCGGCTCCGAACAGCTGGAACGCAGCGGCAGCTATTCGCTCGCCCATATCCAGTACCAGGTGCCGAGTCTGCAGGTCTTCAGCTTCAACCCACGCAACACCAACATCAACATTCGCGGGCTCGGCAGCAACGTCTCGCTCACCAATGACGGGCTAGAGAACGGTGTCGGCTTCTATATCGACAACGTCTATTACGGCCGTGTCGGGCTGACCCAGTTCGACCTGGTCGACCTGCAATCGGTCGAAGTGCTGCGGGGGCCCCAGGGCACGCTGTTCGGCAAGAACACCACCGCCGGCGTCATCAACGTCACGTCGAAGAAGCCGAGCTTCGATCCGGAATTCTCGGGCGAGGCGAGCGTCGGCAGCAAGGGCTTCTACCAGATCCGCGGATCGGTTTCCGCGCCGATCGTGGCGGACAAGATCGCCTTCCGCCTCAGCGGCGCGATCAGCGAAAACAACGGCTTCCTTTACAACAAGACGCAAGGATCGCGCGCGCAGAACTATTACAATGCCAACCTGCGCGGCCAACTGCTGTTCCAGCCATCGGACGATTTCTCGCTCCGCATCATCGGCGATTATTCGCGCCAGAAGCAGGATCACGTGCTGGGCGTGATCCAGAATATCGTCACGACCTATGCCGACGGCACGCCGATCGCCAACAATTTCGTGGATCGCGTGAACCGCTTCCCCGGCTATCAGCTCGGCGTCCCGGACGTATTTGCCCGCGTCGGTGAATCGGATTCGCATTACCAGTCCAACATGAAAGGCTACGGCGTTTCGGCCGAGGCGAACTGGAAACTCGGCGACGTCAACCTGACCTCGATCACCGCCTATCGCTGGTGGGACTGGAATCCGGCCAATGATGGCGACAACACGTCGCTGCCGGTCTTCGTATTGGCGCAGACGGCCAATCGCCAGCGCCAATTCTCGCAGGAATTGCGCGCTGCTTACGACAATGGCGGGCCGATCAACTTCGTCGTCGGCGCTTACTATTTCTGGCAGACGGTGAAGGGGCACAGCACGCTGGGCTACGGTTCGGCAGCGCCGCGCTGGTACTTGCCGGCCCTGGCACCCAGCCTGGCCAATGCCGCGCTCGACGGCTTCATCGCCGAAAACCGGACCGAGCCCGTCACCAAGAGCCTGGCTTTCTTCGGCCAGGCCAACTGGAAGTTGAGCGAGCAACTGACGCTGACTGCCGGCCTGCGTTACACGCATGAAAAGAAGACCGGGACCTTCGACCAGTATCACACGGCGGGTGCCGACCTCTCCGGTTTCACGGACGCCGAGCGCGCGATCATTCTTGGCGCCCGAAACAATTTCTTTCCCGTAAAGAGCTTCGAGACGCGCCTTTCGGATAACAGCCTGGGCGGCCTCATTTCGCTCGCCTGGAAACCGTCCGCCGATTTGCTGCTGTATGGGACCTATACGCGGGGCAACAAATCCGGCGGTCTCAATCTCGCCATCCTGCCGGCCGGCGTCGATCCGGACGTCAAGCCGGAGAAGGTCGACAGCTTCGAGCTTGGCCTGAAGACCCAGTTCCTCGACCGCCGCGGCACGTTCAACCTCGCCGGTTTCTGGACGGAGACCACGAACTACCAGGGCGCCATCGTCGAGCTCGACCCGGTGTTCAGGCAGTATATCGCCAACATCCCGAAAGTCCGTTCGCGCGGGATCGAGGCGGAGCTCAATTTCGCCGTCTCGGACCGGTTCAGCGTCAATGGCGGGCTGGCCTATACCGACACCAAATTCGTCGATTACAAAAACGCACCGCAAGCGCTGGAATATGCCAAGCCTGGCGCTGCGGCGGTTCAGGATCTGAGCGGACGACAACTGCCCGGCGTTCCGAAATGGACGTGGAACATCGGCGCGGACGCCAATCTGCCGGTCGGGGATTGGGGCGGGCGCGGCGTCGAACTCTATGCGCATGCCGATTACGCTCACCGATCCAGCTACAACACGACCGAGAGCCTTTCGATCTACGGGCGGGTGCCGGGCTATGGCGTGGCCAATGCGCGGATCGGCCTGCGCACGGACGACGGGCTGATCGACCTCTCCGTCTGGGCGAAGAACCTGTTCGACAAGGACTATTTCACCAGCCTCCAGGTGCAGAACATCGGGCTGATAACGTCGCCCGCCATCGGCGAGCCCCGCACCGTGGGCGTGACGCTGCGAACCAGGCTGTGAGGTGATCATGCGGACGGACACGGCGGCATCTGCCATCGGAGGACAGGAACCCAGCGGCGCGCGCCTGTTGCGCTTCTCGGCGATCACGGTGCCGCTCTATGCCGCGGCGATGCCGGCCGCCGTCTATCTGCCGGCGATCTTCGCCAGGGATTTCGGGATCTCGCTCGGCATGATCGGGGCGATCTTCCTCGCCGGGCAGATCCTCAACGCGGTGTTCGATCCGCTGGCGGGACTGCTCAGCGATCGGACCCGTACCCGTTTCGGCCGGCGCAAGCCGTGGATCTTTGCAGGCGGCATCCTGTTCACGGCGGGCAGCGCGCTGCTGTTCTTTCCGCCATCCACGGTTTCGCCAGCCTATCTCGCGATCGCGCTTCCCCTGTTCTACCTGGGGTGGTCGGCGCTCTATACGCCGTTCTTGGCCTGGTCGGGCGAGATCTCGGGCGAGTATCACCAGCGCACCCGGATCGCGACCTACCAGACGGTGGTCACGTCAGCCGCGCTCTTCGCCTCGCTGGTGCTGCCGACCATCGCCGACCAACTCAGCCCATCGGATGGCCGATTGCAGTTGACGCTGATGGGCGGGTTGGTGGCCGTCAGCGCGATCCCCGCATTGCTGCTGACGCTCGGCGCTTTTCGCGAACCGCCCTTGCCGCGGACGGTCGAACCGCTTTCGCTGCGGCAATCGGTGCATTCCGTCTTCAGCAACGTGCTGCTCCTGCGCGTGCTGGCGTCCGATGTCGCCGTGCGGACCGGGCAGGGCGTGCGTGGCGCGCTGTTCGTCTTCTTCGTCGGCTACTACATGCAGCGACCCGAATGGGCGGCTGGACTGTTCCTGTTCCAATATCTCTTCGGGATACTGGCGGGGCCGATCTGGCTGCGGATCGGCCTTGCCATCGGCAAGCATCGCGCGGCGATCGCGGGCGAGGGGCTTCAGGTTCTGATCAATCTGAGCCTCCTGCTGGTGACCCCTTCCGGGTTCGGCTTCCTGCTGCTGCTGACTTTCCTGCAAGGCCTGGCGCAGGGGTCGGGCAATCTCATGCTGCGCGCGATCGTGGCGGATATTGCCGACAAGCACCGCCTGGAAACGGGCGAGGAGCGCGCGGGCCTCTATTTCTCGGTGTTCAGCCTGTCCGAGAAGGCGGGTGCAGCGATCGCCATCGGCATCGCGTTGCCGCTCGTCGCCTGGTTCGGCTTCGATCCCAAGGCGATCAACGGGCCGCAAGCGCTCAACGGCCTGCTGCTCGTCTTCGCGCTCGGCCCGGCCATCGCCCATGCCATTTCCGCGGCTCTGGTGGCCCGCTTCCCGCTCGACGCCGCCGCTCATTCCGAAATTCGCCGTCAGCTCGATGCCGGACAGACCGTGCTCGCGCCCGCCGAATAAGCCTCCAACCCCCTCAAACCGGAGAATTGCCATGACCAGCCTTATCGATACCTACGTCAACGCACGCGATCCGAGCTCGCCGCTCGACATCGCACCCATCACCGGCACGATCGGTGCGGAAATCCGCGGCGTGCAGCTTTCGGGCGATCTCGATGCCGCCACCGTGCAGGCGATCCATGCCGCGCTGGTGCGCCACAAGGTGATCTTCTTCCGCGACCAGGACCATCTCGACGATGCGGAACATGAAGGTTTCGCCGGCCTGTTCGGCGATCCGGTCGCGCATCCCACCGTGCCGGTGGCCGATGGTTCGCGCTACCTGCTCGAACTCGACAGCCGCGAAGGCTATGCCGCATCGAGCTGGCATACGGACGTGACCTTCGTCGATGCCTATCCCAAGGGCTCGATCCTGCGCGCGCTGACGATTCCCGAAGCGGGCGGTGATACGCTGTGGGCCAATACCGAAGCGGCCTATGACAGCCTGCCCGAACCACTGCGCCAGCTGGTGAACACTCTGCGCGCGGTCCACACTAACGACTACGACTACGCCGCCGTGCTGGGCAACACGTCCGAGGATGCGGAGCTCAACCGTGAGCGGCAGAACCGCCACAAGGACGTCTTCGCCTCCACCGTCTACGAGACCGAACATCCAGTAGTGCGCGTGCATCCCGTCACCGGGCAGCGCAGCCTGATCCTGGGGCACTTCCTGAAGAACTTCGTCGGTCTCAACCAGGCGGACACCGCCCGCCTGTTCAGCGTGCTGCAGGATCACGTGACGCGGCCGGAGAATGTGGTGCGCTGGCGCTGGCGCAAGGGCGACGTGGCGTTCTGGGACAACCAGGCGACCCAGCATCGCGCGGTGGCCGATTTCGGCCTGCAGCGCCGCACCCTGCGCCGCGCGACGATCGCCGGTGACGTGCCGGTGGGCATCGACGGCCGCGCCAGCCGCATCGTCCGCAAGGAAAAGGCTACGGCTTACGAAGCGGTGTGAGTCTTGATAGACATGCGCCGGGACAAAAGCCCGGCGCATGTCATCGGAACGGTCAACCCGTCGATCGCGCTCTGCGCCAAGAGGATGCCTATGAAACTGTTCGCCCGCTCGCTCGCTCTTTTCTCCGTTACCGCGTTGTCCTCCGCCAGTTTGGCATCGGCCGCTTTCGCGCAGGCAACGCCGGGCGGCGCCCCCGACTTCGCCGGAAAGATCGGCCAGACCCGTGCCGAATCCACACCTGCCTATCCGCCGCGGGCGGAAGCGCCCAAGGGGGCGCCCAACGTGCTGGTGATCCTGCTGGACGACGCAGGCTTTGCCGCCACTTCCACTTTCGGCGGCGCGGCGCGCACGCCCAATCTCGACAAGCTCGCCGCGGACGGGCTGCGCTACAATCGCTTCCACACCACCGCGATCTGCTCGCCCACGCGCGCGGCCTTGCTGACTGGGCGCAACCATCACCAGGTCGGCTTCGGCAATGTCACGGAAATCTCCGCCGGTTTCCCGGGCTACAGCTCGGTCTGGAACCCGCAGACCGCGTCCATCGCCAAGATCCTCCAGGGCAATGGCTACAGCACGGCCGCGTTCGGCAAATGGCACAATACGCCGCGCTGGGAAGTCACGCCCGCCGGCCCCTTCGAGCGCTGGCCCACGCGCCTCGGCTTCGACCATTTCTACGGCTTCATGGGCGGCGAGGACAAGCAATGGGAGCCGAACCTCTACAAGGATACCCAGCCCGTGGACGCCGGCAACCGGCCGGAGGATTATCACCTGACCAATGATCTGGTGAACAAGGCGATCGGCTGGGTCGACGATCACGACGCCAATGCCCCGGCGAAACCCTATTTCCTCTATGTTGCGCCCGGCGCCGTCCATGCGCCGCATGACGCGCCGCGGGAATGGATCGCCAAGACCAAGGGGCGCTTCGACCAGGGGTGGGACAAATTCCGGGAAGAAGCCTTCGCCCGGCAGAAGCGATTGGGCGTCATTCCCGCGAACGCCCAGCTCACTCCGCGTCCCGACGGCATTCCCGCCTGGTCCAGCCTGACGCCGGAACAGCGGAAGCTCTATGCCCGCGAGATGGAAGTCTATGTCGCCATGCTCGAACAGACCGATGCCGAGCTCGGCCGGCTGATCGACACGCTGCGCAAGCGTCCGGGGGGCGAGAATCTGCTGATCTTCTTCATTGCCGGCGACAATGGCGGCAGCGCGGAAGGCGGGCTGGACGGGCTGATATCGAACGAGCTGGCGGTCGCCGCGGGCGCGGACAACTCGCTCCCCACGATCCAGGCGAATTTCGACAAGCTCGGCAGCAAGGAAGTCGACAGCCATTATTCGGTGGGCTGGGCCTGGGCGACGAACACACCGTTCCAGTGGACCAAGCAGGTCGCTTCGCATTTCGGGGGCACGCGCAACCCGCTGGTCGTGTCCTGGACCGGGCATACCGCGCAGCCGGGGAAGATCCGATCGCAATTCGGCCATGTGAACGATATCGCGCCGACCATCCTGGATGCGGCGGGTATCGCTTTCCCGGAGGCAGTGGACGGGGTGAAGCAGCTGCCCTTCGAGGGCAAGAGCCTGGTGGCGTCCTTCAAGGATCCGGCCGCGCCCGAACAGCATAGGCAGCAGTATTTCGAGATCATGGGCAACCGCGCGATCTACAAGGATGGCTGGGTCGCCGGTGCCAAGCGCAGCTACAAGCCGTGGAACCTGATGCGCGAGATCGCCAAGGTCTATGTCGACGATACCGCGAATGATCGCTGGGAACTCTACAATGTCGACAAGGACTTCAGCGAGGCGAAGGATCTTGCGGCCTCCGACCCTGCGAAGCTCGAGGAGCTGAAGGCGGAATTCGTCAAGGAAGGATTCCGCAACAATGTGTTCCCGTTGCTGCCGCTGCCGCTCGGAGCGCCTTCCTCGGTCGATCCGGCGCGCAGGAATTTCACTTTCGGTCCGTCGGTGAACTCCGTCCCGCAAGTCGCCTTGCCCAATCTCACCCTGGCCCATCGCTTCGAAGCGAAGATCGACGGCGACGGCGCCTCGTCCAGCGGCGTGGTGCTGGCCAATGGCGGCCGGCTCGGCGGCTGGGCGCTGTTCGTGAAGGACGGCAAGCTGACTTTCGAGGATAACGAATTCGGGCAGAAGCGGATCACTCTCGGCGCGAACGAGGCCTTGCCGAAAGGCCCGGTGACGGTGGGCTTCGAGTTCACGCCCGATCCGTCCGCCGGCAAGGGGCCGGCCGTCCTCTCGCGCGATGTGCCGAGCGGCAGGATCACTCTGTTGGTGAACGGCAAGCCCGTGGGTGAGACCGCCGTGGCGCAGTTCCCGACCACAGCGGGCTCCTTCTCCGAAGGGTTCGATATCGGCCAGGATCGCGGATCGCCGGCCAGCAACGATCCGGCGGCACGACAGCGCTTCAATCAGCCGCTGAGCAATGTAAACCTGCAGCTGAAATGACCGATGCCGCTCCGTCCCCCGGCGATGCCCCTTCCGTGCAAGGCATGCGCTTTGTCCAAGGAGGGCAGTTCACCATGGGGTCGGAGCGGCACTATCCCGAAGAAGCGCCCGAACGCCGCGTCGCGGTCGACGGCTTCTGGATAGACGAGACGCCGGTGACCAACCGGCAGTTTGCCCGTTTCGTCGAGGAGACGGGCTATGTCACCTTTGCCGAGGAAGCGCCCGATCCGGCGGATTATCCGGGCATGCCGCCGGAAATGGCGCGGGCGGGTTCGCTGGTGTTCACGCCGCCTGCCGCGATTTCCAATTATATGGACGTAACTCAGTGGTGGAGCTTCGTCTTCGGAGCGGATTGGCGTCATCCCCTGGGGCCGGGCAGCACGATCGAGCGGCTGGAGGATCACCCTGTGGTCCAGGTCGCTTATCGCGATGCGGAGGCCTATGCCGTCTGGGCGGACAAGGAGCTGCCGACCGAGGCGGAATGGGAATTCGCGGCGCGCGGCGGGCTCGACGGGCGCGCTTTTGCCTGGGGGGACGAATTGGCGCCGGGCGGGGCGATGCTGGCGAATTACTGGCAGGGGAGCTTCCCCGTCGCTAACTCCCTGCTCGACGGATGGGAACGCACGTCGCCCGTGCGGACCTATCCCGCCAACGGCCATGGTCTCTACGACATGATCGGCAATGTCTGGGAATGGACGCAGGACTGGTATGCCCAGAATATCGCGAATGCCGCGCCGAAGTGCTGCGTTCCGCAGAACCCGCGCGGCGCGGCGCTGGAACAGAGCTACGATCCGGCGATGCCCGACATCCGCATCGGGCGCAAAGTGATCAAGGGCGGTTCCCATCTCTGTGCGGAGAACTATTGCCAGCGCTACCGCCCGGCCGCGCGCCATCCCGAGACGATCGACAGCTCGACCAGCCACATAGGCTTCCGCTGCATCCGGCACGTTTGAGCTGCGGCAATCCGGCGCTTTGCAGGACTAAACAAAAACTCTACTTGATTGATCGAGAATTCCCCACCACTGATCGCTTAGAAATTCCCTATCGGAACGATGGGAATATATTCGGCGCTGGCACAGGTGTCGCGTCGCTGAGATCA
The DNA here is from genome assembly GCA_946482075.1 of uncultured Erythrobacteraceae bacterium. Next base: position 9,314 of record CAMLQG010000071.1, read on the forward strand.
GGAGGTAGCGAAATGGGCATTTCCGAAACCACCCTGCAGCAGAAGCCGCAGGTCCTGATCGTTCCCGGACTCAACAATAGTGGCCCGGCCCATTGGCAGACGATCTGGGAGCGCGAGCGCGCCGATTGCTCCCGTGTCGAACTCGGCATGTGGTCCAATCCGCACCGTAACACCTGGGTCAACAAGCTCAACGCGGCGATCGCCGCGGCGCGCGGTCCGGTGGTGCTCGTCGCCCATAGTCTCGGCTGCCATGCGGTCGCTTGGTGGAACGCCCTGGAGCAGCCGGGTCCCGAGAGCAAAGTCGTGGGCGCGCTGCTCGTGGCGCCACCCGAAGTGGAAGGATCGGATATCGATGAGCGCCTCCAGGCCTTCTCGCCCGTCGTCCGCCGGCGGTTCCCCTTCACCTCGATTCTCGCAGCCAGCCAGAACGATCCCTATGTCTGCTTCGGCCATGCGCGGCGGCTTGCGCGCATCTGGGGCAGCCGCCTCGTCGATGTCGGTTATCTGGGCCATATCAATGCGGATTCCGGAATAGCGGACTGGCCTTACGGCCGTTACCTGCTCGATCGGCTGACCGCCGCCGTCGCGCCTGCCCCGCTTCCGCTGATCCGCGGTGGCAATGCGGACATGCTTTCCGCCGCGACGGAACGTTCGCTCGACATCGGCCGCTGACGATCTGCCGGGCGCGGCGTGCGGCGTAAGCCTGCGATGCGCCCATGATGGCGGCGGCCGGATCGATCGGCGAGTGGGCGTCCGGCCGCCGCTTTTCAGATGATCCCGGCGACGAACACCACCAGCGCGGCGGCGGGAAGGAACAGGAACTGGGCCAGCATCGTGCCCACCACTCGACTCAGCGACAGCCACACGATCGTGCGGCGGAACATCGGCTCGCTGATTTCGCCCGCCACCACATCGTCGGTCATCACCGAAAGCTGCGGATCGATCAGCACGAAGAGCAGGATTGTCGCGAAGCCGTTCACCACGGCCGAGAGCTGCGATGCGGTGACGCGGAATTCCGGATAGAGATAGCCCGCATAGAGCGAGGCGACCACGCCCACCGTGAGCAGCGCCTGCGCGAGGATGTTGAGCAGGATCACCGAAAGCGACATCCCGCGGGGCTTCCGCAGATCCGCCACATGAGTCAGCCGCGGCGCCGTGCTCGTCCGCTTGAGATAGCCCAGGCCGCCTTTGGCGAAAGCGTGCATCACCAGCTTCGGGATCGAACGATGTTCCTGGAAATGGCTGATCGCGCTGCAGAACCAGCGCTGGGTGGTGGGAATCAGCAGCGTGCCCGCAATCGTCGCCACGGTGGCGGACAGCAGCACCATCCGGAAATCGCCGAGCAGGTGGTCGCCCGTTCCCGCCGCCAGCGCGTTCTCGATCCGCTTGGCCAGAAAAGGCGCGAGGAAGCTGTTCGATATGCGCGACAGCAGCACGAGCACGTTGAACAGTGCGAAGGAGACCGCGATCCGGCGCGTCCTGACGCCCGCGATCCGCGCGGCATAGGCAAGCGCGCCGATCAGATTGATGCTGAATGTCAGCAGGCAGATGACCGCCAGTTGCGTATCCATGCCGTTCCTTCCGTCGGCGCACTCATAGAGCGGCACCTGGCAAATCTCCATCATTTGAATCGGAAATTGCCGCCGGTGTCAAAGCAGGGCAAGGTAGGCCGCGTTGAACGCGTTCAGGATGCGCCATGAATTTCGATCAATGGGCGATCATCGGCCTGCTCCTGGTGATGCTCGTCACCTACGCGTCGGAGCGGTTTCGCGTGGAACTGGTCGCGCTGACCGGGCTCGCGGCCGGGTTCGCCGCGGGACTGGTGCCGATCCAGAACGTCTTCGCCGGCTTCTCCAGCCCGGCGGTGATCACCGTCACCGAAGTGCTTCTCATCGTGTCCGCGCTTTCCGCGACCCGCGCGGTGGACAGCTTCGCACGGCGTATCGTGAGTCGGACCGGCAATGAGACGGTGATCCTCGCGATCCTGTGCTTCACCGGGGGCTTCGTCTCGGTGTTCATGAACAATATCGGCGCGCTCGCGCTGATGTTCCCCGTGGCGCTCTCGGTCTGTTCGCGGCTCGAGATTCCGCCGGGCCGCGTGCTGATGGCGCTGTCCTTCGCCACGCTGCTGGGTGGGACCTGCTCGCTCACGGGGACGCCTGCGAACCTCATCGTCAATGAATGGATGGTGCAGGAGACCGGAGGCAGCTTCGCCTATTTCGAACTCGGCCTGCTGGGTGCGCCGGTGGCGCTGGCGGGGCTCGCCTGGATCATCTTCGCGTCGCCCCGGTTGTTCCGCGACATGAAAGTGCCGGAAGCGCCCGGCTTCGAAGCGGGGCCGAGCGAGTTCCTCGCGGAAGCGTTCGTGTCGGCTGGCTCGCCGCTCGTCGGCTTGCACCTCGGGGAAGTGCAGGAACGCCACGATCTTCGGATCCATAGCGTGATCCGCCATGGCGCTCACGTCTTCGCCCGGCGCGGCGACATCGTCCTCGCATCCGGCGACGTCCTGCTGATCGAAGCGTCGCTCGCCCGGTTCGACAGCGCGCATGGCGAAGGGCTTGTCGCCGATCTTGGCAAGGAAGCGCCCTCGGCCGAGCGGATCGAAGTGGTAGCGATGCCGGAAAGCCTGCTGATCGGATCGCGCGTGGGCGATGTCCTGGTGTTCATGGAACGAGCCGTGCAGGTGGTCGGCCTCGCCAGCCGTCGGCGCCGGATAGAGGGCCGGTTCGAGGATATCCAGATCGGCATGGGCGACGTGCTGATCCTGTCGGGCGACCGGGGCGCGTTGCGTGAAGCCGCCGCCGATTGCGGCGTCCTGCCGCTTTCGTCGCGCCGGCCGCCGCTGCTCAACGCGCGTGCCGGAGCGAGCGTCGCGATCTTCGGCGCGGGCGTGCTGTTGACTGCCTTGGGCCTGCTGCCGCCGGAACTCGCCTTCGGCGCGGTCGTGATCGCGATGATGATGGTGGGCGGGCTCAATCTCCGCTCCGCCCTGCAGGATGTGAACTGGACGATCGTGATCCTGCTCGCCTGCATGATCCCGCTGGGCATGGCGGTGGAGGAAACGGGAGCCGCGCGGGTGATCGCCGATGCGATCGCAGAGCGCCTGCCCTTCACCGACCGATGGGGCGTGACCGTGCTGATGCTGCTGATCGCGGTCACGATCACGCCGTTCATCGACAATGTGTCGACCGCTGTCGTGCTGAGCCCGATCGCGGTCGGCGTCGCCTCGCGCACCGGCGTGCCGGTCGATACTTTGCTGATGGCCGTCGCGGTGGGCGCGTCGCTCGATTTCCTCACTCCATTCGGCCATCACAACAACACCGTCGTGATGGGTGTGGGAAGCTATCGCTTTCTCGATTTCCCCAGGCTGGGCGCGCCGCTGCTTGCGATCTGTGTCGCGGTGGCGATTCTGGTGCTCGCTTGGCTCTGATCCGCGTCGCGGCTTGCAAAAATTTGTTCTTCGGCGTAAATGCCTACTTTATAGATAGGGGAAATTGAGAACGTCATCATGATCTCGAACAAGGCCAAATATGCCTTCCGGGCGCTGCTGGCGATTGCCGCCGCGCCGGCTGGTGAATCGATGACCAGCGCTGAGATTTCGCGCCGGCACGCCATCCCGCACAAGTTCCTCGAACAGATCCTGCTCGATCTGAAGAAGGCCGGCATCCTGGAGAGCCGGCGCGGGAAAAGTGGCGGATATGTGATGCTTCGGCCGGCAGATACGGTCAGTTTTGGCGAAGTCCTGCGCTTGTTCGACGGGGCGATCGCACCGCTTCCCTGCCTGTCGCGGCAGTTCTATCGCCGCTGCGAGGATTGCGACAGCGAAGCCCATTGCGTCATCCGCTACGAGTTCGGCCGGGCCTTCAACGCTACTCGCCAGATGCTCGATTCCCGGACGATCGCGGATGCCCTGCGCGAGAATGCGCAGCCCGAAATTCGGCCGGATGAGCGAAGGGCAGGCTAGGCTCCCGCAAATCCCACTTGCAATCCCTACTGAATAGATAGACATATAACGCTGCGCCAGGGGGCGTCGTTCCCGCTATCGGGAATGAGCCGTCTTGGCGCAGGAGATATGCGAATGGTTCAGGTTGGAAGACGCCGCACCTTGCGGCTGGCCGCCGCCGCCGCGCTCAGCATCACCCTGCTAGGGGCATGCTCCGGTGGAAAATCCTCGAACGACGGCAAGGGGCCCGTCGAGCTGCTCAACGTGTCCTATGATCCGACGCGGGAGCTGTACGAGGCGATCAATCCCAAGTTCATCGCGAAGTGGAAGGCCGATGCCGGCCAGGACCTGACGATCAACATGAGCCATGGCGGCTCCGGCAAGCAGGCGCGCGCCGTGATCGACGGGCTGGACGCCGATGTCGCCACGCTGGCGCTCGCCTATGATATCGACGAGATCGCGAGCAAGGCGAAGGCGGCGCCCGCCGAATGGCAGAAGCGCCTGCCCCACAACAGCTCGCCCTATACTTCCACGATCGTGTTCCTCGTCCGCAAGGGCAATCCGAAGGGAATCAAGGACTGGGCGGATCTGGTGAAGCCCGGCATCGCGGTCATCACGCCCAATCCCAAGACGAGCGGTGGCGCGCGCTGGAACTTCCTTGCCGCCTGGGCCTATGCTCATGACAAGTTCGGCAGCGATGCCGCGGCGGAGGATTTCGTCCGCAAGCTCTACGGCAATGTCCCCGTGCTCGACAGCGGCGCGCGCGGATCCACTACTACATTTGTGGAACGCCAGATCGGCGATGTGCTGCTCGCCTGGGAGAACGAGGCCTTCCTCGCGCAGAAGGAATTGGGCGCAGGCAAGTTCGAGATCGTGGCGCCGTCCGTCTCGATCCTGGCGGAACCGCCGGTGACGGTGCTGGATACGAATGCCAAGCGCCATGGGACGGAGAAAGTCGCCCAGGCCTATCTCGAATATCTCTACACGCCCGAAGCGCAGGAGATCATCGCCCGGAATTACTACCGCCCGATCGACGAGACGGTGGCGGCGAAATATGCCGCCAATTTTCCCAGGATCAATCTGGTGACGATCGACGGCGCCTTCGGCGGCTGGCAGGCGGCGCAGAAGAAGTTCTTCGCCGATGGTGGGCTGTTCGACAAGATTTTCGCGCAGGCCAAGAAGTAGCCCGCCGTGGAGATCGCGTTGAGCAATCCTCTGCAGATGGCAGCTGCCCCGGAGACGCGAATCCCGCGTAGCCGTCGGAAGAACCGTTCGGTCATTCCCGGCTTCGGGCTGACGATGGGCTTTTCGCTCGTCTGGCTGTCGCTGGTCGTGCTGCTTCCCTTGAGCGCGCTGTTCATCCGCGCGGCCGGCATGGGGATTTCCGATTTCCTCTCGGTCGGCTTCTCGCCGCGCGCGGTCGCCGCCTATGAGGTGAGCTTCGGCACGGCGATCGGCGCGGCACTGTTCAATGCGGTGTTCGGCCTGCTCACCGCCTGGGTGCTCGTGCGCTACGACTTTCCGGGCAAGCGCCTGGTCAATGCACTGGTCGACCTGCCTTTCGCGCTCCCCACGGCGGTGGCCGGCATCGCGCTCACCGCGATCTACGCGCCCAATGGCTGGATGGGGCAGCTGCTCGAACCGCTGGGCTTCAAGGTGGCCTACACTCCGCTCGGCATCACCGTCGCGCTCGTCTTCGTCAGCCTGCCTTTCGTCGTCCGTTCGGTCGAACCCGTGCTCGATGATCTGAGCGCGGAAGTGGAGGAAGCCGCACTCTCGCTCGGCGCGCGGCCCTGGCAGGTCTTCCTGCGGGTCATCCTGCCGGCGATCCTGCCCGCGCTGCTTACCGGATTCGCGCTCGCTTTCGCACGCAGCGTGGGCGAGTACGGCTCGGTCATCTTCATCGCCGGCAACATGCCCTTCAAGTCCGAGATCGCGCCGCTGCTGATCGTGACGCAGCTGGAGCAGTACGACTACGCCGCCGCGACCGCGATCGCGACGGTGATGTTGCTTTTCTCCTTCGTCCTGCTGCTGGCGATCAATCTGATCCAGGCGTGGAGCCGGCGCAGGATGGCGCGATGAGCGGTTTCGCTCCTCTCGAAGCGCTTCGCGCCCGCCACCTGCTGATCGCGCTGGCGCTCGCCTTCATCGCGCTGTTCCTGGTGCTGCCGCTGGTGTCCGTCTTCGTCCAGGCGCTGGCCAAGGGCTTCGCGGCCTATGGCGCCGCGCTGACGCACCCCGATGCGCTGTCCGCGATCAGGTTGACGCTGCTCGTCGCGCTGATCAGCGTGCCGCTCAACATCGTGTTCGGCCTCGCGGCCGCCTGGGCGATCGCCAAGTTCGACTTTCCGGGCAAGAGCCTGCTGGTCACGTTCATCGACCTGCCCTTCTCGGTTTCGCCGGTGGTCGCGGGCCTGATCTACGTGCTGATGTTCGGCGCGCAGGGCTGGTTCGGGCCGTGGCTGCTCGATCACGGGATCAAGATCATCTTCGCCGTGCCCGGCATCGTGCTCGCCACGATCTTCGTCACGTTCCCCTTCGTCGCACGCGAGCTGATCCCGCTGATGAGCGAGCAGGGCCGCGACGACGAGGAAGCGAGCCTCTCGCTCGGCGCATCCGGCTTCCAGACCTTTCTGCGCGTCACATTGCCCAATATCCGCTGGGGCCTGCTTTATGGCGTGCTGCTGTGCAATGCGCGGGCGATGGGCGAATTCGGCGCGGTCTCGGTGGTCTCCGGCCATCTGCGCGGCCTGACCAACACGATGCCGCTGCATGTCGAGATTCTCTACAACGAGTATAATTTCGTCGCCGCCTTCGCGGTCGCCTCGCTTCTCGCGCTGCTGGCGCTGGTGACGCTCGTGCTCAAATCCATCGTCGAATGGCGCTTCGACTATCAGCGCGGGAGGGCGGGGCATTGATCAGGCTTGATGGCATCGCCAAGCACTTCGGTTCCTACCAGGCGCTCGACACTATCGATCTGGAAGTGCGCGACGGCGAATTCCTCGCGCTGCTGGGCCCTTCGGGTTCCGGCAAGACGACGCTGCTGCGCATCATCGCGGGCCTGGCCTTCCCGGATCGGGGCACCGTGCGCTTCAATGGCGACGATGTGACCGATCTCAAGGTCGCGGACCGGAAGGTCGGCTTTGTGTTCCAGCATTATGCGCTGTTCAAGCACATGACGATCGCGGACAATGTCGGTTTCGGCCTGTCCGTCCGCCCCCGGCGCGAACGGCCCGCCAAGGCGGCGATCCGCGCACGGGCGGAGGAGCTGCTCGAATTGGTGCAACTGGGCGGCCTCGGCGATCGCTATCCGGCGCAGCTCTCCGGCGGCCAGCGGCAGCGCGTGGCGCTGGCCCGTGCGCTGGCGGTGGAGCCGCAGCTTCTGCTGCTGGACGAACCTTTCGGCGCGCTGGACGCCCAGGTCCGCAAGGAGCTGCGCCGCTGGTTGCGCCATCTGCACGACCAGATGGGGCTGACCTCGATCTTCGTCACCCATGACCAGGAAGAAGCGCTGGAACTGGCGGATCGCGTGGTGGTCATGGACCATGGCGTGATCGAGCAGGTCGGCACGCCCGACGATGTCTACATGACGCCGCGCAGCGCTTTCGTCTCCAACTTCGTGGGGGAGACCAACAGCCTGCCGGTGACCGTCCAAGGCGGTCTTACCCAGTTCTTCGACCGGGTGATCGAGGTGGAAGCCAACCATGTCCGCGACGGCCAAGCCCGCCTCGATTTCCGCCCGCATGACGTGTCGATCTGCGAGGAGCAGGCCGGCTGCCTGCCGCTGCTCGTCACCGGCGTTTATCGCCGGGGCGGGGAATGGCGGATCGAAGGGGAGGTCACCGGTGTGGATCGCACCATTGAAGTCGATCTCGATGCCAATCTCGCCGCGCCGGAAATCGGCAAGCGGCTGGGCCTCAGGATCAATCGCGCAAAACTCTTCCAGCTCTCGGAGGCCAATTCATGAACGCCGAAACTCCCGGCATCCGTCCGGACAAGCTCCAGCATATCGAGGAAAGCCTCGCCAATATCCGCGAAGCACTGCTGTCGCTTCGCTACGGTTCCGTCGCGATCACGGTCCACGAGGACCGGGTCGTCCAGATCGATGTGACAGAGAAAAAGCGGCTGAAGCCAAACTGACACACGAGAAATCACGCGATCTCGACCGGACCGCCGGAGACGTCGCCAGTTAAAATATGAGGAAGAATACAATGAACACCCGTGCCATATTGTTGGCCGGCGCCGCTGGCGCTGCCTTCTTTGCGACACCCGTTCTCGCTGCCGAGAACACGGCGAGCGATACCACCGCCGATCAGGCGACCGCGGCCGAAGACCAGGATCAGGCGAGCCGCGGCGACGTGATCATCGTCACTGCCCGCCGCCGTGCAGAAACCGCGCAGGAAGTGCCATTGGCGATCTCCGTCATCCGCGGCGACAGCATCGAATCCACCGGCAATTTCAATATCGTGAAGCTCCAGCAACTCGCGCCGACGCTGCAGGTCTATACCTCGAACCCGCGCAACACTTCGGTCAATATCCGCGGCCTGGGCGTGCCGTTCGGCTTGACCAGCGACGGTTTCGAGCAGGGCGTGGGCATCTATGTCGACGACGTCTACAACGCGCGCGTCGCGGCCGCGACGTTCGATTTCCTCGATGTCGAGCAGGTCGAAGTGCTGCGCGGGCCGCAGGGCACGCTCTACGGCAAGAACACGACCGCCGGCGCGATCAACATCACGACCAACCAGCCGACTTTCGAATTCGAAGGCCGCGCCGAACTGTCGGTCGGCAATCTGAACTACAAGCAGGGCAAGGCGGCCATCTCCGGCCCGCTGTCCGAGACGATCGCGGCACGCATCGCCGTCGCCGCCACCAGCCGCCGCGGCACGTTGTACAACACCAGGACCGAGCGCTGGGTCAACGAGCAGGACAATCTCGGTATTCGCGGCCAGCTTCTGTTCAAGCCGAACGACGATTTCAGCCTGACGCTCTCGGGCGACTACAGCCAGCAGGATCCGGAATGCTGCGGCACCACCTTCGTGCGCGTGGGCAAGACCCAGCGCGCCCTGAACCGGCAGTATGACGCGCTTGCCGCGGCGGCGGGCTATGTGGTTCCCAGCCGCAACCCCTATGACCGCCTGACCGATACCGACGCCAGCCTCAATGCCGGCAACAAGATCGGCGGCGCTTCCGCCAAGATCAAATGGAATGTCGGCGGCGGCACCTTCACCTCGATCACTGCCTGGCGCTTCTGGGACTGGAAGCCGGAGAACGATCGCGACTTCACCGGCCTGTCGGTCGTTTCCAAGTCGCAGAACCCGTCGCAGCAGGACCAGTACAGCCAGGAGTTCCGCTACAATTACACCGGCGAGAAGATCGACTTCGTGGTCGGCGCGTTCGGGTTCAAGCAGCGCATCGATACGCAGGGCACCGAGCAGCAGGGCATCAACGCCAGCGCATGGAGTCTGACCGCGGCCCAGGGAAGGGATAACCCTGCTATCCTCAACGGCCTTACGGCCACCAACACGCAATATCTCAAGAGCACCAGCGCCGCGCTGTTCGGCCAGGTGAGCTGGAAGGTCACGCCCGAGTTGACCATCCAGCCGGGCGTCCGCCTCAACTACGACAAGAAGTCCGGCTTCTATCGGCGCGTGGTGACCAACGGGACGGGCCAGGTCATCAGCTGTACCCCCGCGCCGGCGGCCAACACGCCTCTGGCAGCGCAATGCGGCGTCTATCAGCCGCAGGAAACCTCGCCGTCGGTGAGCGACTGGAACTTCAGCTATGATCTGAACGTCAACTACAAGATCACGCCGGACGTGCTGGTCTACGCGACCTATGCGAAGAGCTTCAAGACGGTCGGCATCAACCAGAACGGGCTGCCGCTTACCACGCAGAACGTGCCTGACCTTTCCGCCAGCACGGTGAAGCCGGAGAAGGTCAATCACTTCGAAATCGGCCTCAAGACGCAGTTCTGGGACCGCCGGGCGACTTTCAACCTCACCGCCTTCCGCACTGAGATCAAGAACTTCCAGGCGACCGTGAACGGCGGCCAGTTCGGCACGGTGCGCGGCTATCTCGCCAATGCGGAGAAGGTCGTGTCGCAGGGTATCGAGGCGGACTTCAAGATCCGCACCAGCGAACGCTTCACGGCCTACGCCAATGCGGCCTATACGGACGCCAAATACAAGAAGTTCACCAACGCGCCGTGCCCGCCGGAGCTTTCCGGCGGCACGCTCCAGCCTTCGGGA
>CAMLQG010000072.1 GCA_946482075.1 uncultured Erythrobacteraceae bacterium
ATGCGGGCTACATCCTGGCGCTGGCAGACGAGCGCGACCTGACCTTCGGCAAGTGGATCACCACCGGGAACGAAGCGGATATCGACCTGTCGGAAGTGCTCGAATTCCTGGCAGACGATCCGGATACCGCCGTGATCCTGGCCTATATCGAAGGGGTAAAACGCGGCGACCGGTTCATGGCGGCACTGGCCAAGGCGCAGGCCGCCGGCAAGCCGACCGTGCTCCTGAAGGTCGGACGGACGGAACGCGGCGCGGAAGCCGCGGCCTCGCACACCGCGTCGCTCGCCGGCTCGGATGCCGTGTTCGACGCGGTGTGCCGCCAGTTCGGTGCCTGCCGCGCCAATTCGGCGGAAGAGATGCTCGACATCGCCTGCGCCGCGCGCCTCGGCCGGTTCCCGGCCGGCAACCGGCTGGGCGTGATCACCGTGTCGGGCGGCATCGGCGTCCAGATCGCGGATCTGGCGGACGATCACGGCCTCGTGCTCCCCCAGGTGCCGGAAGATGCCCAGCGCCGGTTGACCGAGATCGTCCCTTTCGCCTCGCCGCGCAATCCGGTGGACATCACCGCGCAGTTCACCAACGATCCCACTATCATCAACCGCAGCCTGGACGTCATGTTCGAAACGGATCGCTACGACGCGATCTTCCTGTTCATCGGCCATGCCGCAGCCTTTCCCGCGCTGGCGGATCGCTTCGTGGAAGCGGTGGAGGAGGCCCGGCGGAAGTTCCCCGATCGGGTCCTCGTCCTCTGCGCGCTCGGCCCGCGCGAGATCATCGCGCGCTATGAGGCTGCCGGATGCCTGGTCTTCACCTCGCCCGGCCCTGCCGTCGCTGCGCTCGCCGCCTTGCGCCGCTTCGCGTCCCTGAAGGCGGAAAAACACACGGCCGCGCATGTGTTTCATCAACCAACGGGCGAACTACGGGCGCTGAACGAATATGAAGCGAAAGCCCTTCTCCGGCGCTTCGGCGTTGCCTCGCCCGACGAAAGGCTGGTGCGATCTTCGGCGGAGGCGGCCAATGCCGGGGACGAGCTGGGCTATCCCGTCGCTCTCAAGATCGCCTCGCCCGACATCCTCCACAAGAGCGAGGTCGGCGGCGTGGCTCTGAACCTTGCGGATCGCGGAGCGCTCGCCGCTGCTGCCGACGCGATGCTGCGCGATATCCCCAAGCGTATCCCGTCCGCCTGGATCGACGGATTGATCGTGGGACAGATGATCTCCGGCGGCGTCGAATGCATCGTCGGCTTGCTGCGCGATCCGGTGTTCGGCCCGGTGGTGATGTTCGGCCTGGGGGGGATCGCGGTGGAGATCATGCGCGATGTCAGCTTCCGGGTCGGCCGGATCGACGAAGCCGAAGCACTGGCGATGATCCGCGAGACCCGGAGCTTTCCCTTGCTGGACGGCTTCCGCGGCCGCTCCAAATGCGATGTCGCGGCGCTGGCCGCCATCCTCTCGCGCCTCTCGGAGGCCTTGGCGGATGGTGCGATCGGTTCCGCGGAAATCAACCCGCTCCTCGTCCTCGAGGAAGGCAAGGGAGCCGTGGCGCTCGACGCCGTGGTGGACGTAAACGGATCACCCGGTTGACCTCTCGCAAGGTGTTGGTCATGGATTGGGCGAATTCCCTGGATCTGGATTGGCGATGAGCGGAACCAAGACGACGCAGAAGCGCGCTAGCACGCCCACCGAGGCCAAGCCTCTGACCGTCACGCGCCTGCGGCGTCGCGAACGCAAGACCAGGGCCGAGACGCTGGCCGAGACCCGCGCCAGCCTGATCGCGGCGGCTGCCGAGCTGATCGGCCGGATCGGCTATGCGGACTGTTCGATCACCAAGATAACCAGCGCTGCCGGCGTCGCCCAGGGCACGTTCTACACCTATTTCGAATCGCGACAGGAACTGTTCGATCTGCTGCTGCCCGAACTTGGCAAGCAGATGATCGAATTCATCGGCCAGCGGTTGAGTGGAGCGAGCTCGCTTCTGGAAGTGGAAGAGCGCGGCCTTCGCGCCTTCATCGACTTCCACGAGGTCGTGCCGGGCTATCACCGGCTGCTGCGCGAAGCGGAAGCCTTCGCGCCCAAGGCTTATAAACGCCACGTCAAGAACGTGACCGAAGGCTATCGGCGCACGCTCACGAAAAGCTGGGAGCGGGGCGAACTCCCCAATTTCGACGAGGACGAACTCGAAATCCTCGGCATCATCTTCATGTCCTTCCGCAGCTATTACGGCGCGCGCTTCGTCAGCGGCAAAAGCCAGAAGGGGAAGCACGAAAAGGCCATCCGGACCTACATGAAGTTCATCCGCAGCGGGATCGGGTCCGAGAAGAGCTGAGACCAGCGCCGCCAGCGCAGTTCATACCGGTTGGCGCACACGCTTGGCGACGATGCCGGCTGCATGCGCATCCCAGCTCGCCGGTGTCACCCCATCGTCGCGCAGCTTGTATTTCTGGACGCGCCCGGTCGGCGTCTTGGGCAGTTCACTGCGATATTCGACGTAGCGGGGCACCGCGAAATGCGGGAGATTGTCGATCGACCAGCGGCAAAGCTCCTCCTCCGTGACCTGCTCGCCGCCCTTGAGGACTATGGTGACCTTGAGATCCTCTTCCGCCCCGGCTTCCCGCCGCACGGAATGGAACGCCACTTCCGCCACGGCAGGATGCAGCATGAAGCTCCGCTCTACTTCGAAGCTGGAGATGTTCTCGCCCCGGCTGCGGACGTAATCCTTCTTCCGGTCGACGAAATAGAAATAGCCGTCCTCGTCGATCCGGGCGACATCGCCCGTGCGCATCCACAGGTCGCGCCAGACCGCCGCCGTCGCTTCCGGCCGACGCCAATAGCCGGCGAACATGATGTTCGGCTTGCGCGGCCTGACCCAGATCTCGCCCGGCACGCCCACCGGCGCGGGACGCTGCCGATCGTCGATGATCATCACGTCGAAATCGTCGCAAGGCTTGCCGGCGGAATATTCCGGCGGGGTCTTCTGGCCATAATGGTGATGCGCGATCTTCGAAGCTTCGGTCTGCCCATATCCGTAGCTGTTGAGATAGGGCACGCCGAAACGGTCCCGCCAGATCGCGCGGATCTCCGGCGTTATCGGCACGCCGGTGACGATGCGCAGCTGGCCGAAACAGCGCTTCATGGCGTCATTGTCCGGCGCCTGGGCGAGCAGCGGGAAGATCGACGCCATCAGCGTGGCGAGCGTAGCGCCGGATCGTTCGATTTCCGGCCAGAAGCCGGTGACGGAGAACTGCCTGGCGATCGAAATGGTCGTGCGGGCCAGAAGCGCGCTGATGATCCCATAGCCTGAGGTGCTGATGTGGAACATCGGCAGCGGCGTCCACATCACTTCGCCCGGTTGCGGGGGCATGCTCTCATTATGCTGAATGCCGTTCTGGACGAGGTAGTTGTAGCTGATCATGCAACCCTTCGAAGGCCCCGTCGTGCCCGAGGTGTAGATCAGGCAGGCGATGTCCGAAGGCTGGGCTTCATGCGCGGGCAGCGTATCGTCCACGCCCCGGTGATTGTCGAGATGATCCACGGTGACCGGCGCGCCATCCGGCAGGGGGCCGTTCCCGGTCACCAGAATCAGGGAGATTTCGGGCAGGCGGTCGATGATTTCCAGCAGGTTCTGGAGATAGTAGCCTTCGCAGATGACGATCTTCGCACCCGAATCCGCTATCTGGTGACGCAGGAACTCGTGGCGGTAGGCCGTATTCACCGGCACCCAGATCGCGCCGATCTTGTTGGCGCCGAACCAGCAGGTCACGCCGTCGATCCCGTTGTCGAGCAGCGTGATGATCGTTTCACCCGGCTGCAGCCCCAACCCGGCAAGCGAATTGGCCATGCGCGATGAAAGGCGGTCGACTTCCGCATAGGTGAACTTCGTACCTTCGAAGTCGAGGAATATCCTGTCGCCTGAATCCACTACTGCCTGGCGCAGGATATTGAGCGGCGTGTCCTGGCGGGCCGAAGCCCACAGGCTGGCATCGAAGGCTTTCATCTCGGCCATTTCCCTCTCCTTCGCGCCGGCTCTGCACGGCACGTTTATTCTTCCGGCATGCTAGATCCGCAAAGCCGCTCGCCAAGATGGAATCTCACTTGGCTGCCACATCCCAGCCGGTGCCGAGCGATTTGGCCAGTGCAATATAGGCCAAAGTGACGTCCGCCCGTGCATTCACCGAAGCGACCCACACTTCCGAACGGACGACATAGGCCCGTTCCATCGCGATCTTCGAATCCGTGCCCGCCGCCGCGCGCTCCATGGCGATCTGATACATCCGTTCGTGATGGCGCGCGGCATCCAGCCGATGGACATAGGCCGTGCGGCTGGCCCCGAAGCGCGTGAGCGAGGCTTCGGCATCCTGCAGCGCGAGCAGCACCTTGCCCTTGTAGTCGGCCAGCGCGGCATCGCGCGCCGCCTCCGCCCCGCGTACGGCAGCGGCACCGCGCCCGAAATCCAGGAACGACCAGGACAGGCGCGGCATCGCGGCGTTGTTGAGCGGGCCGCCATCGAAGACATCGCCGATCCGCGGCCCGCCGAGCCCGATCAGGCCGAGAAAACTGATCTGCGGGAAACGGCGCGCCTGTTCGATCCCGATCCGGGCGCTGGCGGCGGCCAGTTCACGCTCTGCCCGGCGGATGTCGGGGCGATGCTGGAGCAGGGTCGATACGTCCCCGATCGCCACTTCGGCGGGCGGGAGCGGGATGTTCTCCGGCTCACCGCCATTGTCGAGGCCGATCCCGAGCGCCCCGGGCTCCTGACCGGTCAGCACGGCCAACGCATCCTTCAGAGTGGTGACCTCGGCGTGGATGCTATCGACCCGCGCCTTGATGATCGCCAGCTCGGCCAGGGCGTCTTCCAGTTCCTTGTCCGATGACGCTCCCTGCGCCCTGCGCTGCCGTTCCAGAGCGAGGATTCTCATACGCAGATCGATGCCGCCTTCCAGCGCGACAGTGCTGACCTGACGCGCGCGCAGCGTCACATAGGTCCGCGCGATCTCCGCTGCGAGCGTGACACGTGCATCGGCCAGTTCGGCATCCGCCGCTTCCGCAGCCGCTTTCGCGCGTTCCACATTGCGCTGCGCGCCGCCCCACAGATCCACTTCCCACTGCGCATCGAAGCCCAGATTGAACATGTCACCCGACAGGCGGCGGCTGGCGCTCAGCACATCTCCCGGCAGATCGGTGTGGAGATACAGGGCCGAAGCGGCCAGGGCCGGCATGTTCGCCGCCTTGGCGGAACTGATGCCCGCCCGGGCCTGACGTACGCGCGCCATTGCGGCTTGCGGCATCGGGGCATCGGCCAGACCGCGCGCGATCAGGCCGTCGAGCTGTGGATCGCCCAGCGCAGTCCACCAGGGCGCGAGGGCGGGTGCGGGCGTGGTTCCTTCCGGCGCGCGCACGAAACTGTTGCGCGCCGCCGAAGCGGGTTGGCGCACTTCCGGACGTGCATAGTCGGGGCCCTGCACGCAGCCTGCGGTCGGGATGATCAGCGCGCAGCACGGCGCGAACAGGCGAAGAAGACTGGTCAATGCATGCCCATTTCGAAATCGTCCGGCAGAGGCTGCAACAGCATCACTAGCGGAATGATCAGCACCGTGGCGCATCCCATCAGGAAGAAATTGTCGGCGAAGGCCATGACCATCGCATCTCGACCGACTTCCGCCTGCAGCATGCGATAGGCAGCGCTCAGCCCGTCCTGCCCGCCGCCGAGAGCTTCGGCCGCCGCACCTATGCGGGACTGGAGCCCGATCGAATTGGCCGACAGGGTGGAGAATATCTCCCACTGATGCACGTCGAACTGGTGATCGCGCATCGTCGCCAGGATGGCGAGGCCGAACGCTCCGCCCAGGTTGCGGGATGCGTTGAACAGACCGGATGCATCGGCTGCGTCGGTCACGCCGCCGCTGCTGATGCTGGCCTGATTGAGCATCGCCATCGCGATCAGCAGACCACCCCCCATGACAAGCTGCGGCACCACGAATTGCGGGCCCGCAGTGTCCGGCGACAGCTGGCTGTTGATGAAGCATCCGGTGGCCACGGCGGCAAAGCCGGCGGCAGTGGCCCAGCGGATATTCACCCGGGGAAGCATCGCGGGAACCAGCGGCATCAGGATGAGCGGTGGGATGCCGAAGATCAGCACCACCTGCCCGGCCTGGAACGCATTGTAGCCCGCGATCGCGACGAGGAATTGCGGCGTGATGTAAGGCAACGAGAGCAGGATCACGCCGCCCACGAAGGACATGATCACGATTCCGGCGAAGTCCGGCTTGCGCACGATCCGCAAGCGGATGACCGGTCGCCGCGCCCGGAACTGGCCCCAGGCGATCAGGATGAAGCCCAAGATGGACACTACTGCCAGATTGGTGATCAGGCTGGATTCGAACCATTGCTCCCGATGGCCTTCCTCCAGCACCACGGTGAGCGCGCCGAGGCCGAGGATCATGCCGGCCACGCCGGCCCAGTCGGCCTCGAAGATCTCCGAAAGGTCGGCCTTGGCGGGTTGCAGCCCCAGCAGCAGCAGCGCGACGAGAATCCCGCAGATGGGCACGTTGATGAAGAAGGCGTAATGCCAGCTGAGATTTTCGGTCAGCCATCCGCCGAGGATCGGCCCCAGGATCGGGGCTACCAGCACGGTGGAGCCGAACAGCGCGGTGCCGATCGGCTGCTGACGGGCGGGCAACCTCGTGGCGATGATGATCATGGCGGTCGGGATCATCGCCCCGCCGGTGAAGCCCTGCCCGACCCGGCCCACGATCATCGTGGTGAGATCGCCCGCCAGGCCGCACATTACCGAAAAGAGCGTGAACAGAACCGCCGCACCGAGCAGAAAACGCCGCAGCCCGAGCATGCGTTCGAACCATCCGGTAAGCGGGATGACGATGATCTCGGCCACGAGATAGGCGGTCGAGACCCATGTCCCCTCGGTAGCCGACGCGCCGATCTCGCCCTGAATGGTCGGCAGCGAGGAATTGACGATCGAGATGTCGAGCGAGGCCATGAAGGAACCGAGCGATCCGGCGATCACGGCCATCCATTCCGCGGAACCGGCGCGTTCGGGCAGCTTGGCTGGCGCGGCTGGCGGACCTGTATCGGCAAGAGCGACCGTGTTCATCGCTCTGTGCCGCGCTCCTGCTCGGCACGCAGGGTTTCCAGTTCCTCCTGCCCGCTGCGCGTATCCACCTCGACCTCGACCGAAAGGCCGGGGGCCAGCGCTCGCCGGGCCGCTTCGCTCAGCGGCTCGAGCCGGATGCGGACGGGAACGCGCTGGACGATCTTGGTGAAATTGCCCGTCGCATTCTCCGGCGGGATCAGCGAGAAATTGGCGCCCGTGCCCGGAGTGATGCTTTCCACCACGCCTCTGAAGGCGACGCCGGGCAACGCATCGACCCGCACTTCGGCAGGCTGGCCCGGCCGCATGAGCCCGACCTGCGTTTCCTTGAAATTGGCCTCGATATAGACGCCCTTCAGCGGAACCAGCGTCATCAGCCGCACGCCGGGCTGGACGAACTGCCCCACCCTGACGCTCTTGTCGGCCACGCGCCCCGCAAGGGGAGCCTTGAGCGCGGTGCGTTCGAGATCGTTTGCTGCCGACCGCCTGTCCGCCCGGGCGAGATCGGCCTGCGCGCGCGACTGGCCCTGCTGCGCGGTGATGGTGGCGATCCTGCGGCGAGCGACATCGAGCTGGGCCTGGCGCGCCGTGAGCTGCGCGCGGGCGCGATCCTGGTCGGCCCGGCGCTGGGACAGCTTCTCCGCCGGCTCGGCCCCGCTGGCCGCGAGCGGAGCGTATCGCGCCACTTCGCGCGCCGCGAAATCGGCATCCGCCCGCGCCGCGCGCACGCCGGCTTCCGCTTCGGCAATGGCGGCGCGCGCTTCCGCGAGGCTCGCCGCGGTCACCCGCCCCTGCGAGACCGCCGCCGCGATGCCGGCATCCGCGCTCGCCGCGCGGGTGCGGTAATCGGTCGGGTCGAGTGAGACCAGCAGCGCGCCTTCGCGCACAATGGCGTTGTCTTCCACCGGAACGGAAGTGACGAAGCCAGCCAGCTTGGAACTGATCGCGACCTGATCAACCTGGACGTAGGCGTTGTTGGTTTCCTGGAAATAGCGGCCCCGGAAGTAATATTCGAGGAACCACCCGATCCCGCCGATGACGATCACGGCAAGCACGATCAACAGCACCCGCTTGCGCCCGCTCGGCATTCCCTTGCGCGATTCCTCCGCCTGCTCTGCTTCCTGCGATACGGCCGGAACCGGCTGGGTCGAGTCCATCGAAAAATGCGCCCTTAGACAAAACGAAACGTGACTGTTCCTTTTTTCTAGCATTCGTGCTTATGTGTTTCAAGGTAGATGGTATTCGCATTTGCGCGGATATGATCGGAAACAGCAGGGCAGCCTGATAGAGATGAAGGAATTTGGAGAAACGGCTTGGTTTCTTTGCTTCGACATCGCGATGCGGAGCATGGACGCGTGACACCGAAGCAGGACTCCGGCGCCGGACGGGGGCGACCGACGACCGAGCAGGCGGCCGAGATGGAGAACCGGCTACTCGACGCAGCATGGGCCGTGCTGATCGAAACCGGCCCCGACCACCTTTCGATCGAAAAGGTCGCGGCCAAGGCGAGAGCCGCGAAGAAGACGATCTACGCGCGCTACGCCAACAAGCGCATGCTGCTCGGCTACCTGCTGTCGCGGCGGCTGAAGCTGTTTCTCGCCGACATGGCGGATTCGACGCCGACGGATGGCCAGACGGCACAGGAGGTGTTCTCCGCACTTGCGCGAGCACATCTCTTCGCGCTGGTCGCAGGACAGGGCAGGTTGCTGGAACGCGTGGTGGATTGGCTCGACGCGACCGGGGAGGATGACAAGTTCCGCGATGCGAAGGCCCGATCCTATGAAAAGGTTCTAGGCTTCCTGGAATGGCAAATCCGGGATAGCGCGCAACGCGTGGGCATGAACCTGCGTCAGATCGCGGACATCGCACCCTATTGGCTGGACAGCGTGGTGGGCCATTCCCGCACCAGCAACGACCTCTCCGAAGCAGCGATCCAGTGCTGGGCGGACAATTACGCCAAATTGTTCCTGAAGGCGGTTTCGGCTTGAGCGAAGGGGGCCGTCCCGCTTCCGCCCATCCCGGAAGATCGTGTGATCGCGATGCGAGTTTGCGTCCGTCGTTTCCTCGACAGGTGGTTCGTGCCCCCTATCCTGCCTCTCGAAGGGCAGTTGCTGGTGCGACAAGCGGGACGCGAAAAGCCGTATTTTTCGGGCGGTGATATCCTGATTGAGCAGGAACACTTTCGCCGGTGCGCTTGCCGCGCTTTTTGGCTGGAACGCGCCGCGCTTCATCCTCCATGACCTTACGGCGACTGCCGCGAGGCCGGCGGCATGAGGATATGCGGGAGTAGGGAATGCTGCTGACGGACAGGCAGTTCATCAAACTGGTGGCCGAAGCTCTTGCCGGGGATATCCTTCCCGACGTCACCACGCCGGGCGCCCGGAGCCTGGGCGGAATGGCGGTCGATGCCTTGCGCGAGCTCATCAAGCGGCACGATGTGCTGCCCGATCTCGTCCGCCGCCTCGCTCCGGCCGGGCTGGGGCTGGCGCGCGAGCTCGATCGGTTCGGCATGGGCGCGAATGCCGACGAGATCGCGTCCATCGCCGCACAGCTCGACCGTGAAGCCGGCCACCCCGCGCACGGCTTCGCGCGTCTTGTGAAAGTGCTCGATGATGGCGCCTGCGCGATCCTCACAGGGCGCGATGCGATGACACGGGAACAGGCCGGTGCCGCGACAAAGTGGCTGCGCCGCGCGGCCGAATGGGACCAGGATTACTACGCCAGCTTCGCAGCTGCGCCCCTGCCCGAAATCGCGGATCGCTCTTCCACGGTCCAGCCACTCACGCGGGACAAGCTCGAACGCCATTTGCGGGAGCGGCTGGCGGAACCTGCTCTTGCCGTCACCGATCTCGTGGCGATCCCCGGCGGGATGCTCAACGAGATTTTCTTCTGCACGATCAAACTGCCGGGTTCGGCAGACCGTGACGTGGTGGTGCGCAAGAATGTCGCGCAGCCCTTGTTCAATCATGGCGCGCACCGCGTGACGGAGGAGTTCTTCATCCTCAAATGCATCTCGGACCAGGGCCTGCCGGTACCCGAACCGCTCTGGCTGTTCCGCGAACTTCCGGACGTGGACGGCAATTTCTACATCCAGTCGCGCGGACGGGGCAAAATGGTGGGTGGGCTGATGGGCGCGCACCAGAAGCTACCGGAGAAGCTGCTCTTCAGCCTGGCGGAATTCCTCGCGCGGCTGCACGCGATCCCGAGCGAGAGCTTCGCACCCTATTTCAACGGACCCGACAGCCCGGTTCGCCCCGGCGAGACCGTGCAGGAAGCGGTTACGCGCAATGTGGAGAACTTCTCGCGGGTCTGGCTGACGAGCGGCCGCAAGCCTTCTCCTTCCGAAGCCTTCACGATCGACTGGCTGCGGCGCAACGTGCCTGAAAACACCAATCCCGCCGTCATGCTCCACACCGACTGCTTCGTGCACAACTTCCTGGTGGAGAATGACGAGATTGCCTGCGTGCTCGACTGGGAATGCGCGCATTTCGGCGATCCGGCGGAAGATCTGGCCTATATCAAGGCCTATGTCAGCGAACACATGGAATGGGACCGCTTCGTGGCCCATTACCGGAAGGCGGGCGGGCAGCCGATCCATGAAGACTATATCGACTACTACACCGCCCTGCTCCACTTCCGGAACTTCTGGGGCTGCAATGTCGGCACGACGAGGGCCGAGCACGGCTTCTCCGAAGTGCGCCTGATTCCGCTGGGGTCGGAACACCGCACCCGCTACATGGGCCTGTGTCTCAACGCCGCCTACGCGACCGGCAAGGAGTAAGCGGCGTGACGTCTCGGCACTCCAGAAGGCTGGTCGGCAAGACCGATGTCGCCATTCCGCCCCTCGCGCTCGGCGGGACGGGTCTCGGCAACGTGTTCCGCGCCATTTCGGACGAGGACGCGCATGCGACCGTTCACGCGGCCCTGGCCGGCGATGTGGGCCTGTTCGACGTGGCGCCGGTCTATGGCTTCGGCATGGCGGAACGCCGGGTGGGCGAAGCGCTGAAGGACGTTCCGCGCGACAGCTTCGCGATCAGCACCAAGGTGGGATACCGGATGATCCCGCTGCCGGCGGATGCGGAACCTTCGCCCGTCTGGATCGGCGCACCGCCGACCGCGACCTGTTTCGATTTCTCCTACGATTTCGCCATGCGCTCGGTGGAAGAAAGCCTGAAGCGCCTGAAGCTCGACCGGGTGGAACTGGTCGCGATCCACGATCCGGACGAAGCGGTGGGATTCCAGCCGCCATCCGGGAGAGATCCGCAGGACGTCTATCGCGAAGTGATGAACGGCACCTACCGCGCACTCGACGAGCTGCGCGAACAGGGCGTGATCGCCGGCGTCGGCATCGGGATCAATCAAGCGCCGCTGCTGATGGACTATGCGCGCGACGGGGAGTTCGACTTCTTCATGCTCGCGGGCCGCTACACGCTGCTCGACCAAGGCATCCTCCACACGCTGCTGCCCATCTGCATTGAGCGCAAGATCAGCCTGATGGCGGGCGGCCCGTACAATTCGGGCATCCTTTCAAACGGCGCCGTGGAAGGCGCAACTTACCACTACGTCCCCGCCCCACCCGAGATCATGCAGCGCGTGGCGCGGATGGAACAGCTCTGCGCCGATTTCGGCATCTCGCTGCGCGCGGCCGCACTGCAATTCCCGCTGCGCCATCCGGCCGTGGCGGCGAGCGTGCCCGGCGCCAGAAGCGTGGTGCAGATCGAGGCCTGCATCGCCGCGATGAACGAACCTATCGACGAGGCCTTCTGGGAAGCGCTTCGCATCGAACATCTCGTGGATCCAGCAAGCCCTTGACCGGGCCTCAGGGAGAGGAACTGCCGACATGACCACCGACACCAGAGACAGCGGATATTTCGTCCAGAACTTCGACAAGCGCTTCGGCACCTACACCCCGGAATGCGAGCGGCCGCGCTTCTCCCGCCGCGCGGAGATGCCGCATTATTCGCTGACCGAGACGCAGTTCTTCACCTTCTACTCGCTGGCCGACCGCATCCAGTGCACCATGTGGACCTGGTTCCATCCCAACATGAACGTGGTGAGCGGCGGCGTGATGGCCTGGCAGGGCGTGAAGCCATTCAACGTCGCCTGCGAATTGCTGGATTTCCGCAATTTCATGGACGGCACGCAGGTCGACGATTTCACCAATTACCGGCTCGATTCCGGCTTCGGCGTGGAAATGACCGATCCTTCGGGTATCTTCCGCCTGACCTATAGCGACGAGGAACGCGGCAACAGTTTCGACGTGATCCAGACGCCCGCCAGCGAAGTGCTGATGTGGCCGAGCAACCACCATTTCGAGCAGGTGATGCACGCCCAGGGCGAGATCACGCTGCGGGGCAAGCGCTATCCGGTGGATTCGCTGGTGCTGCGCGATCGCTCCTTCGGGGAATATCGCCAGGAAGGCGGCCTCTCGATCCCACCCAACACCTGGTCGGGCGGCGTGTTCGGCACGGATTTCTCCTTCTGCATCGTCGCGATGGACGATCCGACGCTCGATCCGGTCTGGCAGGGGCAGTTCGACGTGTCCCAGGAGAAATTGCTGCGTTTCGGCTGGATGATCGTGGATGGCGAGAAAGTCGTCGTCGAAAAAGCCAGCACCGTGACCCGTTACGACGCCAATCTCGTGGCCGAAGCGATCCTGATCCACTGCACCGACGAAAAGGGGCGGGATTACCGGATCGAAGGCACGCGTACCGCTTCGGTGCCGTTCATCCCCTGGCCCAACAGCCGCATGCCGATCTGCGGCATGAACTGGACCTGCAACGGCCGCCAGGGCGTCGGCGAGGTGCAGTCCCTGCAATATAACGACTTCGCCGCGTTTCAGAAGCTGGGAGGCTGAGATCATGGGCAGCGTAACGGAGAACAAGGCAGTCGTCACCCGCTTCTATACCGCTCTCGCGGCAAAGGATGCGGACACCGTCGCCAGCCTGCTGGCCGAGGATCTCATCTGTTGGGTCGCCGGAACGACACCGGCTTCCGGAAGCTGCGGCAAGACCCGCTTCCTGGAATTGTTTGCCATGATGCGCGAGACGATCGACGGGCAGATGACGATCATCTTCGATGCCGTGACCGCGGAAGACGATCGTGTCGCATTGCTGGCGCGAGGATCGATGAGAACCACTTCAGGCAAGGATTATAACAACTTCTATCATTTCTTCACGCGGGTGCGTGACGGACAGATCGTAGAGATGCGGGAATATCTCGATACCGAGCTTCTTCGAAGTATCATCGAGTGAGAGCCTTGCAGGGCTGCTTTGACAGCACCCTCGGAAATACGCCAAGAAGCGCGAACCTGCCGACACGCAGTAATCCGGGAGAGATGGTCGCATGCCAGCCTATGTGATTTTCACGCGCGAACGCGTCCGCGACGAAAGCGAAATGGCCAAGTATGGGGAACTGGCCGGCCCCTCCTTCGCTGGACATGAATTCAAGATCCTCGCCGCCTATGGCGAGTGCGAGACGGTGGAAGGCGCGGAAGTGGCCGGCGCGGTCGTCCTCGAATTCCCGACCGTGGAAGCGGCCAAGGCCTGGTATGGCGGCCCCGAATATTCCGCAGCGCGCAAACATCGCCAATTGGGTGCCGATTATCGCGCCTTCATCGTCCAGGGCGTCTGAGGGCGGCAGGAGACACACTTGACCGACAATGCGCCCATTGCCGAACCCATTCCCCCAAAGCAAGGCCGGGTGGATTGCGTCATCGAAGACGGGATCGGCTGGCTGTGGATCGACAATCAGCCGCGCCTCAACGCCATGACGCTGGCGATGTGGCATGAGCTGGGCGCGGGCGTCACCCGCTTGTCCGCAGCCCCTGACGTGCGCGTGATCGTGATCGCGGGCAGAGGCGACAGGGCGTTCTGCAGCGGTGGGGACATCAGCGAATTCGGCGAACATCGCAGCGGGCCGACCGCGATGGAAACCTACGATGTCGCCGGCAAGGAAGCGCTCACCCTGCTTGCCCGCAGCCCCAAGCCGACGATCGCCATGGTGCAGGGACACTGCATCGGTGGCGGCGTGGCGATCGCGATCCGTTGCGATCTGCGCATTGCGGGGGACACCGCCAGGCTCAGCATTCCGGCAGCCAGGCTAGGCCTGTCCTACGATTATGACAGCATCCGGCTGCTTGTCGGCCTGGTCGGCCCGGCGAATGCGAAGCACATCCTCTACGCGGCCCGGCCCTTCCCCGCGCAGGAAGCGGCAGCTCGCGGCCTGGTGTCGGAATGTGTCCCGCCGGGCCAACTCGAAGAACATGTCCGCGCGCTGGCCGCCGGGATTGCCGCGAACGCCCCGCTGTCCATCGCCGCGTCCAAGCTGATCGTCGACATGGTGCTTGCCGATCGGGAACACACCGATCTGCAGGCCTGCCGGAGAGCCGAACAGGCCTGCCTGGCGAGCGAGGACTACGCGGAAGCCACCCGCGCCTTCATGGAGAAGCGCCCCCCGGTTTTCACCGGCACTTGAGGCCGTATCCCGCCAATCCCGGCAGCGCTTCGCAACGCATTAAAGATGACACTTGATAGCATGGAGGCGGGAAAGCGAACCGCGCTTCTCCAGACAGGCGCGCGTACGTCCCCAAAGCCCCGGAATATCCGCGCCACCGTGCAGCCAGGGCTGTTCGGGTGCTTGCGCGCCGATAGCCGCAGGCAGAAATTTTCGGAATACGGCATAAGCACCATCAGATTACGGCAGTCCCTTGATCTTGAACTTGTCATCCGCACTCCAGGAAAGGCTTATCGCCGCCATAAACATACCACATTCAAGAAAGGCGATCTGCCCGAAAGCCGGGTGCGATCGTGCGGAATATGCTAGAGGATCGCAATCAGGGGAGATCGCGAAGGCAGGCGGGCGGCGTGGTTTCCATGCCATCCGCCAACCGGATTTTGAAAGATCGTGACGTGACCGACTGCCTGCGCATCGAAGGAGCGTTTTCCGAGGAGGACCGGACCCGTGCCGACGCCTTCATCTGCGAAACCTTCTACAACGGCTCGCTAGAAGCCGATCAAGGCCATGGCGAGTTACGCGTCCATATCGATCAGATCGCTTCGCGCCCCTGCTCGATCAGCGTGCTGCGGTCTTTCGCTCATCTTTGCTGGCGCCGGACCTGGGCGCATATCCGGCGCGACAGCGCGGATTTCTGCGTCGTCCGGCTGCTGCGGCACGGCCGGGCGACCATCACGCATCTGAACCGCACAGCCTCCATTTCCGCCGGCGACCTGATCCTGACGCGATCGAACGCGCCGCTGACCGTCGACGTGCGACAGGAGACGGGCAGCATTCCGCACGAGATGGTCATCCTCCTGATCCCCAGCGCGCTGTGCAGCCAGTATCTCGATCTCGAACAGGTGCTGAACCGGGTCCTGCCGCGGTCCTCACGCCATCACGGCACCGCATGCGCGCTTATCGACATGCTTTCGCTCCAGGGCGCCCATCTCGATGCGGAAGCCGCCGAGCTGATCGGCAAGGCGATGGTCAAGGAACTGGCCGCTCTGGCCATGGAACTCGACGCAGATGTGGCCCCGCGTCCTACTTTGCCCGAAGCGCGGCTGGCCGATATCAGGGAGAAGATCACCATTCACTTCTCCAATCCCAATCTCTCGCTCGACATGATCGCGCGCAAATGCGGCATCTCACCGCGCTACGTCACGTCGATCATGTCGAAATTCGGGACTTCCTTTCACGACGAAGTGACCAAGAAGCGGCTGAACGCCGCGCGGGAAATCATCCGGGACCGGGGGAAGACCATTCCCATAAACCAGGTTTCGTTCCACGTCGGGTTCAAGTCGCCATCGCATTTCAGTTCGCTGTTCAAGAAGGAATTCGGCCATTCCCCCCGGTCGGAACGGGCCTGACATACGCGTAGCCGAACAGAACGGCCGCACATCATGGAGGATCATTTGGAAGTCTCGAACGCCGCGCGCCAGCCGGTCTCATTCAGCGCAGGCCAGCGCGATACCGTGCTCCACATGTTCGAACGGGCGGTCGCCCGCGCGGGCGACGACGTGTTCTTCGACGTGGGCGGAGAGACCTGCAGCTATGGCGAGCTCGACCGCCGCAGCAACTGCCTGGCGCATGAGCTGGCGAAGCTGGGCGTGGGCAAGGGCGATGCCGTGGTCACCATCGCGGATACCAGCCCGGATGTCTTCACTCTGTGGTTCGGCATCCAGAAGCTGGGCGGCATCTGGGCGCCGGTCAATCTCGCCTATCGCGGCGAGTTCCTGCGCCACCAGATGAACGACACCCAGGCCAGACTGGTGATCTGCGACGCCGACATGCTGGAACGCGTGGTCGAGATCGCGGCCGACTGCCCCTCTCTGGAACGCGTCCTGTGCCGCGACCTGCCCGCCGAAGTGCCGGCCTGCGCGGTGCCGATCGAGGCGTTCGACGCCTATCGGGGGACGGACGAGAGCGCGTTGCCCATCCCGGTCGAACCCCATGACCTGGCCATGCTGATCTACACATCGGGCACCACCGGCCCGTCCAAAGGCTGCATGATCAGCCATAATTACATGTGCATGCAGGCCCGCCAGCAGCACCGCGCGGTCGCACCCGTGCCAGGCGACATAACTTTCACGCCGCTGCCGATGTTCCATTCCTCCGCTATCAACGCCGTGCTGGGCGCGATCTACAACGCGTCGCGCGTGGCGGTATGGCCGCGCTTCTCCGTCACGCGCTTCTGGGACGATATCGAGCAAGCCGGCGCCACCCATGCGCTGCTGATGGCGACGATCTTCGCGCTGGTGGCGAACGCGCCCGATACGCCGGCGATGGAACGCTGCAAGGGCCAGCTCAAGATGATCTTCGGCGTGCCGATCACGCCCGCCATCCGCAAGATCTGGATGGAGCGCTTCGGCGTCGGCATCGCATCGTCCTGGGCATACGGCCAGACCGAAGTCAGCCGGCTGACGATGGCGCTGCCGACGGAAAATCCGCCCGAAGCTTCCGCCGGGCGCGCGGCGGACGAATTCGAAGTGATGATCTTCGACGAGAATGATTGCCCTGTGCCTCCGGGCACGGTGGGTCAGATCGTCTGTCGGCCGCGTTTTCCCAACGTGATGTTCGAAGGCTATTGGAACCGGCCGGAAGCCACCGCCGCCGCCTGGCGCAACTTCTGGATGCACACCGGCGATCTCGGCATGCTGGACGAGGACGGCTGGATGTATTTCGTCGACCGGGCGAAGGATTACCTGCGCTGCCGGGGCGAGAACGTCTCCAGCTTCGAGGTGGAGCGCACTTTCCAGATGCATCCCGAAGTCGCCGAAGTCGCGGTCCACGCGGTGGGCCAGCAGACCGGCGAGGACGAGATCAAGGCCACCATCGTGCTGCATGCGGAAGCCACGGTCGACGCCGAGACGCTGTGCCGCTGGTCGATCGGCAAGCTGCCTTATTTCGCGGTACCCCGCTTCATCGAATTCCGGGCGGAGCTGATCAAGAACCCGACTGGCCGCGTGCTGAAATACAAGCTGCGCGAACAGGGAGTCACGAGCGACACTTGGGACCGCGAGGAAGCCGGCATCATCGTGCGCAAGAGAAGTTCGTAAGAGAGAGGGCGTGACGGAAGGATGAAGATCAGGGTCGATCAGGACAGATGCGTGGGCCAGGGAATGTGCCTGCTCGCCTGCCCGGAGATGTTCGAATTGAGCGACGAGGATGGCCCCGCCTCCGCGTTGAAGGACGTGGTGCCCGATAAATATGTCGAGGCCATCCGCCAGGCCGAGCGCAGTTGCCCCGAGCGCGCGATCATCCTGTCGGAACAGGCGACAAGCGGAAGAGTTTCGGAGTAATCCCATGTCAGATGCCGCCAAGTGCACGATGCAGTTCAATCCGGCCGAAAGCGGCTATGAGGAATGGACTTCCAAATTCGCGCAATCGCGCGAGAAATGTCCGGTCTTCTGGTCCGAAGGCCATGGCGGTTACTGGGCTACCGGAAGCTATGCCGAAGTGACCGAAGCCGCCCGCAACTGGGAGACGTTCTCGTCCAGGAAAGTCTGGGACCCGGCCACGGGCCATCATGAAGGCGGCAATGTCGTCCCCTCCTTCCCCGGCCCGGCCTTCATCCCGGTGGAAGCCGACCCGCCGGAATGGAAACGCTACCGCTTCTTCCTCAACCCTTTCTTCTCGCCCAAATCGGTCGAGCAGTTCCGCCCGCTGGCGGAGCGGATGGCCGATGCGCTGCTCGATCGCGTGATCGAGAAGGGCGAGATGGACCTGATCACCGATTTCTCGAACGCACTGCCCGCGCTTTGCACGCTGCAGATCCTCGGCGTGCCGTTCGAAACGCATGAATGGGAACGTTGGGCAACGCCGTTCCACCAGCTTGCCTATGCGCGCGACCTGCCGATCTTTCCGCAAGTGCTGCAAGATCTCGACTGGATCCGCGGCCAGATGGGAGAGCTTGCGGAAGCCTGCTGGAAGGAGCCGCGCGAAGGTATCTTCAGCGCGATCTGTAACGCGGAGCCCAAAGACGGCCCCTTCTCCAAGCAGGAGCTGATCGATCTCGGCATGATGCTGTTGGTCGGCGGCGTGGGCACCACCAACGCGCTGTTCGCCAACACGATGGTCTATCTCGACACGAACCGCGACGCGCGCCGGCAGCTGATGGACAATCCCGAAGGGATGCCGAAAGCGCGCGAGGAATTCGTGCGTTACTTCTCCCCGGTCCACGGCCAGGCGCGGCTGGTGAAGGAGGATACCGAACTGGGCGGGCAGCAGCTTCATGCAGGCGAACAGATGCTGCTCGCCTTCTCGGCCGCCAATCGGGATGAAAGCGTGTTCCCGCAGGCTGATCAGGTCGTACTGGATCGCATGCCCAATCCGCATGTCGGCTTCGGCAGCGGGATGCATCGCTGCCTGGGATCGTTCCTGGCGCGCGTGTTCTTCGATTCCATGTTCAACGCCGCGATGCGCCGCATCCCGGACTACACGGTCGATCACGGCGTGGCGGAGCGTTACCCGAGTGTCGCTTCGGTCAATGGCTGGATCACGGTGCCGGTGCGCTTCACGCCCGGCAAGAAGGTCGGCGGATTTTCGCTGGGCTGAGACGCGTCATTGCGAGACTGGTGTGAAACTCGCTCCCCTCCCAAGCGGGAGGGGAGAAGATTATCATATCCTGACGGCGATTTTGCCGAAATGGCCGTGGGCTTCCTGGTGTCGGAAAGCATCGGCGAGCTGTTCGAAGGGGAAGGTGTCGGAGACGATCGGCTGGATGGAGT
>CAMLQG010000073.1 GCA_946482075.1 uncultured Erythrobacteraceae bacterium
CGCTGACCCGCGGCGTCGCCAAGAACCCGGTCGACCACCCGCATGGCGGTGGTGAAGGCCGGACCTCGGGCGGTCGCCATCCGGTGACGCCGTGGGGCAAGCCGACCAAGGGTGCGCGCACGCGCCACAACAAGCAGACGGACAAGATGATCATCCGTTCGCGTCACGCCAAGAAGAAGAGGTAAGCGGTAATGGCTCGTTCCGTCTGGAAAGGTCCGTTCGTCGACCTGCATCTGCTGAAGAAGGCAGAAGACGCTCAGGAAACCAATGCGCGTGGTGCGATCAAGACCTGGTCGCGCCGCTCGACGATCCTGCCGCAATTCGTCGGCCTGACGTTCAGCGTCTACAATGGCCAGAAGTTCATCCCCGTCTCGGTCAATGAAGAGATGGTCGGCCACAAGCTCGGCGAATTCGCGCCCACGCGCAACTTCCCCGGCCACGCCGCCGACAAGAAGGGTAAGCGCTGATGAGCAAGCAGAAAGCCCCCCGTCGCGTCGCCGACAACGAGGCGCTGGCTGTCGGCACCACGATCCGTGGTTCCGCGCAGAAGCTGAACCTGGTCGCCGGCCTGATCCGCGGCAAGAAGGCAGAGGATGCCATGAACATCCTCGCTTTCTCGAAGCGCGCGATGGCCCAGGATGCCCGCAAGGTGCTCGCGTCCGCGATCGCCAATGCGGAAAACAATCACAATCTCGATGTCGACACTCTCGTCGTGGCGGAAGCCAGCGTCGGCAAGTCGATCACCATGAAGCGTTTCCACACGCGCGGACGCGGCAAGTCTACCCGCATCCTCAAGCCGTTCAGCCGGCTGCGCATCGTGGTTCGCGAAGCGCAGGAGGCCTGATCCATGGGTCAGAAGAGCAATCCGATCGGTCTCCGGCTCCAGATCAACCGGACGTGGGACAGCCGCTGGTACGCCGAAGGGCGTGACTATGGCCGCCTGCTGAAGGAAGATATCGAGATCCGCAAATACATCATCGAGAACCTGCCGCAGGCGGCGATCTCGAAAGTGGTGATCGAACGTCCGGCCAAGCTGTGCCGCGTGTCGATCTACGCGGCGCGCCCCGGTGTGATCATCGGCAAGAAGGGTGCTGATATCGAGAAGCTGCGCGCGAAGCTGTCGAAGCTGACCGAAAGCGAAGTGAAGCTGAACATCGTCGAGATCCGCAAGCCGGAAATCGACGCCAAGCTCGTCGCCCAGGGCGTCGCCGACCAGCTCATCCGCCGCGTCGCGTTCCGCCGTGCGATGAAGCGCGCGGTGCAGTCGGCCCTGCGTCTTGGTGCGGAAGGCATCAAGATCACTTGCGGCGGCCGTCTGGGCGGTGCGGAAATCGCTCGCGTGGAATGGTACCGCGAAGGCCGCGTGCCGCTCCACACGCTACGCGCCAATGTCGACTATGCCGAAGCCGAGGCGCTGACCGCCTATGGCATCATCGGCATCAAGGTCTGGATCTTCAAGGGTGAGATCATGGGCCATGACCCGATGGCGCAGGACCGGCTGATGATGGAGGCTCAGACCTCCGGCGTCCGCCCGGCGCGTTGAGGCTCAGGATAGAGTAAGCACCATGCTGCAACCGAAGAAAACCAAGTTCCGCAAGATGTTCAAGGGCCGCATCCATGGCGATGCCAAGGGCGGCACGACGCTGAACTTCGGCTCCTATGGCCTCAAGGCGATGGAACCGGAACGGATCACCGCCCGCCAGATCGAAGCGGCCCGCCGCGCGATCACGCGTCACATCAAGCGCCAGGGCCGTCTCTGGATCCGCGTCTTCCCGGACGTGCCGGTCTCGAAGAAGCCCGCCGAAGTCCGTCAGGGCAAGGGCAAGGGTTCGATCGAATATTGGGCCGCCCGCGTGAAGCCGGGTCGTATCCTGTTCGAACTCGACGGCGTGCCGGGGCCGCTCGCCGCGGTCGCTTTCGAACGTGCCGCGATGAAGCTGCCGATCAAGACCAAGGTCGTGGCCCGCCTGGGCGACACCTCGCATCTGGGAGCCGAATGATGGCCCAAAAGAACGCCAAGACGACCGAAGATCTCCGCGCGAAGACCGACGATCAGCTGACGTCCGATCTGGTCGAGCTCAAGCGCGAGCAGTTCAACCTCCGCTTCCAGGCTGCGACCAACCAGCTCGAACGTCCTGCACGCATCAAGGAAGTCCGCCGCGACATCGCGCGGATCAAGACGCTGCAGAGCGAACGCGCGAACGCGGCCAAGGCTTAAGGAGCAAGACGATGCCGAAGCGAATCCTTATCGGGACCGTCGTCTCCGACAAGACCGACAAGACCGTGACCGTGAAGGTCGAACGCAAAGTGAAGCACCCGCTCTACGGGAAGATCATCCGCCGTTCGAAGAAGTATCACGCGCATGATGAAGACAACGCCTTCAAGACCGGCGAGACCGTCCGGATCGAGGAGACGAAGCCCATCTCGAAGACCAAGACCTGGAAGGTCCTGGACCGGGTGCAGGCAGGCAAGGGCACCGCTGTCGAAGCGGACGTCTGAGCCGGAGATCCCCGCGTTCGCGGGGACAAGGTTTTGGAACTGCCGGACGCGTTCCGGCAAGCCGATTGAGAAGGAACCGGATCGATGATCCAGATGCAATCAACCCTCGACGTCGCGGACAATAGCGGCGCAAAGCGCGTCCAGTGCATCAAGGTGCTGGGGGGCTCGAAGCGCCGGACCGCGAGCGTCGGCGACGTGATCGTCGTCTCCGTCAAGGAGGCGCAGCCCCGTGCGCGCGTGAAGAAGGGCGACGTTCACCGCGCGGTGATCGTGCGCACCCGCAAGGATGTCCGCCGTCCCGACGGTTCGGTGATCCGCTTCGACACGAACGCCGCCGTGCTCGTGAACAAGAACGAGGAGCCGATCGGCACCCGTATCTTCGGCCCCGTGGTGCGCGAACTGCGTTCGAAGGGCTTCATGAAGATCATCTCGCTCGCTCCGGAGGTGCTGTGATGTCCGGCGCCAAGATCAAGAAGGGTGACAGCGTCGTCGTTCTGTCCGGCAAGGACAAGGGGCGCACCGGCACGGTCATGAAGGTCCTTCCGAAGGACGGCAAGCTGATCGTGCAGGGCGTGAACGTCGCTGCCCGCCACCGCAAGCCGACCCAGGCTAACCCGCAGGGCGGCATCGACCGTTCCGAAGCTCCGCTTGCGATCTCCAAGGTCGCCATCGCGGATCCGAAGGACGGCAAGCCCACCCGCGTCCGTTTCGAAGTGAAGGGCGGCAAGAAGGTCCGCGTCGCGGCTAAGTCCGGGGAGACCATCGATGGCTGACAAGTACACGCCTCGCATGAAGGGTCGCTACGACGAGCAGATCGTCAAGGCGATGACCGAGAAGTTCGGCTACAAGAACCCGCTCGAAGTCCCGAAGCTCGAGAAGATCACGCTCAACATGGGCGTGGGCGAAGCGAGCCAGGACAAGAAGAAGGTCCAGACCGCCGCCGAGGAAATGGAACTGATCGCGGGCCAGAAGCCGGTGATCACCAAGGCGAAGAAGTCGATCGCGCAGTTCAAGCTGCGTGAAGGCATGCCGATCGGCTGCAAGGTCACTTTGCGCCGCGATCGCATGTACGAATTCCTCGATCGCCTGATCACGATCGCGATGCCCCGCATTCGCGACTTCCGCGGCCTCAACCCGAAGAGCTTCGACGGGCGCGGCAATTATGCGATGGGTCTCAAGGAACAGATCATCTTCCCCGAGATCAGCTATGACCGCATCGAGAAGGTGCGCGGCATGGATATCATCGTGACCACCACCGCGAAGACCGACGAAGAAGCGCGCGAATTGCTGCGCCTGTTCGGTTTCCCGTTCCCTGCCGAGCAGGAAGCAGAAAAGGAGGCGGCGTGAGCCGCCTGAAAGAGAGAGCTTAAGTCCATGGCGAAACTGAGTTCCATCAACAAGAACGAGCGTCGCAAGAAGCTCGTGAAGAAGTACGCGGCCAAGTATGCCAAGCTGAAGGCGATCGCGGACGATCAGTCGCTTGACGACGGTGAACGTCTGATCGCCCGCCTCAAACTGGCCGAAATCCCCCGCAACGGAAATCCGACCCGCGTGCGCAACCGTTGCGCCACCACCGGTCGTCCGCGCGCCTATTACCGCAAGTTCGGCCTGTGCCGTGTGGAATTGCGGGATCTGGCCAACAAGGGCCTGATTCCGGGCGTGACGAAGTCGAGCTGGTAAGGATCAAGCGAAATGGCACTGACCGATCCCTTGGGTGATATGCTCACCCGTATCCGCAACGGCCAGCAGGCGAAGAAGGACACCGTCCTCTCGCCGGCTTCCAAGCTGCGTGCGAACGTGCTCGAGGTTCTCCGGCGCGAAGGTTACATCCGCGGTTTCTCCGAGGATGACACCGGCAAGCACAAGACGCTGCGGATCGAGCTGAAATATTTCGAAGGCGAGCCCGCGATCAAGCACGTCGCTCGCGTTTCCAAGCCGGGCCGCCGGGTCTATTCGGGCAACAAGGATCTGCCCGTGATCCGCAACGGCCTGGGCATCACCATCGTCTCGACGCCGAAGGGCGTGCTTTCGGATGCCGAAGCGCGCGCCCAGAACGTCGGCGGCGAAGTGCTGGCGGAGGTGTTCTGATGAGCCGCATCGGCAAGAAGCCGGTGGCGATCCCTAGCGGCGTCACGGCGAATATCGAAAACGGCACGCTGTCGGTGAAGGGCCCCAAGGGCACTCTCTCGATGGGCCTGTCGGACGAGATCACCTACGAACTCGGCGAAAGCCAGATTTCGGTCCAACCGGCGAACGACACCAAGCGCGCCCGCTCCTTCTGGGGCATGCAGCGCACCCTGGTCTCGAACCTCGTCGAAGGCGTGACCGAAGGCTATACCAAGGTGCTGAACATCACCGGTGTTGGCTATCGTGCGTCGGCCCAGGGCAAGAAGCTCAAGCTCCAGCTCGGCTACAGCCACGATGTCGATCTCGAAGTGCCGGAAGGCATCGACGTGAAGACGCCCGACCAGACGACGATCGAAGTCAGCGGCATCGACAAGCAGAAGGTCGGCCAGTTCGCCGCCGAGATCCGCCGCTGGCGCAAGCCCGAACCCTACAAGGGCAAGGGTATCCGGTATCGCGGCGAGTTTATCTTCCGCAAGGAAGGGAAGAAGAAGTAAGATGGCCAAGCTCTCCCTTTTCGAACGCCGCCGCCGTCGCGTGCGTACCGCTCTCAAGGTGCGTTCGGGTGGCCGTCCGCGTCTGTCCGTCCATCGTTCGGGCAAGCACATCTACGCCCAGGTCATCGATGATGCCCAGGGCCGTACGCTGGCCGCTGCCTCCACCCTGGGTGGCAAGGGCGCTAACGTCGATGCCGCCGTCAAGGTCGGCAAGGACATCGCCGAAGCCGCCAAGAAGGCGGGTGTGACTGCTGTCGTGTTCGATCGCGGCGGCTTCCTGTTCCACGGCCGCGTCAAGGCGCTGGCCGATGCGGCGCGCGAAGGCGGGCTGGAGTTCTGATGATGGCTGACGAAAACAACATCGAAAACACCGAAGTCGAAGCCGTTTCCGCCGGCACCGAAGGCGAAGCGACCGAGCAGCGCGAGAGCCGGGGTGGCCGTGGCGGCCGTGGCCGTGGCGGCGATCGCGACGGTGGCCGTGAAGGCGGCCGTGGCCGTGGTGGCCGCCGTGATCGCGACGATCGCCGCAACCGCGAGGAAGAAGGCGACGAGCTGATCGAGAAGCTGGTCCACATCAATCGCGTCTCCAAGACGGTGAAGGGCGGCAAGCGCTTCGGTTTCGCCGCTCTGGTCGTCGTGGGTGACGGTTCGGGCCGCGTCGGCTTCGGTCATGGCAAGGCGCGCGAAGTGCCGGAAGCCATCACCAAGGCGACCGCTTCGGCCAAGAAGAAGATGATCCGCGTTCCGCTCAAGGAAGGCCGCACGCTGCACCATGACGGCAAGGGCCGTTTCGGCGCGGGCAAGGTCAATGTTCGCTCGGCTCCGGCTGGTACGGGTATCATCGCGGGCGGCCCGATGCGCGCCGTCTTCGAAAGCCTGGGCGTGGCCGATGTGGTGACCAAGTCGGTCGGCACGTCCAACCCCTACAACATGATCCGCGCCACTTTCGATGCGCTGACCAACCAGACTTCGCCGAAGTCGGTAGCGCAGCGTCGCGGCAAGAAGGTTTCCGACCTGCTCGGCCGCGGTGGTGCTAGCGAGGCGGAGGCTGAAGCCGATGCCGCGGCCCTGACGGAGTAAGCGCTGATGGCGAAGATCAAGATCAAGCAGATCGGTTCTCCGATCCGTCGCCCGGAAAGCCAGAAGAAGATTCTGATCGGCTTGGGCCTTGGCAAGATGCATCGGGTTGTCGAATTGGAAGACACTGCCGAAGTGCGTGGCGCTATTGCCAAGCTGCCCCACATGGTGGCGGTGGTCGACTGACAGAATTTGCCCTCTCCCTTCGGGGGAGGGCGCGCGACTTAAAGCGAAAGCGAGTGCAAAATCATGAAACTGAATGACATCCGTGACAATGACGGTTCCCGCCATCGTCGCATCCGCGTTGGCCGTGGCATCGGTTCCGGGAAGGGCAAGACCTCGGGTCGCGGCCAGAAGGGCCAGAAGAGCCGTTCGGGTGTTGCCGTCAAGGGCTTCGAAGGCGGCCAGATGCCGCTGCACATGCGGATTCCGAAGCGCGGCTTCAACAATCCCTTCGCCAAGGACTATGCCGAAGTGAACATCGGCATGATCCAGAAGTTCATCGACGCCGGCAAGCTCGACGCCAAGGCCGTGCTCGATCACGAAGCGCTGAAGGCGGCTGGTCTCGCTCGTGGCGGCAAGGATGGCGTGCGCCTCCTCGCCAAGGGAACGCTGACCGCCAAGGTCCAGCTCAAGGTGGCCGGCGCCAGCAAGGGTGACGTGGCGGCGGTCGAGAAGGCCGGCGGTTCGGTCGAAGTGACCGCTCCCGCCAAGACCGAGGCTGAAGCGGCCGAATAAAATTTCGTGAGAAAACGGGACGGGGGTTCGACATCCCCGTCCTCTCACTATATGGGGCTGGCAGCAGAGGGGTGGGGTACCCCGCCCGGATGGTAGCGGGTCCAAACAAGGCTAGTCTTTTCCGATGGCATCACGCGCCGACAATCTCGCGAGCAATCTGAGCCTCGCCAACTTTTCCAAGGCGACGGAGCTCAAGAAGCGCATCTGGTTTACGATCGGTGCGCTGATCGTCTTCCGCTTTCTCAGCTTCGTGCCGTTGCCGGGCGTCAATCCGCTGATCCTCGAATCGCTCTACGATCAGACGCGCGGCGGCATCCTCGACATCTTCAACACGTTCTCGGGCGGCAGCCTGGAGCGCATGAGCCTCATCGCGCTCGGCATCATGCCCTACATTACCGCGTCGATCGTGGTGCAGCTGGCCGCATCGCTCCATCCCGCGCTGATGGCGCTGAAGAAGGAAGGCGAAAGCGGGCGCAAGAAGCTCAACCAGTATACGCGCTATGGTGCGGTCGTCCTCACGGTGATCCAGGGTTGGTTCCTGGCCGTGGGCCTGGAAGCCTATGCGGCGCAGAGCGGACTTGCGGCTGTCGTCGCGCCTGGCCTGATGTTCCGCATCGGCGCGGTGATCAGCCTTCTCGGCGGGACGATGTTCCTGCTGTGGCTGGGCGAGCAGATCACCTCGCGCGGGATCGGCAATGGCGTGTCGCTGATCATCATGGCGGGCATCGTCGCCCAGATGCCGACTTTCATCGCGCAGCTTGGCGGCCAGTATGCCTCGGGTGCGACCAGCAGCTTCGTGATCATCAGCATGGTGCTGATGATCGTCGGCCTGATCCTGTTCATCTGCTTCATGGAGCGCGCGCAGCGCCGCCTGCTGATCCAGTATCCGAAGCGCGCGACCCAGCGCGGGATGATGCAGGCCGATCGTAGCCACCTGCCGCTCAAGCTGAACACCGCTGGCGTGATTCCTCCGATCTTCGCCAGCTCACTGCTGCTGCTGCCGCTGACGATCACTCAGTTCGCCGGCAATTCCGTTTCAGCGGAAAGCAAGTGGGGCAGCTTCATCGTCAGCCTGAACCAGTATCTCCAGCACGGCCAGCCGATCTACATGTCGCTCTATGCCGCGGGGATCATCTTCTTCACCTTCTTCTACACCGCCGTGGTCTTCAATCCTGAAGAGACGGCCGAGAACTTGAAGAAGAATGGCGGGTTCATTCCGGGCATCCGTCCCGGCAAGAACACGATGGACTATCTGGATTACGTGCTGACCCGCATCACGGTGATCGGCGCGGCCTATCTGACGGTCGTCTGCGTGGTTCCGGAATATATCATCGCGCAGACGGGCATCCGGCTGTTCTTCGGCGGCACCAGCCTGTTGATCGTGGTGAACGTCACGGTGGATACGATCACGCAGATCCAGTCGCATCTGCTGGCGCACCAGTATGGCGACCTGATCAAGAAAGCGAAATTGAAGGGCCGTCTGCGCTAGCACTGGCTGGAATGACGGATCGTCGTGCCGGCCAGGCGCGGATCGAAGGGGACAAGGGCGTGAACATCATCCTTCTGGGGCCTCCGGGAGCAGGCAAGGGGACTCAGGCGCAGCGGCTCGTGGAACGTCACGGCATGCGCCAGCTTTCTACGGGCGACATGCTGCGCGCCGCGGTAAAGGCGGAAACGCCGGTCGGCCTGCGCGCGAAGGAAGTGATGGAACGCGGCGAACTCGTGTCGGACGAGATCGTCTCCGCCCTGATCGACGCGGAACTCGAAGCGATGGGCGATTCCGTCGGCGCGATTTTCGACGGCTATCCCCGCACCGCTCCGCAGGCGGAATCGCTGGATGCGATTCTCGCCAGGCACGGCCGCAAGCTGGACCATGTGATCGAGCTCGACGTGAACGAGGATGCGCTGGTGGAACGCATCACCGGCCGTTTTACCTGCGCCAATTGCGGCAAAGGCTATCACGACAAGTTCGAGCAGCCGCAGAAGGCAGGCACGTGCGACAAGTGCGGCAGCCACGAGTTCAAGCGCCGCCCGGACGACAATGAGGAAACCGTGCGCACCCGCATGGCCGAATATCGGGCCAAGACGGCGCCGATCCTGCCGCTCTACGAAGCGCGCGGCATCGTCAGCCGGGTGGACGGTATGGCCGCCCTGGACGAGGTCACGCATTCGATCGAGCGCATTCTCGCCTGAATTCGCGTCCGGGCTGCGCTCTCCGGCGGTTTTGACTGGCGGGCGCGGTTTTGCTATACTTAACGGATCGGATGGGTGGTTTGCTTCGATTGCGGGGCAAATCCCTTATCCTTTGTCTAGACGGTTGACGCGGGGTGAGAATCGCCCTAAGCGCCCGTTTCACTCGACAGTTTGCGAGCTAGTCCGGCAGGCGGCAGCGCATGCGCGCCAACCGGGCTTTTTGCCGTTCGGCTCTCGTAATGGTCGTAGTGTCAAAGCGTTGAGATAGGGACGCGGTTTCGCGGTCCCTGTGGAGCAGGAGAAGTAAGTGGCTCGTATTGCCGGGGTCAATATCCCCACCAACAAGCGTGTTCTTATCGCGCTGACCTACATCCATGGCATCGGTCCGGCCGCCGCCAGGCGGATCGTCGACAAGCTGGGCATCGAATCCAGCCGCCGCGTGCAGGATCTGAGCGATCAGGAAGTCCTCCAGATCCGCGAAACGATCGACGCCGATTTCGTCGTCGAAGGCGATCTTCGTCGCGAAACCGCGATGAACATCAAGCGCCTGATGGATCTCGCCTGCTATCGCGGCCTGCGTCATCGCAAAGGCCTGCCGGTGCGCGGCCAGCGGACGCACACCAATGCCCGCACCCGCAAGGGCAAGGCAAAGCCGATCGCCGGCAAGAAGAAGTAAGCGCGGGCCCTAAGGCTCCACGCTTTCCTTTCAGTCTCAGGACAGGATACGAACCATGGCACGCGAACCCCAGCGCATCAAAAGGCGGGAACGCAAGAACATCACCAGCGGCGTCGCACATGTGAACGCCAGCTTCAACAACACCATGATCACCATCACGGATGCTCAGGGCAATGCGATCAGCTGGTCGTCCGCCGGCATGATGGGCTTCAAGGGTTCGCGCAAGTCGACGCCCTATGCCGCCCAGGTCGCCGCCGACGATGCCGGCAAGAAGGCCGCGGAACACGGCGTGCGCACGCTCGAAGTGGAAGTGAAGGGCCCGGGTTCGGGCCGCGAGAGCGCGCTTCGCGCCCTTCAGGCGGTCGGGTTCACGATCACGTCGATCCGCGACGTGACTCCGATCCCGCACAATGGCGTGAGGCCGTCCAAGCGCCGCCGCGTCTGACCTGAACTGCCCGGCGGTCTTTCGGGGCCGCCGTCCTTCGGATCGGCCGCGGCGCTCCAAAAAGCGTCAGCGGCCGTTCCCGCCAGAATTATCTTTAGGGGAAGTCCATGTCCGTCAACATCAAGAACTGGCAGGAACTCAAGAAGCCCAACAGCCTCGAAGTGAAGCCCGGCGGTGACTCGCGGCGCAAGGCGACCTTCATCGCTGAACCTCTGGAGCGCGGCTTCGGCCTGACGCTCGGCAACGCGCTGCGCCGCGTGCTGCTCTCCTCGTTGCAGGGCGCCGCGATCACCTCGATCAAGATCGAGAACGTGCTTCACGAATTCTCCTCGCTCGCCGGCGTGCGCGAAGACGTGACGGATATCGTCCTCAACGTGAAGCAGATCGCGCTGAAGATGGAAGGCGAAGGCCCCAAGCGCCTGCAGCTCTCCGCCACTGGCCCGGGCGAAGTGAAGGCGGGCGACATCGCCGTGTCTGGCGACATCGAAGTGATGAACAAGGACCTTGTGGTCTGCCATCTCGATGACGGCGCCACGCTGAACATGGAACTGACGGCGGATACCGGCAAGGGCTATGTCCCGGCGGTGCAGAACCGTCCGGCTGACGCTCCGATCGGGCTGATCCCGGTCGACTCGCTCTACTCGCCGGTTCGCCAGGTGAGCTACAAGGTCGAGAATGCCCGCATCGGCCAGGAGCTGGATTTCGACAAGCTGAGCCTGACGATCGAGACCGACGGCACCGTTTCCCCGGAAGACGCGATCGCCTATGCCGCGCGCATCCTGCAGGACCAGCTCGCGCTGTTCGTCCACTTCGAGGATGCCGTGCCGCAGGGCACCTCGCCGATGATCGGCGTGGCCGCTCAGCCGGATGAGAGCGACGCCAACCAGCTCAACCGCTACCTTCTCAAGAAGGTGGACGAACTGGAACTGTCGGTGCGTTCGGCCAACTGCCTCAAGAACGACAACATCATCTATATCGGCGACCTGGTCCAGAAGACCGAGGCCGAGATGCTGCGCACGCCGAATTTCGGGCGCAAGTCGCTCAACGAGATCAAGGAAGTCCTTTCCAGCATGGGCCTGCGCCTCGGCATGGACATCCCTGGCTGGCCGC
This sequence comes from uncultured Erythrobacteraceae bacterium, assembly GCA_946482075.1. The sequence goes on from CAMLQG010000073.1 coordinate 11,360, forward strand.
CCGAGAACATCGAGGAAATGGCCAAGAAGCTCGAACAGGAACTGCTCGGCTAAGCCTCTTTCGGGTGAAGGCGGCGACCCTCAACTGCCGCCGGGATGGGGCTACCTGACACGGGCCCTTTACGAACGGAGTACAGAATATGCGTCACAAGCTCGGGGGGCGTAAGCTCCAGCGCAAGACCGGCCATCGCAAGGCGCTGTTGCGCAATCTGGCGGCCGCGCTCATCAAGCATGAGCAGATCACGACGACCACGGCCAAGGCCAAGGAATTGCGTCCCTATGTCGAGAAGCTGATCACGCTGGCGAAGCGCGGCGGCCTTTCCAATCGCCGCCTGGCGCAATCGCGCCTGATGGACGAGACGCAACTCAAGAAGCTGTTCGAAACGCTGGCCGATCGCTACGCCGGCCGTGAAGGCGGTTATACCCGCGTCATCAAGGCCGGCATCCGCGCGTCGGACGCCGCGCCGATCGCGATCATCGAACTGGTCGATCGCGACGTCGACGCCAAGGGCCAGGACAGCGGTCCGGTGTTGAATGAAGAGGAATATGAAGCCGCGGCCGCATAAGGCCCAGCTTCCATTCATCTCAAGCCGTTGAAAAGGCGGCCGCGAATGTTAGTTTCGCGGCCGCCTTTTTGTTTTGGGGTCATATCGTTTGCAAACGCATGGGTTTTTCGCGGACACGCGTAGCTCTCCCCTCCCCTTCAGGGGAGGGGGTTGGGGAAGGGGCCTGTCCTCTGCGTCCAGCGTCGGCGATCGGGGCGCCGCCCCACCTCCATCCCCTCCCCTGAAGGGGAGGGGAGAGCGCCGCCTTTTCCGGGGCGCCGTTCTTCTTTTCGCCTGCCTCATGCAAGCCCTGCCAGCAAGTGCCGAGACCATGCCCCCATATCCCGAGACCCGCCGCGACACGACTGTCGAAACCCGTTTCGGCGAGACAATCGCCGATCCCTATCGCTGGCTGGAGAATGATGTCCGTTCCGATCCGGCCGTGGCAGACTGGGTGAAGCGCGAGAACGCGGTGACGCACGCCTATCTGGATGGGCTTCCGGGGCGCAAATGGTTCGGCGACAAGATCAAGGGCCTGTTCGATTACGAGCGGTTCTCGATCCCGCAAAAGGCCGGCACGCGCTATTTCTACCAGCGCAATACGGGCCTCTTGAACCAGGCGCAGCTCTATTGGCGGGAGGGGCTGAAAGGCAAGCCCCGCCTGCTGATCGATCCCAATGCCTGGACGAAGGACGGCACGGCCGCGCTCGATGCATGGAAGCCGTCTCCCGATGGCCGTTTCCTGGTCTACAGCGTGCAGGATGGCGGCAGCGACTGGCGCACGCTCAAAGTGCTGCGCGTGGGCGACGGCAAGCCACTGCCCGACGAGATCAAATGGGCCAAGTTCACGAGCCTGGCCTGGATCGGCACCGAGGGCTTCCTCTATTCGCGCTTCCCGGAACCGCAGGCCGGGCAGGATTTCCAGGCGCTCAATTACAACCAGTCGGTCTGGTTCCATCGTCTCGGCACTACGCAGGACCAGGACGAGCCGGTCTTCGCTACGCCCGACCATCCCGAACGCGGCCATTTCGCCGAAGTCACCAATGATGGGCGATGGGCGGTCATCACCAGCGCAGTGGGCACCGATTCCCGCTACGAGATCCGCGCTATCGATCTGGCCAAGCGCAGGAAGGAAGGCTGGTTCGCGCGCCCGCTGGTCACCGGTTTCGACAATGCCTGGAATCTGATCGACGGGGTAGGGGGCTCGCTCTGGTTCGTCACCAACCAGGATGCACCGCGCTTCCGCATCGTGGCGATCAATCTCGATCTGCCGTCGCCCCAATGGTTCGAGGTCGTCGGCCAGTCGAAGGAGACGGTCGAAGGGGCATCGCTAGTCGGTGATCGCCTGGTCGTCTCCTATCTCAAGGATGCGGCGTCGCAGGCGCTGATCTTCAACTTCAAAGGCAAGAGCGTGGAAGGGATCACGCTCAACGGCCTCGGCACGGCGAGCGGCTTCAAGGGGAGGCCCGGCGATCCGGAGACCTTCTACAGCTTCTCCAGCTTCAACCGGCCCGACGGGATCTACCGCCTCGACCTCTCCACCAACCAGACCACGCCGTTCGCGCTGCCCAGGCTGACTTTCCGGCCGGAGGACTATGCGGTGGAGCAGCGCTTCTACACCTCGAAGGACGGTACCAAGGTGCCGATGTTCCTGGTGCGGAAGAAGGCGGTGGCGCAGGCGGGCAAGCCGGTGCCGACGCTGCTTTACGGCTATGGCGGGTTCGACATCGCGCTCACGCCCGGCTTCTCGGCCACGCGCATGGCCTGGCTGGAAGCGGGCGGAGCCTTCGCGCTCGCCAATATTCGCGGCGGCGGCGAATACGGCAAGGACTGGCACGATGCCGGGCGGCTGCACAACAAGCAGAACGTGTTCGACGATTTCATCGCGGCGGGCGAATATCTGAAGCGCGAAGGGATCGCGAGCGCGCATGGCCTCGCGATCGAAGGACGCTCCAATGGCGGGCTGCTGATGGGTGCGGTCACCAACCAGCGCCCGGACCTGTTCGATGCCGTCCATGCGGCCGTGGGCGTGATGGACATGCTGCGCTTCGACCGCTGGACTGCCGGGCGATATTGGGTGGACGATTACGGCCATCCCGACAAGGAAGCGGACTTCAAGGTGCTGCGTTCCTATTCGCCCTACCACAACATCCGTTCGGGTGTGAAATACCCCGCCATCCTCGTCACCACGGCTGATACGGACGATCGCGTGGTGCCGGGCCACAGCTTCAAATATGCCGCCGCGCTGCAAGCCGCCGATCTCGGGCCCAAGCCGCATATCATCCGGATCGAGACGCGCGCCGGCCACGGTTCCGGCAAGCCGACCGACAAGGCGATCCAGGAAGGGGCGGATGTCCTTGCCTTCCTCGCGCAATGGACGGGGCTGGAACCTCCACTCCAGACACAACCGTAACGTTCATACAATTGACGACTATTATGAACGACCCCTGTCGGTAAAGTTCAGGCTCCTCTCACGCGCAATCAGGTAGACCCATCCTCATCCGGAGCAGTTTCGTTCCGGCCGACAAGAGGATGAGAATCATGAAGACCCTTTCCAAAGTTCTGGTCGGCACCGTCGCGGCTGGCGCGATGGCGGCTTCTTCTGTTTCCCCTGCGCAGGCGCGCGGCAATGACGGCATCGGCGCCGGCGAAATCATTGCCGGTGCGCTGGTGATTGGCGGCATCGCCGCGATGGCGGCTTCGGCCGACAATGACCGCGCGGATTACGGCTACCGGGGCGACCGCTACGGCTATGGCCGCGGTGACTCGCGCGACGCCGTGCAGATGTGCGTGCGCACCGCGGAGCGGGAAGCGAGCCGCTACAGCTACGGCCGCGCTGATGTGACCGATATCCGCAATGTCAGCCGCAAGCAGGGTGGTTACAACGTTTCCGGCAGGATCGCCGTGAATTCTATGGGCCGCGCCTGGCGCAGCGGTGACCGCGAATATGGCCGCGGCTGGAACAACGACTATCGCGGGTGGAACTCGCGCTATCGCGGCTACGATGCCGGCAGCTTCACCTGCAAGGTGCGGTACGGGCGGGTGGTCGACATCGATTTCAAGAACATTCGCGGCCTCTGACCCTCTCTCCCGCGAATGGGCTGGACTGGCGGCTCGGGCGGAAGCCCGGGCCGTTTTTTCTTGAACTCCCCTCCCCTTCAGGGGTGGGGAGATTATAGCTTTTTCATGCCCGTTGAATTTTATTGGACTTTCATATCGGGAGCTTCGCTTCCCTTTTCGCCGGGCCGCGGGAATAGTCCTGCCGGAGAGGAGTGCCCGATGACCGCACGCATGGCGCCCGCCATTTTCGAAGACCTGCCGGACGATGTTCGCACGTTGATCGGCCGGATTCTGCCGCCCGACACTCCCCCATTCGTTCTCTTCACCACCATGGCGCGCGATCCGCGCCTGTTCATGCGCTTTGCCGGGCGCGGGCTGATGGGGAAAGGCAACCTCACCCTGCGCCAGCGCGAGATCATCGTCGATCGCGTCACCGCGCAATGCGGCTCGGAATATGAGTGGGGCCTGCATGTCGGCTATTTCGGCGACGCGTTGTTCAGCGAGGCGCAGCTGAGATCGCTGGTTCATGGCGGGCCGGAAGACGACTGCTGGACCGAGGAGGAAGACCGCATCCTCATCCGCCTGTGCGACAGCCTGCATGCCACCTGCACGCTTACCGACGAACTCTATGCCGAGGTGAAGACGGTGCTGGGCGACGAGGCGATCATCGAAGCCTTGATGCTGGCAGGGAACTACCGCACCGTGGCCTACATAACCGAGGGACTGCGCCTGCCGCTGGAGGATTTCGGGCGGCGGTTTCCCGCGAAAGACTAAGGGAGAACGATAATGGGTCAATTTGCAGGACAGGTGGCCGTCGTGGTCGGCGGCGGCGCGGGGATCGGGCGGGAATATTGCCTGGCGCTGGCGCGAGAGGGGGCGAGCGTGATCGTGGCGGGGCGGGGTGAAAGTGCTGCGAAGACGGCGGCCGACATCGATGCGGAAGGCCATGTCTCGCGCGCCTGCATCGCCGATGTGCGGGAGGGCGAGCGGATATTCGCGGAAGCGATCGACGCGTTCGGCAAGGTCGACATCCTGATCGTCAACGCCGGCATCCTGCACGACAAGACCTTCCTCAAGATGAGCGACGCGGAATGGGACGCGGTGGTCGATGTCCACCTTCAGGGCACGCGCAACTGCGCCAAGGCGTTCTGGCCGCACATGATGGAGCGCGGATCGGGCCGCATGCTGCTGACCGTCACCAGCGGCGTGGTCTACGGCAATTACGGCCAGGCGAATTATATCGCGGCGAAGAGCGGCACGCTCGGCCTCGTCTATACGCTGGCGATCGAAGGCGCGCGCAGCGGGATCAAGGTCAATGCGATCGCGCCGGTGGCGACCAGCGCGCTCACCGAATCCGTCTTCAGCCCGGAACTTCACGCCGCCCTGCCGCAGGCGGCGGTGGCGCCTTTCGCGCTGGCGCTGGTGCATCAGGATTGTCCGGAAAACGGCGCCCTGATCGAGGTCGGCGGCGGCTGGGCGGCGAAGTTCCGTTGGGAACGGTCCGCCGGAAAGCGTTTCGCCGAAGATGAGCGCGATGTCGGAAACATCCTCGCCCATTGGGACGATATCGTGCGCTTCGACGAAAATTCCGACTATCCGACACGAGGCCTCGACACCCTTGCCGCGACGGCGGGCGAGGCGGCGAAGGCGGGATTCATCCCGGTGGCGAAGCATGGGGAAGTGAAGAAGGTTCAGGGATAGGTGAACCAGGCGAACGAGGCGGACATCCCCAATCTCCGTTCGTCCTGAGCTTGTCGAAGCCCTGCTTTTCCTTTTCGAAGAGAAGGGCGGTCCTTCGACAAGCTCAGGACGAACGGGGTAGAACGATGGTTCAGCCTGCCGCAAGCATGCAACGGCTAATCGAGGTGTAGAAGGTGCGGCGTGTGCCGCGCCAATGTCGGGATTTGGACCATGTCTCGTCTGTCTTTCCGTCTCTCTTCCGCGCTTACGCTGGCCGCCGCGCTTTCCATGGCCGCGACGTCCGCGAATGCGGCTCCGCTCGACCTGCACGGTTCCGCAAGCGCCGGAGCGCCGATCTCCGCCGCCTGGGACCGCGACGACACTGTCGTGCATCAATATCGCGGCTGGGGTGGCGGCTATGGCGGCTGGGGCCGGCATCGCCATTATCGCGGCAACGGGATCAGCACGGGCGACGTGCTGGCGGGCGTGCTGATCATCGGCGGCATCGCGGCCATCGCAAGTGCTGCCAGCAAGAACAGCCGCGACCGGGCGGAGGAACGTTCCTACCCCGATGACCGCAACGATACCTATCCCAACCGTGACGACCGCCAGGATTACCGCGACCGCGATGATCGGGACGGGCGCGATTCCTCCTATTCCGACAGTCGCGGCCTCGATCGCGCGGCCGAGATGTGCGTGAACGAGGTGGAACGCAGTCAGCAGGTCGAGGATGTCAGTACCGTCAATCGAGACGGGGATGGCTGGCATGTCGAAGGCCGGCTGCGCAACGGTAAGGATTTCAGCTGCGAGATCGACAATAACGGTACCGTCCGCAACATGGATCTGGACCGCGGCGTGGCTGCGGGTCCCGACAACCAGCGGGACGACGATTACTACGCCCGCGCGCGGGAGCGGCAGGGCGACGTGCCCTATCCGGGCGGTGCGTGATTCGGCTGCGGGCCGGTTGACGCAGAACGGGGCGAAAGTGCGCCCGGCGTCTCTCCCGTAAGGGACGGACGGGCGCGATTTTTCGGAAATCCGGCGCCATTGGCGTGTGACTTTCCGCAGTGGGGCCTGGATTCCCTTGGGAATGGGCTGGCGGGAAAGTGCGCGCGTCATCCTGGAGGATAGGCCAGATTTTCGCGATGTAGGACAGTGCAATCTTCATCGTCACTCCAGCGCAGGCTGGGGTCGTTGTGAAGGGGCGCAGGACCCAGATCACCGAGATCCCCCAGCCTGCGCTGGGACGACGAGTTGAAAACCCGTCAAATGTGGATCGGCTTGCCCCGCACGGCCATGGCTGCTTCCTTGATCGCTTCCGAATGCGTCGGGTGGGCGTGGCAGGTATAGGCGATGTCTTCGCTCAGCGCGCCGAATTCCATCGCCTGCGCCGCCTGGGCGATCATCGTGCCGGCCACGCTGGCGATGCACCACACGCCCAGCACGCGGTCCGTCTGTGCATCGGCGATCACTTTCACGAAGCCGTCCGTGTCGCCGTTGGTCTTGGCGCGGCTGTTCGCCACCATCGGGAACTTGCCGACCTTCACCTCATGGCCCGCTTCCTTCGCTGCTTCTTCCGTCAGGCCGACGCCGGCGATCTCGGGCATGGTGTAGACCACGCTGGGGATCACGGCGTGGTTCACGATGCCGTGCTGGCCTGCGATGTTCTCGGCCACCGCAATGCCTTCATCCTCCGCCTTGTGGGCGAGCATCGGGCCGGGGATCACGTCGCCGATCGCCCAGACGCCGTCCACGCGGGTGCGGAAATCGTGATCCGTCTCGATCTGGCCGCGCTTGTTCGGCTCCAGTCCGATCGCTTCCACGCCGAGCCCTTCGGTGTTCGGACGGCGGCCGATGGCGACGAGGACGCAATCGGCTTCGATCGTCTCGGCGGCGCTCCGCTCATCCTGAGCTTGTCGAAGGGCGGCCGCGGGTTCCAGCGTCAGCGTGGCTTTCTTGCCCTTGACGGCAGCGCCCGTGACCTTGGTGGAAAGCTTGAAGTCCATGCCCTGCTTCTTGAACAGCTTGGCGGCTTCCTTGCGCACTTCGCCGTCCATGCCGGGCAGCAGCTGGTCGAGGAATTCGACCACGGTGACTTTCGCGCCAAGGCGGCGCCAGACGGAGCCGAGTTCCAGCCCGATCACGCCGCCGCCGATCACCACCATGTGCTGCGGCACGCGGTCCAGCGCCAGAGCGCCGGTGGAATCGACGATGATGCCCTTGGCATTGTCCACGTCCACGCCGGGAAGGGGCGTGACGCTGGAGCCGGTCGCGATCACCACGTTGCGCGCGGTGTGCGCCTTGCCGGCGACTTCGACCGTGTGCGCATCCTTGAAGCTCGCCAGGCCTTTCAGCCAGTCGACCTTGTTCTTCTTGAAGAGATATTCGATGCCGCCGGTCAGCCCCTTCACCGCGCCGTCCTTCTCGCCCAGCAGGGCAGGGAGATCGAGCTCGACCTTGCCGGTCTTCACGCCGAAGCGGGCGAGCGTTCCGTGGGCGGCTTCCTCGAACAGTTCGGAGCCGTGCAGCAGCGCCTTGGACGGGATGCAGCCGACATTGAGGCAGGTGCCGCCCAGCGTC
>CAMLQG010000074.1 GCA_946482075.1 uncultured Erythrobacteraceae bacterium
CATGGCGACAAGGCCATCGTCGCGCATCATGAAATTGTGGAAGCCGAGATCGGCGTGAACGCGCACGGCCGGACGGCCCTTCAGGATGTCGACATGCTTGCGCAGCCAGTCGATGCCGATGATCAGGCCCGGATGGGGCGCCCGTTCGCGAGCGAACATGTTCGCTTCCGATTGGGCCAGTTCGCCCATGATCTCGTCGCGCACGTCGGTATCGGGCTGGTTCGTCTCACGATGCAGCCTGGCCACCACTTCCGCGATGCTCTTCGCCCATTTGTGCCGGGTTTCGGTATCGGCCGGAACGCAATGGTTGGCCGGCGTGCCGGCGGCGAAGGACACACCCATGAAAGCCGTGCTGAACGGGCTTTCGGTCGGTTCGATCCACAGTGGGCGCGGCGCCGGGATGTCCAGCCGTTCCATGTCCTGCAGGATCGGGAATTCACGCGTGATGCTGGGGCCGGTGGGCAGGCCGTAGCCGTCCTTGCGGATGACGACGGTCTTCTCGCCCTCGGCCGTATCCATCTTCACGATGTAGGTGGCCTTGGAATAGCCGCCCATCAGGCGCTTCACATTGGTGACTTTGGTCGATGCCGGTTCGTTGCCGGTATCGTGCAGCCATTTTTCGAGTGCATCGGCGGTGATCTCGATCACCACTTGCGTATCTTCGTTTTCCCGCTTGTCGCCGCGGCCGCTGGTATAGGTTACTTGCGTGCCGCCGCTGACCACCGGGTCCATCGGCTCGTTATAGGCGATGACGAAATCGCGCACCTTCTGGCGCAGGGCCGGATCATCGCAATGCGATTCCGTCTCGAGCGCGGCGCTCAGCGCCGCGCCTATGCCGGTCTTCCAGACGGCGTCGTGCTTGCGCGGGTGGTGCTCTCCCTTGACGGGCAAGGTATCGACCAGCGCCTGCTCCGCTGCACGGATTTCGGCGAGCTTCGCATCGCTATAGCCCATGCGCTTGCGCTGATAAGTGATCGCCGTCGCCGCCATGAAAGCTTCGGTCAGCTGATCGGACGTCAGATTCTCGGCCTTGGTGAGGCGTTCGAGAAAGTCCTGAATGGCAATCAGGACCTTGTTGGCAATCTCGTCCATCCTCGTATCAGCTCCAGTCTTGTCTAGCGGCCCAGGTGCGCATGTCCGTAAGCTTTACGGGAATGAGTTCAAGGGCTGCTTTCACGTCCGCCTGGAAGGGATGGCGCGGATCTTCGTTGTTCAGCGTGTAGAAGCTGTCGAAACCATTGACGAAATCCTCGTGGGACAGGCCGGTGGACGGCCCCCAGAGTTCCCAGAATTCCTCTCCGAACTGCCGCGGCGTGACATGTTCGAAGCGGAGCTTCTGGCCCATCGCTTCACCGATGATGTCGACCACCTCGAGCGTCTTGAGCTTGTCCGGGCCGCCGATCGGGATCTTGCGGCCGGCCAGTTCCGGCTTCTTGAGCGCGCCGACCATGAACTTCGCCACGTCTTCCAGGCAGATCCAGTCCGCTTCGAGATCCGGCTTGTGGCAATAGCGGTAGAGGCCCTTGCGAAGGTTGCCTTTCACCCAGTCGCCATGCAGATTGCTCATGAACAGGGTGGGGCGGAACACGATCACGGGAATCGGGCCGTCGCGCATGATCTCCTCCATCGCGAGCACGCCGTCGAAATTGTACTGGCCGCAGGGCTCGTCGGGCGCCCACATGCTGGAATTGACGATGATCAGTTCGATACCGGCCTTCTCTGCCGCCTTGCGCACGGTTTCGGTCTGGCGGTTGACGCGATTCACATCGCCCATGGACTGCGCCTGATAGAAGATCGCATCCGCACCTTCGAGCGCTGCGTCGATCGAGGCGGGATCGTCGTAATCCGCGACGACCTTTTCCGCGCCGTCGAACGCCGGATCTTCGAGCAGTTCAGCTTTGCGGCTGACGGCGCGGACCTTGTACCCCTGTTCGAGCAGTTCCTTGGGCTGCTGGCGGCCCTGCATGCCGGTTGCCCCGAAGACGACGACTGTTTTGATGGTCATGATGGTTCTCCTGGAAAGAGTGTCAGAGGCCGAGAAGGCCGAAGGAATCGTGATCGAGCACGGCGATGGCTGCGCGGGCCGCGTTGGCGGTGTTGCAGGCTTCCGGCTGCCAGGTGCTGGAATTGTTGAGCCAGATCATCAGCGTGCAGATGGCCGATGCCCGGTAGGCGAGCCAGGCTTCCTCGAAGCTCGGCACGTCCGCCACGCCGAAGCGTGCGAGATCGGCAAGATAGCCCGCCAGCAGCGGCTTTTCCCAATTGCGCCGGTCGATGATGTCGAGGCAGGGGATGAGGAAGCGCACGAGGCCCAGCGGCCAGGGCTCTCCGCGCGCGAGGAAATCGTAGAGCAGCGGGGAACCGTCGGGGAAGAAACCGACATTGCCGAGATGTTCGTCGCCATGGACGATGACCTTGGCGTGGCGTTCCAGCATCGCGCATAGCCGCTTCCAGCCTTCCTCCATCCGGTCGGCATCGCGCAGCAGCTTGGGCATGGCCGCGCCGCGCGGGGAGATCACCGACTGTTCCCAATGTTCGGAACGCGGCAGGATGTCGAAATAGAGCTCGCGGATCAGCCTGGCGTTCTCGCCGGCGGGCGTGTCCGGACCCCAGACGCCGCCGTCCTCGAATTCCTTGCTGTTCCAGGTTTGTGCCTGGAAGCGGGCCATCGCGGTCAGCAGGCTCGCGGCTTGGCCGTAGCTCAGCGTGGTGAGGCCGCCGGGGAAGTAGGTGGGATTTTTCGGTGCGAGATCCTCGAACAGCATGATCGTGCTCTCGCTCGGCTCCGCTTCCCATTCCTGGTAGATCAGCCGGGGCACGGTGACTTCGAGCCGGGGCAGAATGTCGCGATAGGAGACGAGCTCCGCCATGTTCGAGAAGTCGATGATCCGCCCCCGCGAGGTGCGCCCGTTGAGCGTGCCCTTGACGACATAGGTCGGCGGCAGGCCGGCATCCTGGCCCGCCCGGTTGTAGGCCAGGTGCACGCGCGCCTTGTTGGGTTTGTGGCCCATATGCGGATCGACGCGGGCGGACGTCACCTCCACGCCGGGATGGGTCAGCGCCAGCACATGCGTCAGCCATTCGGCCGTGACTTCCTCGAAAGCGCGCGGAACAGGTATCCTCGTTGTCATTTTCTGTCCTTCAGTCGGGCGTGACCATCACTTTGCAGTGGGCATGGTTTTTGCGCAGAGCCTCGATCGTGTCGGGCAGGGCGGAAAGCGGGATCGTATCGGTCACCATCGCGCGTGGTTCAAGATGTCCGGCATCGAGCGCATCGAGCGCGCGCCGGAAGTCTTCCATCCGATAGGCCATGGAAAAACGGATATCGACCTGCTTCATCGTGGCGAGGCCCGTGGGCAGCGTGTCGGGATCGAAGCACATTCCGCTGGACACGACCGTGCCGCGCGGAGCGACGCATTCCACGCCCGTGCCGATGATGCCGCTGCTGCCAACGCATTCGATCACTACGTCGGGCATGCCGCCGAGCGTCTCCGCCGCGCTGGCCGCGAGATCACTTCCGGCATGGAGGAAATGACGGGCGCCCATCGCCTCGGCGATCGGCTTACGCCGATCGGAATTGGCGACGACGGCGATGTTCTCGCAGCCGTTGCGCACCGCCCAGAAGGTCGCGGCAAGGCCCGTCGCGCCCGCGCCCAGTACGAGCACGCGCGAAGCGGGGGTCACGCCGCCCAACCGCACCGATTGCGCTCCGCAGGCCAGAGGCTCCACCAATGCGCCGTCCTCGAAAGTCAGATTGCCGGGCAGGCGGTTGACGAGCGAGGCCTGGGCGAGCGTGAACTCGCTGAAGCCGCCCATCAGATAGGTGCAGCTCGAGCAGCCATAGGGGTCCTGCACGGCGCAGGCGGGGCAATGGCCGCAGCCGCCGACCGGGAACGCGGTCACCCGCTCCCCGATGCGGAAACCGTCGACGCCCGCGCCCAGCGCGGCGATCGTCCCGGCATATTCATGGCCGGGTGTCGCCCCTTCCGCGAAATGGGCGGAGCTGGCGGGATCGGTCATCTTCAGATCGCTGCCGCAGATGCCGCAGCGATCGATCTTGATCAGCACTTCGCCGGGGCCGGGATCGGGAACCGAGACGTTCTCGATCGCCAGCTTCTCTCCCGGCCGATGAAAAATTGCGCGCCGCATCGTTCAGGTCAGATCGACGCGCCCGCGAGGTGGCCTTCGCGGATCGCGACCGGCAGGTAGCGCGGCGAATTGGCATCGCCGATCACGCGCACTTCGGTGTTGCGATCGCTCAATGCGGTGAAGATCTCGCGATTGGGCTCGTTGCTGGTCACGAACACCACGAGATCGGCCGGCAGCGTTTCGAGTTCGACATCCTCGAAGAAGTGGTGCGGGCCCACGATCAGGGACTCTCCGGTGAATTCCACCGGGCGGTGGCGGATCAGATATTTGAACGGCTTGCCCTTCATGCGGCGCAGGAACGGCTCGACCATGCTCGCGCCCTGCGATTGCTGCGCGATCATGCGGTGGCGCGTCATATAGGTGACGGACAAGCCCATCTCGATCAGGTAATCGCAGCAGCCGATAGCCTCGTAATGGCCGGTATCATCGATCACCACCGCGCTTTTCCCGAGATCGGCCGGCGGTTCCATCATCAGGTCGAAGCCCGAAATCACGCGCGGATGTTCGTAATTCTTCATCGGCTGGCCGGGATGCGAATAGACGATGCCATTGCCGCGCGCGAACGAGCCGGTGGCGACGATCACGCTTTCGGCCCCGCTCGCGATCACGTCGTCCGGGTCCATATAGGTGGATAGCTGGACCTCCACGCCCAGGCGATAGATTTCCGATTCCAGCCAGGTGGCGATGTCGATCATGCCGTGGCGCGTGGGGAGCTTGCAAGCAGCGCGCAGCGTGCCGCCGAGATCGGGCGTGGCTTCGGCCAGCGTGACCTTGTGTCCGCGCGTGGCCGCGACGCGCGCGGCTTCCATGCCGGCAGGGCCGCCGCCGATCACAAGCACGTTCTTCGGTTCCGCCGCAGGTTCCAGCTTGTGATCGCCGCGGTAGAGTTCATGTCCCGTGCCTGGGTTGACCGCGCATTCCATGTGACCGTGCTCGGTGGTGACCTGGGTCAGACAGCTCTGGTTGCAGCCGATGCAGGGGCGCACTTGCTCGACCTTGCCGGCGAGGCTCTTGTTCACCAGATCGGGGTCCGCGATCATCGCGCGGACCAGGCCGACCATGTCCGCGCCGCCCGAACGGATCAGCTGGTCGCATTCTTCCAGCGTCCGAAAGCGGCCGATCACCATGGTGGGCGTCTTGACCTGGGTGGAGATCGGCAGGCTTGTGGGCAGTTCGTAGCCCATCGGGAAATGCATGCCGCCGACCATCCAGTCGAAAGTGTTGTAGTTGCCGACCGAGACGTTGATGTAGTCCGTCAGCCCGCGTTCCTCGAGCAGCTGGGCGACGCGTAAATTCTGCTCCACGTCGACGCCGCCGAAGACGAGATCGGGCGCAAGCCGCACGCCGACCACGAAATCGCTGGACACGGCGGAGCGGACCGCTTCCATCAGTTCGAGGACGAAGCGGGCGCGCTCATCGATCGTCTCGCCGCCATATTCGTCTTCGCGGGTGTTCGTCGCGCCCGAAAGGAATTGGGCGGGCAGATAGCCGTGCGCGCAGTGCACGTCGACGCCTTCGAGTCCCCAGGCTTCCATCCGCCGCGCCGCCGCTGCATAGTGATCGATGATCTCCGCGATCATGGACTTCGTCATCTGGATGGGGACCACGCCATATTCCACGCTCGGTACGGTGGATGCGCCCCAGGGCGGGGTGCCGTCACGCGGCATGGAATGGTGGCCGGCATGCCAGAGCTGCTGGAATATCTTCATCCCGTGCGGACGGCAGGCGTCGACAAGCTTGCGATAGCCATCCTCGAGCGAGGGATCCCACAGGTCGATCGCGAGCGGGCTGGTCGGATGGACCGAACCGACTTCGAGGATCGAGAGGCCGGCGCCGCCCCGCGCCCGCGCTTCATGATAGGCGATCAGCGTGTCGCTCATCCGCCGCTTGCCAAGGATCGTGCCATGCGCTGTGCGCACGATGCGGTTCTTGATCGTGCAGCTCTTGCCGAGTTTGATCGGCGTGTGAACGTGTGTGTAGTTCATGCGTAACCTCTCCTAGCCCGCGAACTGTAGCTCGAAATGCGGCTCGTGATAGACACCGATTGCACCACGGAACAGCGCTCGGTTTGTCCGCACTTGCATTGGCAAATGCGCCCTGCCGCATGGGGCCTGAATGCAGGCTTGCCATTTGCGCGACCGGGGGAAGGGTGGCAAGCGATGCGAAATTCTCAATGGGAGAGAAGGAATGGGAGTTCTTGACGGCAAGGTCTGCCTCGTCACCGGTGGCGGCAAGGGAATGGGCAGGGCGATCTGCGAGCTCTTCGCCCGGGAAGGCGGATCGGTGGTCGTCGCGGCGCGCAGGCTGGAAGCGGCGCAACTGGTCGCGGACAGCATCGGCGGTTCCGCCAGCGCGATTGCGCTCGACGTCACCAAGGCCGATGGCTGGCAGGCCGCGATCGCCGCGATCGAACAGAAATACGGCCGGCTGGACGTGCTGGTGAACAATGCCGGCGTTTCCGAGGCGGGATCTACCGAAACCGGGGACGAGGACAGCTTCCGCTGGCAGATCGAAGTCAATGTGTTCGGTCCCTATTACGGTGCGCGTGCCGCGCTGCCGCTGATGCGCAAATCGGGTCAGCCCGGCAGCATCGTGAATATCGGCTCCGCTTTCTCGGTCCGGCTGGTGCCGGGCTTCGCGGCCTATGGTTCGTCCAAGGCTGCGATGAACGCGATGGCACAGACGCTGGCGCTGGAACTGGCGACGGCGGGCGATCCCATCCGCGTGAACACCATCCACCCGGGCGGCACCGAGACGGAAATGCTCGAGGATGCCTATGCCGAAACGGGTCTCCCGCGCGAAGAAGCGGTCGCGCTGTTCCTGAAGATTCATCCGATGGGCCGCATGGGCAAGGCGCAGGAAGTGGCGAAGGCCGCTCTCTGGCTTGCGTCCGATCAGTCGAGCTTCACCACCGGTGCGGAAATTCCGGTCGACGGCGCGAGCATCATCCGGCCGTAAGCGATCGGGCCGGCGCGGATGTCCGCGCCGGCCTCGTCCTTCACTTCGTAGGCGGTTGCCTGTCCTGCGGGAAGCCCGGATCCTGCCCGAATGTATCGAGCCACAGCCGGGTCAGCTTTCCGCCGAAATACTGGCTGACCCAGATCGCGCCGTCCGGACCCTGCTTGATCTCGTCCGGCCAGGTCTTGGGCGTGAAGATCGGATATTCGGCGATGACCTTCTTGGTCTTGCGATCGATCCGCGCGATCGCATCCGTTCCGCTCAAATCGCTGTAGAGATAGCCATCGGGGCCCATCACGATCCCGATCGGCGCGGAATTGGGCGTAGGCAGGGGAATCTCGGTGAACGTCTTCGTCGCGGGATCGAAGTGGCCGATCGCGTTGCCTCGGAACATCGTGAACCACACGCCATCGTCATATTCGCGAACCACGAAAGGCGCAGCATTGGCCGTGGGGATGTCGTAGCTCTCCATCTTGCCCGTCTTGTATTCAAAGCGCACCAGCTTGTTGGTGTTCATCAGGATGAACCAGTGAGCATCGCCTTTCAGCGCATGCGTGCCCCCGATCACGCCGGAGCCTTTCGCACCGACGCTGAACTCCTTCACCTTGCTCGTCCTGGGATCGATCCGCGCGACCTTGTCGACCGCGGTCAGCTGCACATAGATGTTCCCATCGCCTCCCATCTGCATCGCCATCGGCAGCGAAGCTGGCGACGGGAACGTAACGAGTTTCATCGTATCGGGTGCGGCCGGATCGAGATAGCCGACCGCATTGGCTGCCTGGTAGTTGAACCAGAGCTTGCCCTGCAGGTCCAGCAGCAGGTCGCAGGGGCCGTGGCCGGCATCATTGCCGGGCAGGGTGGCGATGCTGTCCGTCGTGTATTGGACCGGATCGACCTTGGGCAGATCGTATTTGCTGACCGCGCCGGTGAGCAGGTCGAGCTTGCCGATGCGTTTCGCTCCTGCCTCGATGAACCAGAGATCCGAACCCTTGGTGGGTGCGACCACGTGATCGACCGTATGGAAGTTGCACACCCCATCGGCTTTCTCGCCGACGACCACTTCGTCCATCCGCACCAGTTTGGGATCGCCCTCGGCTGCTTTCGCGGCGGATAGTGAAGTCGTGGCGGCGATCAGAGCCAGCAAGGCGCTTGTCGCTTTGTTCATGGTCTTTCTCCCTGTGGTCAGTGGACGCTTGGCTGCGACTGCTTCTGCTCCTGCCCGCGAATGTAGATCGCAAGCGCGGCGCTGCTGGCGAGATTGATCGCGAAGAACAGCAGCATGGGCGGAGTGCGGAATTCGGGTCCGAACCAACTGGCCTGTGCCAGATAGAAGCACGCGATCATCAGCGTGTAGTAGATCCAGATCGTGCTGGAGGTTCCTGCGATCGAGCGCCGCCGGGCGATCATCGCGGCGGTGGCGATCGGGCCTGCCATGTTGGCGATGTTGAAATAGACGATATTGAGATCGTCCGGCAGCGCGCCCAGCACCATATACCAGGTAACACCGAAGATCGCGGCCGCGGCGGCGATCAGCAGCGCGAACTGGCCGGCGCTCCAATCGGGCGTCAGTTCCTTACGGCCGAATTTCAACGTCATGTAGATGAAGAAGATCTCGAAGGAGACGGTGAAGACCAGCGCAATCCAGAACAGCTCGAGATACCAGTGGCCATAGGTGTTGAAATACATGTCGTAGCGCGACACGCCGGTGCCGTCGCCGCAGAGCCAGAATAGCGTGCTGAAGATCGGGACGGGGAAAACCTGATCCCTGAACCCGCGCCTCACAGCGAGGTAGAACCAGATGTAGTTGAAGATCATCGCCAGGCCGCAGAAGGCGATGACCTCGTATTTGTGCTGGTCGATGGCTGCAAGGACGACATGCGGATCGTACATCATGGTAGTTCTCCCCCCGTCGGCACGCTCCGCGGCATGCCGTCTCATGAGAGAGGCATAGTAAAGCAGGGGCGATAAGGGAGAGAAAACTCTGGAACCGGGCCCCTTTCGATTAAAAGGGACCCGGCTCCGAACAGGCTCACGTCAGGATTTGACCTTCTGGCGACGCACCTGGATGCCATGGGCCTCGCGGTCCCACGTGTCGGGCGTGACGCCTTCATCGCGAAGCTGGTATTTCAGGATGCGGCCCGTAGGGTTCTTCGGAAGCTCCTTGCGGAACTCGTAGAAGCGGGGGACCGCGAAATGCGGCAGGTTATCGACCGCCCACAGGCACAGCGCCTTGGGGTCAGGATGCGCACCTTCGCGCAGAATGGCGGTGAGCTTGATGTCGTCATCGCCGGTCTGCTTGCCGATCGCGTGAATCGCCACTTCGGAGATCGAGTGATGCTGCATGAATGCGGCCTCGACTTCGAAGCTTGAGACGTTCTCACCGCGATGGCGGAGATAATCCTTCGCGCGGTCGGCGAAATAGAGATAGCCTTCCTCGTCCATCCGGCCGAGATCGCCCGTGTGCATCCACATGTTCTTCCAGACGGCGGCCGTCGAATCCGGACGCCCCCAATAGCCTTCGAACATCACGTTGGGATAGCGCGGGCGATGGCAGATCTGGCCGACCGTGCCCGGGGGAACCGGTTGGTCGTTGTCGTCAAGGATGACGACGTCATACAGATCGACAGGACGTCCGGCGCAGGTTTCCGGCGGCGTTTCCGTATAGGGCACGCCGCACAGGCGGATGG
Organism: uncultured Erythrobacteraceae bacterium; assembly: GCA_946482075.1. The sequence goes on from CAMLQG010000074.1 coordinate 9,795, forward strand.
ACTCGGTCTGGCCGTACGACCAGCTCGACGCCACCTTCACGCCGAACCGCTCCATCCAGATCTTCCGGAGTTCCGGGGTGATCGGCACGCCGAAGATCATCCGCAGCTGGCCGAAGCAGCGCTTCGACGCTTCCGTGTCGGGCGCCTGGGCCACGAGCGGGAAGATCGTCGCCATCAGCATGGCGACGGTGGCCTTCGAATCCTCGATGTCGTCCCAGAACTGGGAGACCGAGAAGGTGCTCGAAATCGCCATGCGCAGGCCTGCGCTGAGGCAGGCGACAACGCCGCTCAGCGCCGCGGCATGGAAGACCGGTAGCGGCGTCCACAGCGTTTCGCCTTCTTCCTGCCAGGTGTATTCCTTGTTCACCCGGCCGATCGCGGCGAGATAATTGTGGCTGATCATGCAGCCCTTGGATGGGCCGGTGGTGCCGGAAGTGTAGAGCAGCGAGCAAAGATCGATCGGATCGACGATGATCGGGAGTGCCGATTCATCCGAGCCGCGATACTTGTCGAGGCGATCGAGTTCGATCGCACAAGGCGGCAGCTCGTCGTTCCCGCGCACCAGGATCATGTTCAGTTCCGGCAACTGCGACGCGATCTGGACGAAGCGCTCCAGATAGCCGGGATCGCAGATCGCGAGCTTGGCGCCCGCATCCGAGATCTGGTGGCGCAGGAACTCGCCCCGATAGGCCGTGTTGATCGGCACCCACACGCCGCCGAGCTTGTTGATCGCGAACCAGCAGGTGAACACGTCGACGCTCGTGTTGAAGAGCGTGACCACGCGATCGCCCTTCTTCACGCCGAGTTCCGCGAAGGCACGCGCCATCGCGTTTGACCGACGGTCCATCTCGGCATAGGTGATCGGCACGCGATCGATGACGAGGAACTCGTTGTTCCCGTGGTTCTCGACCGCGCGTGCGAGCATGTGGACGATCGTGTCCCGCTGGCCGCTGCTATACGCCGGTTGCGGCGCGTTATGACTGATCATGCGGCGACGAGTTTCGTTCCGGTATCGACCTTGTCGACAACGATCATGACAGTCGCAGGGCGGTCGAGGAACTTGAGCTCGTCTTCGACCAGGATCGGGTTGATGTCGGGGGCATTGAAAATCCGGGTCATTTCCTGGACTGCCGCGTCGTCCGCCACGACCATTTCCGTGATCGCGTCATAGCCGGTGTCATAGGGTTCCGGCTCGCCGTTGCTCGGCGCCAGTCCGGTGAAGATCGGGTAGTTGCGGTTATAGTCCTGCAGCAGGTGGCCGATATATTTCTGCGCCAGCTTGGCGTGGCTGTTCTCGTAATGCTCGCGGAATTGTTCGGGCGTGATGCCCGGCTTGCGCTTGAGCATGAAGATGATCTTGACCATCTCGGTACTCCTCTCTTGTTTCTTGTGATGGAATGCGTTCGCGCCTAGCCGTTCAGGATATCGACCACGGCCTTGGTATCGCTGTAGACGGGCTGGATCATCTTGACGCGGCCGCTTTCGCCGAATTCCCAAACCTCGGCGAGCGGGAAGGACACGCTCTTGCCGTTCTTGGCGGAAGTGGCGGAGAAGGTGCCGTAGGCGATCACGAAACTGCCGCCTTCGGTCAGTTGGTGAACGTCGTAGCCGAATGCGCTGTAATAGCCGAACACGGCCTGGATACCGGCCTTGATCGCATCGCGGCCCTTGAAGGTCCCGCCATAGGGCAGCGAAGCCGCTTCGCTCATGATGGTGTCGTCATCGAAGAAGTCGCAGAAGGCATCGAGATTGCCCTGTCCGAGAAGGACGTCATAGGCATCCTGTACGATCTGGACATTGGACTTGGTTGCAACGGTAGCCATGATGTAATCCTTTTCCCATTCGATCGGGCCGTACCCGAAAAGATGTGTAGACGGCCCATTCTTACGGTGATTCGCTCGACGCGGACCATGGCGCAAGGCAGGGCGCGTTCCAAGGGCCAGACATGCGTTTTATTGACTGACGCCGCGGTGAATACCAACCTTCGGAAGCTGTGGGATCGGCGGGCATGCGTCCCTGCCGCGGCAAGGCGCTTGCATTCGAAATGATCCCGGATGAATGATCGCGCGTCGATGTCCGGCTTGCATGGCGCGGGCGCCGCCGGAAAAACAAGACGATGCAATTGAGCGAGAGGGTCGAAGTGTCTTCAAACATGATGAAAGCGGCGATTGTCCGGGAATTCAGCGATGAGCCGATCGAGATCGGCGAATTGCCCGTGCCGGAGCCCCAAGCCGGCGAGATGCTGGTGAAGGTGGACACGGCAGGTGTCGTGCTCGGTGAGACATTGATCGCGCGCGGCATGTATCAGGTGCAGCCGCATCTTCCGTTCGTGCCGGGTTGCGAATTCTCCGGAACGGTGGTGGAAACCGGCCGCGACCTGAAGGGCTTTGCGGTGGGCGATCGGGTGGCGGTGAACGGTTTCATCGGGGATTCCCGCGTGACCCGGCGTATCGTGGGCTCGCTTGCGGAATACAGCGCCGTGCCGCCGGAAAACGTGGTGAAGCTGCCTGATGCCGTATCGCTCGAACAGGCCGCGCTGTTCCGTTCGAATACCGAGACAAGCTATTTCGGTCTCTACAAGGGCAATCTCAAGCCGGGCGAAACTCTGCTCGTGATGGGCGCAAGCGGCGGGGTTGGCTTTGCGGCAGTCACGCTTGGCAAGCTGATGGGCGCGCGCGTGATCGCATCGTGTTCCAGCGAGGAAAAGCGCCAGATCGCGTTGGCGGGCGGGGCGGATGTCGCGATCGACTCCCTGGCCGAGGACTGGCGCGAACAGGTGGAGGAACTGACCGGCGGGAAGGGGCTCGATGTCGTCTACGATCCGGTCGGCGGATCGCAGACGGAACGTGCCTTCCGTTCGCTCGGCTGGGATGGGCGTCTGGTGGTGATCGGTTTCGCTGCGGGCAGCATACCGAAGATTCCCGCCAATCTTCCGCTGCTCAAAGGGGCGTCGCTTGTCGGCGGCAACCTTCTCCAGGGCACGAAGTTCGAGCCGGAAGTGGTGTATGAGCAGCGCCGCCAGTTGATGCAGTGGTTCGCTGAGGGCAAGATCCAGGTTCCGCCCATTACGCGACGCTATTCACTCGAGGAGGCGCAGAAGGCCTATCTCGAAATCGCGGAAGGCAAGACCGCCGGCCGGATCGTGATCAAGATGCCGGGCGCCGAATAAGGGCGATCCGGCGCGCTGAGGAGAGGTAATTCATGTCGAGCTTGCCATTGGAAGGCATTCGCGTCGTCGATATCGGTGGCTGGTTCACCGGACCCATGGCCGCCTGCATGCTGGGCGATCAGGGGGCCGAAGTCATCAAGATCGAGCCGCCGGGCGGCGAGGTCTATCGCCGGTCAGGCACCGAACGCTCCGGGATGTGCTCGCAATGGATGACCGCCAACCGGAACAAGCGCTTCGTCCAGCTCGATATCAAGCAACCGGGTGACCTCGATGCGCTGAAGCGGCTTATCGCCAAGGCGGACGTGCTGATTCACAACACACGGCCCGGTGCGATGGCGCGTGCAGGACTGGACGCGGCGACGCTGCGCAAGGAGCATCCGCGTCTGATCCATGTATCGATCGCAGCCTATGGCCAGGATGGTCCCTTTGCGGAGGACCCGGGGTTCGACACGCTGTTTCAGGGGCTGTCCGGCCTTTGTTATCTTCAAGGCGGCGACAGGCCGAAGATGATCAACACGCTGGTCATCGACAAGAGCACCAGCCCGATCGTGGCCCAGGCCGTCTGCGCTGCACTGTTCCGGCGCGAGCGCACGGGCGAGGGCGCGACGCTGGAATATTCCATGCTGGACGGCAGCGCCTGGTGGGTCTGGCCGGATGGCATGGTCAACGACACCTTCATCGGTGACGAGGGTGTCAGCGTCGCGCCCGGCCTGACCGATGTCGAAATGATTTCCGAGACGGCCGACGGTTTCATGCTCGTGTTGCCGCATATGCAGCATCACTGGGAAGCCTTTTGCGAGATCGTTGGGCGGCCGGAGCTGCTTACGCGCGAAGGCTTCGTCACCGCGCGCGAGCGGATGGGCAACCTCCCGGTCTATTTCCATGAAGTGGTGAGCTCGCTCAAGGGCAAGACCACGGCGGAATGGACCGCGTTGTTCCGCGCAGCGGGCCTGCCGACCGCGCCGGTCATCCGGCCGGAGGAACTGGCAAATCATCCCCAGGCGCAGCACAACGGCACGATCGAGATCGTCGAGGACGAGTTGCTGGGCAAGTACCGCTCGCCCCGCGCACCGGTGCGCTTCGATGGCGAGATGTACGGCACGCGTACGCCGCCCCGTCCGGCCGGCGCGGATACGGAGGCGGTGTTGCGCGACTGGGGCGTGGAGCGGGTTACGGCCTAGAACCCGATCGCTAGGGCCGCAGGCCTGCGGCATCGATTGCTTCGCTTCACTCGCAGTGACGGAGAGTTACGCCGCAGTCTGCTCCAGTCTCAGGCGGGTCAGGCGGATCGTTGCGATCCGCCACTGATCGTCCTCGATCCGGTAGGTTTCGTGATAGTGACCCTGACCGCGGATGAAGCGGATCGGGCCTTCCTTCATGAACAGTTCGTCCGTCATCGGCCAGATGCCGCGGGCCGTGTGCTTATCGAGAATCTCGATCTCCGGCATATAGCCTTTATGGACCGAAGTGATCGGGGTGAGGCCGGCGCGGATATAGGCGCATACCGCATCGCGCCCGCTCAGCTGGTGCTCCGCCAGGCTCTTCATGTCGGGTTCACCATCGCCGGGATCGAGCATGGCGAGGCGGTAATCCGCTTCGGCATCGGTGGTGAACAGGGTGGGCAGGTTTTCCCAGTCCTTGGTGTCCATGAAGCGGAAATAGCGCGCCTTGAGCTGTTTGATCTGTTCGATCGCCCACAATTCCTTCGCGCGTCCCATGTCGTGTCTCCTCTCGTGCTTTCCTTGGCGCATATAAGCATGCATTCTGTGCGGCGATCAAAGCCGTTGACGGCAAGAGGGGAGAATTTGATGACTGGGCCCGCCATTCGAATTGACCATTGCGTGATAGCTTCCTCGGATCTCGCACGGAGCGACGCCTTCTACGCCAACGTCCTGGGCGCGGACATCTCGATCCCGATCGAGAATTTCCGGCAGTACCGGATCGGCGGGCAGATGCTGAATGTTCACGGGCCCGGACTGCAATCCATCGCACCGCGGGACCTTCTTGCGGATTTGCCGGTGATGCCGGGCGGAAGCGATCTCTGCTTCGAGTTTCCGGGCACGGTGGAAGAAGCGCAGGCCCATCTCGCGCAGCACGGCGTGGCAGTCCATGTCGGCCCTGTCGCGCGGACCGGCGCGCGGGGGGAAGGGATCAGCATCTATTTCCGCGATCCGGATGGATCGCTCCTGGAATTCATAAGCTACGAAAAATGACGGTTTCGCACCGATCCAGGCATTGAACTTTTTTAAATGGGTGGCTGGGAATTCTCATTGGGTTCCCGCCCCGCGACGTGCTATTCTGATCGGCAGAATATCCCCTTGTAGAGCACACCTAAGGAGAGAAGCCATGCTCCAAGCGAGCGACATCGTCGTCAACCCCGAGAACGAATGGCGCCTCGACGCGCCGGAGCCGAAGGGTTGGGGCCGCGACGTCAAGCAGGGCGCTGCCAAGAAGTATTTCATGGTATCCTGCGACACCCATCTCAGCCCGCCGGTGACGCTATTCCACCAGCGTCTCGACAAGAAGTGGCATGACATGCTGCCGAAGATCGAGAAGCGGGATGGCGAGAAGTATATCATCATGCCGGGCGCCCGCCCGGAACGCCTGATCGATTTCGACTACCAGGGCGAAGACGCGTTGCGCGCCAAGGCCGGCGCCGGCATCTCCAAGGACATGGTCGATGACAATCCTGTAGGCGAAGTCCGCATCGGCGAGCAGGAATTCGATGGCGTCGATGCAGAAGTGATGTTCCCCAACGGCGCTGCGCTCCTGATGTGGGCGTCCGCTCATAACGAGTTCGTCAACGAACAGTGCAAGGCCTGGAACGATTGGGCCTGGGAAGTCGCGAAGGACTATTCCGACCGCAGCCATCCGACCGCCTGCCTCGTGACCGCTGACATCGACATGGCCATTGCCGAAGTCCAGCGCACCGCGAAGATGGGCTACAAGATCCTCTGCCTGCCCTGCAAGCCGGTGTTCGGCCCGCACAATGTGGCAGACCTGAACTACAATTTGCCGGCGATGGACCCGCTGTGGGCGGCGATCCAGGAAACCGACATGGCGATCACCTACCACGTGTCGACGGGCCGCGATCCGCGGTCGTCGCGCGGCAATGGCGGGGCGATCATCAACTATGTCTGCCACTCCCTGTCGCCCACGATCGAGCCGATCGTGAACATGTGCGCCTCGGGCGTGTTCGAACGCTTCCCCGGCCTGCGCGCCGCCACGATCGAAGCCGATGCCGGCTGGGTGCCGTGGATGATGCAGAAGATGGACGAAGCCTACAAGAAGCACCACTTCTGGGTCCGTCCGAAGCTGCAGGGTCTGCCGAGCGATTACTATCGCAGCAACTGCTTCGCTTCCTTCGGTGAGGACGATGCGGCGATCGCGCTGATCGAGCAGTTCAACCTGACCAACAACTTCATGTGGGCGAACGACTATCCGCACCACGAAGGGTCCTGGCCGCACTCGACCGAGGCGCTCTATCGCACGCTCGGCAACGGCCTGAAGGAAGAAACCCGCGCGAAGGTCCTCGGCCTGAACGCGGCCCGCTGCTTCAACTTCCCGATCCCCGACAAGTACAAGTAAGGGGTCGGCGAAAGCCATGAATGAAGGCCGGAGCGGCGACGCTCCGGCCTTTTTGTTTGGCGATTATATCAGTCGGGCTCCGGGGCGTGGACCATTCGCCCCTCCCCTTCAGGGGAGGGGCGGGGGTGGGGAATCTCCTCTGGATGCAGCGCCTGAGGCGTCGCCCCACCGCCAACCCCCACCCCTGAAGGGGAGGGGAGAACCAGGGGCGCATCCCTCAAATTGAAGCGGATTGCCAGCGCTATAATCGCCAACAAAAAAGGGCGCCGCCGCCGAAGCGGGGCGCCCTTTGCTGTTCCGTTCGGGAAAATCAGCCTTCGGTCTGTTCCGCGGCTTCTTCCAGCAGTTCGGCCGGGATTTCGCCGGGCTCGAGGTTGGGGTCCTGTTCTTCGGTGAAGCCGCCGGTATCGGCGCGCTCTTCCTCGAACATGGCGGCCATCACGTCGACGCCCTTGCTCTGCAGCTCGGCTTCGTCGTCGGAGCGGGCGACATTCGCCTTCACCGTGACGCTGACTTCCGGGTGCAGCGCGATGCGGACATCGAAGATGCCGAGCGTCTTGATCGGACGCTCCAGGATGACTTGCGACTTGTTCACGTCATGGCCCTGTTCGACCAGCTTCTCCACGATGTCGCGGACGCTGACCGAGCCGTAGAGCTGGCCGGAGTTGGACGAAGCGCGGATCAGCACCACCTCGGCGCCGGCGATCTTCTCGCCGGCCTTCTCGGAGTCGCTGCGGCGTTCCGCGTTTTCCTTTTCCAGACGCTCGCGATTGGCTTCGAAGACCTTCCGGTTCGCGTCATTGGCGCGAAGGGCCTTCTTGTTGGGCAGCAGGAAGTTGCGCGCGTAGCCGTCTTTGACAGTCACGACATCGCCGATGGTGCCCAGCTTCTCGATGCGTTCGAGCAGGATAATCTGCATGGGATCTGCTCCTTACTTCACGATGTAGGGCAGCAGGCCCAGATGGCGGGCGCGCTTGATCGCCTGGCCGAGTTCGCGCTGCTTCTTGGCGGAAACGGCGGTGATGCGGCTGGGAACGATCTTGCCCCGTTCGGACATGAAGCCCTGGAGCAGGCGGATGTCCTTGTAATCGATCTTCGGCGCGTTCTTGCCCGAGAACGGGCAGGACTTGCGGCGGCGGAAAAATGCGCGGGCCATCAGTCTTCACCCCTTTCGCGCGAGCTGCGACGACGCTGTTCGCGATCGTTCTTGCGCATCATCGCGGACGGACCGCCTTCATGCTCGTCGACGCGGACGGTGAGGTAACGGATGACGTCCTCGTTGATCCGGGTCTGACGCTCGAGCTCGGCGACGACGCCGGCCGGCGCTTCGATGTTGAGCAGCACGAAATGCGCCTTGCGATTGCGTTCGATCTTGTAAGCGAGGCCCTTCAGGCCCCAGGTTTCGGTCTTGGTGACCTTGCCGTTGTTCTGCTCCACGATTTCCGTGGCGGCAGCGGCGAGCGCGTCGACCTGAGCCTGGCTCAGATCCTGGCGCGCCAGGAACACATGCTCGTAAAGCGGCATGGGCGCTGTCCTTTCATCTATGCCGATCGCTGGCTTATCCGCGACCATCGCGGGGCCCCTCCGGCTTTCTGCTTTCCTCCGTTTCCGGAAGAAGGGGCGCGCATAGCGGTTCTGCGCGGGAATGCAAGGCAATCTTGGCCATTCCGATCACTACGCGATCCGGAGTGGTTGACACAGTTGACACTGCCCAGGGAGAAAACTCCGGCCCTCTCTTCGGACCCTGTCAAACTGGCGGAAATGCGGGGAATCGGGTGGCTGCTCATGCGATCGGCATGGCATGGGTGACAGGTTGTAGGACAGCGGAAAATCGCATCGGTTCCAAGCCATGGCCCGTCGCCGGTAATGTCTGAGACGGGTGGGAAATGTTCCCCACATCCGTCATGCCAGCGAAGGCTGGCATCTCTTTCGGCCAGGTGCTTGCCCAATCACAACGATCCCAGCCTGCGCTGGGATGATGAGTGGGCGGGATAACGAACCATGGGAACGTCCGCAATGGGTGGGGAGCGGACATTCCATCCCGATCTCGTCATGCCAGCGAAGGCTGGCATCTCTCTCGTCACAGGATGTGATCGAAAAGATCGTCCCAGCCCGGATTGGCTTCTTCGATCAAGCGTATCTTCCAGCCTCGCTGCCAGGCTTTCAGTGCTTTCTCCCGCGCTATCGCATCGATCACCGAACCATGATGTTCGACAAGAACCAGACGTTTCAGGCCATATCGACGGCAGAAACTCGATCCCGTCCCGGCGCGATGCTGCATCATCCGGGCCGAGATGTCGTTAGTCACGCCTATATAAAGTACACCGTGCGGCTTGTTCGTCAGGATGTAGGTCCAGCCGCCTTCCATGCGGGAAAGCTATCGCCCGGTGCAAACAGATGCCAGCCTGCGCTGGCATGACGGGGTTAGGGAAACGTCCGC
>CAMLQG010000075.1 GCA_946482075.1 uncultured Erythrobacteraceae bacterium
TGACCTCGAACTCCTCGATATGGATCGAGGTGAAGACGTCATCCTTCACGATCCGTTCGGAGATCAGGATGGAGTCCTCGTAGTTGTAGCCGTTCCACGGCATGAAGGCGACAAGGCTGTTGCGGCCGAGCGCGAGTTCGCCGAGGTCGGTCGAGGGACCGTCCGCGATGATGTCGCCTTCTTCCACCACGTCGCCCACTTTCACCAGCGGGCGCTGATTGATGCAGGTGTTCTGGTTGGAACGCTGGAACTTCTGCAGCGTGTAGATGTCGACGCCCGACTGGCCCGGCTCGATATCGCCGGCAGCGCGGATCACGATGCGGGTCGCGTCGACCTGATCGACGATACCGCCGCGCAGCGCGCCGATCGCAGCGCCGGAATCGCGCGCCACCGTGCCTTCCATGCCGGTGCCGACGAACGGCGCCTCGGCCTTCACCAGCGGCACGGCCTGGCGCTGCATGTTCGACCCCATCAGCGCGCGGTTGGCGTCGTCGTTTTCCAGGAACGGAATGAGCGAAGCGGCGACCGAGACGAGCTGCTTGGGGCTGACGTCCATCAGCGTGACATGCTCGCGGCCGACCATGACGAATTCGCCTGCTTCACGCGCGGAGACGAGTTCTTCCACGAAGCTGCCGTTCGCGTCGAGCTCGGCCGAGGCCTGGGCGACGGTGTGCTTCTGCTCTTCCATCGCGGAGAGATAGACCACTTCGCCAGTGACCTTGCCGTCCACGACCTTGCGGTAGGGTGTCTCGATGAAGCCGTATTTGTTGACGCGGCTGAACGAAGCCAGCGAGTTGATCAGGCCGATGTTCGGCCCTTCCGGCGTCTCGATAGGGCAGATGCGGCCATAATGCGTCGGATGGACGTCGCGGACTTCGAAGCCGGCGCGCTCGCGCGTGAGGCCGCCCGGCCCGAGAGCCGAGACGCGGCGCTTGTGGGTGACTTCGGAGAGCGGGTTCGTCTGGTCCATGAACTGCGAGAGCTGCGAGGAGCCGAAGAACTCGCGCACCGCGGCGACCGCGGGCTTCGCATTGATCAGGTCGTTCGGCATCACGGTCGAGACATCGACCGAGCTCATGCGCTCCTTCACCGCGCGTTCCATGCGCAGCAGGCCGACGCGGTACTGGTTCTCCAGCAGTTCGCCCACCGAACGCACGCGGCGATTGCCGAGATTGTCGATGTCGTCGACTTCGCCCTTGCCGTCCTTGAGGTTCACCAGCTCCTTCACCACCGCGAGGATGTCTTCCGAACGCAGCGTGGTGACGCTGTCCTCGGCGTCGAGGCCGAGACGCATGTTGAGCTTGACGCGGCCGACGGCGGACAGGTCGTACCGGTCGCCGTCGAAGAACAGGCCTTCGAACAGCGCTTCGGCGGTTTCCTTCGTCGGCGGTTCGCCCGGGCGCATGACCTTGTAGATCGCTTCCAGGCCTTCGTCGCGGTTCTCGGCCTTGTCGATGGTCAGCGTGTTGCGGATCCACGGGCCGGTGTTGACGTGATCGATGTCGAGCAGTTCGATCCGGTCGATGCCGGCCTTGTCGAACGCTTCCAGGTTCTCAGGCGCGACTTCCTCGCCCGCCTCGATGTAGATGCGGCCCGTCGTCTCGTCGATCATGTCGTTGGCGGCATAGCGGCCGAAGATCTCCTCGGTCGGGATGAGGAGTTCCTCAAGCCCGTCCTTGGCGGCCTTGGCGGCAGCGCGCGGAGAGATCTTCTGGTTGGCGGGGAAGACTTCCTCGCCCGTCTTGGCGTCCACCAGCGCGAAGCCCGGCTTCTGGCCGCGCCACTGATCGGCGACGAAGGGGATCTTCCAGCCGTCGGGACCACGCTGCCACACGACGGTGTTGTAGAAGTAATGCAGGATCTGTTCGCCATCCATGCCGAGCGCGTAGAGCAGCGCGGTGACCGGCAGCTTGCGCTTGCGGTCGATGCGGACGTTGACGATGTCCTTCGCGTCGAATTCGAAGTCCAGCCAGGAACCGCGATAGGGAATGACGCGCGCCGCGAAGAGGAACTTGCCGGATGAGTGCGTCTTGCCGCGGTCATGGTCGAACAGCACACCCGGCGAACGGTGCATCTGGCTGACGATCACGCGTTCGGTGCCGTTGATGATGAAAGTGCCGTTCTCGGTCATGAGCGGCATGTCGCCCATATAGACGTCCTGCTCCTTGATATCGAGGACGGAGCGGGTTTCGGTCTCGGAATCGACCTCGAACACGATCAGGCGCAGCGTGACTTTCATCGGCGCGGCGTAGGTGATGCCGCGCTGGCGGCATTCGGTGGTGTCGTATTTCGGGTCCTCGAGTTCGTAATGCACGAAATCGAGTTCCGCGGTGCCCGCGAAGTCGCGGATCGGGAAAACGGAGCGCAGCGTCTTCTCAAGGCCGGAAATATAACCGATCGACGGATCGGAGCGCAGGAACTGCTCGTAGCTTTCGCGCTGGACCTCGATCAGGTTCGGCATCTTCACCACTTCGTGGATGTCGCCGAAGATCTTGCGGATACGCCGTTTCGCGCTGCCGCGCGGGGCGAGAGCCCCCGAGCCGGACTTTGCCTTGGTCGCCATGAGGTAAACCGTGCCTCTTCTCTGCTGTGCCGACATCCTGCCGGCCGGAATTCGTGCCACGCGCGAGTGGCCCAAGGACGCCAAAAAGGCCGCACGGCGCACGGCTCTACGGGCCGGTCCTGCAGCTTCCTGTCGCGTCCTATGGATGATCCGGCGCTTCCATTCCCGGGCAACCTCCGCGCAAAGGCCGCCCTGCCCGAAGCGATCGGACAGCGGCCATATAGGAGCGGGGCGGAGCGGAGTCAAATGAGAGGGGACAGTTTGGAGCCCGAAACCTACACCTGCTCCGTTCGCCCTGAGCCTGTCGAAGGGCCGCTTTTCACTTTCAGACCACGAAAAGATAAAGACGGTGCTTCGACAAGCTCAGCACGCACGGGGTTTGTGAATCGGATTTGATTGACTTTCGCGCCCCCTTTCGTCATTGGCCCCGCGTCCACTTCGGTGGACATTCCGTCCGAGACAGTCGGTGCCGCCCATCGGGGGCTGCTTAATTTCCGGCCTAGACGGGGAAAAAGAGTTTCATGCGGGCGGACCCAGAGGCCGGCCGCGGAACGCGCGCTATCGGCGCATCTCCTTCCCTTGTCACGCGGACTCGCCCGTTCTGCCGAAAGGCAGGCCGGACAAACGTAGCCGGTTGCGCGTGAGGCAAGCCTCCCGCGTGGCCATAGTGAAGGAGTAAGGCATGGATCGTTCGCAAAAAGCCGAATCGGTCGCATCGCTGAACGCGGTTTTCAACGAGGTCGGCGTGGTGGTGATCACCCGCAATCTCGGCATGTCGGTGGGCCAGTCCACCGCCCTGCGCTCGAAGATGCGTGAAGTGGGCGCTTCCTACAAGGTTGCGAAGAACCGTCTTGCCAAGCTTGCCCTGAAGGACACGCAGTACGAAGCCCTCGAGGATCTCCTCACGGGCCCGACGGCGCTGGCGACCTCGGTCGATCCGGTCGCCGCCGCCAAGGCTGCAGTGGACTTCGCCAAGACCAACGACAAGCTCGAAATCGTGGGCGGGTCGATGGGCGGGCAGTTGCTCGATGCCAATGGTGTGAAGGCCCTCGCCTCCATGCCCTCGCTCGACGAACTGCGCGGCAAGCTCGTGGGCCTCATCAACGCGCCTGCCACCAAGGTGGCTCAGGTCGTCAATGCCCCGGCGGCAAAGCTCGCCCGCGTCTTCGGCGCCTACGGCGCCAAGGAAGCGGCATAAGCGGTTTTTCCAAACGCGAATTCCCCCGGGAAACCGGGTCCACCTAAATTTTGGAGTGATACATCATGGCCGATATCGCCAAGCTTGTTGAAGAACTTTCGAAGCTGACCGTCCTCGAGGCGGCTGAACTCGCCAAGGCCCTCGAAGAAGAATGGGGCGTTTCCGCTGCTGCCGCCGTTGCCGTGGCTGCTGCCCCGGCTGGTGGTGGCGACGCTGGCGCCGCTGCTGAAGAGAAGACCGAATTCGACGTCATCCTGACGGGCGACGGCGGCAAGAAGATCCAGGTCATCAAGGAAGTCCGCGCCATCACCGGCCTGGGCCTGACCGAAGCCAAGACGCTGGTCGAGAGCGCCCCGAAGGCGATCAAGGAAGGCATCAACAAGGCCGAAGCCGAAGACATCAAGAAGAAGATCGAAGAAGCCGGCGGCACCGTCGAGCTCAAGTAAGATCTTCTGCCCGCCGGTTTGCCGGCAGGCGGATATGCGAAGGGCGGCCTCTCGGGGCCGCCCTTTTCTTTTTCTCCATTCAATCCTCTCGCTCCCACTTGTCATCCCGGCGCAGGCTGGGATCGTTGTGAATGGAAAATCGCGTAACCGAACGAGATCCCAGCCTGCGCCGGGATGACGAAGACGGATCAATTCCCACCTGAATTGCCTCAACGGGTGACGGCACGTTGCTCAATGCGCAAGGCCTGCAGGAATTGCGGAATTCGCTTTTAATACGCTCCGCTAGGGCCCTATCCCCAACGCGCAAGAAGAAGGGGAGAGGGCATTTGGAAACGAAACCGACCGGTGGGCGGCCATGGCTGCTTTATGTCTATGCGGCCCTACTGCTCGCGATTGCCCTGTTTCTGGCGATCGGGGGCGCCCGCCTCGCTCTGATCGGCGGCTCCCTTTATTACGTGGCTGCCGGCCTGGTGCTGCTGGCAAGCGGCATATTGCTGATCGGACGCCGCGCCCTGGGCGCGAAGCTCTATGCGGGCTTTCTCCTCGCCACCATCGCCTGGGCGATCTGGGAAGTCGGCTTCGACGGCTGGCAACTGATGCCGCGCGTGGTGGCTCCATTGGTGTTCGGCCTCGGCCTGCTGATCCCCGCGATCCGGCGACCGCTTGCCGATCAGCCGCCGCGTTCCGGTGTCGCGCAGCTGGGACGGGGCGCGATCGCCGGCCTCGTCGCGATCGTTGCCGGCGCATCGCTCCACGCAGCGGTCCCGCCCTATAAGCCTGCCGATCCGATCTACCAGACAGGCATGGGCAAACCCGCGCCCGATGGGCCGTTCGCCGCGATCGGCGGCCCCAATGATGGCAGGGACCGGCCCTATTTCGGCGGGGATGCCGGCGGCTCGCGCTTCTCCAGCCTCGACCAGATCGATGCCGCCAATGTCGACCAGCTCGAACTGGCCTGGACCTATCGCGCCGGGGCCGATCCCAAGGGCCACATGCCGACGCTGGAAGCAGCGCCCATCAAGATCGCCGACACGGTCTACAGCTGCACCGACTATAATGACGTCTTCGCGCTCGATGCCGAGACCGGCAAGCAGAAGTGGCGTTGGCGCTCCGGCAACTACATGGGCCAGTCGAAATATTCGCACTGCCGCGGTGTGACCTATTACCGCGTGCCCGACGCCGAGGGCCTGTGCGCCGAACGCATCCTGACCAACACGCTCGATGCGCGCCTGATCGCGCTCGACGCGCCCACCGGCCAGCTCTGCCCCGGCTTCGGCGACAAGGGCGTCGTCGGCCTGCTGAAGGGCATGGGCGTGCCCGGCGAAGGCTATTACAACGTCACTTCGGCCCCGACGGTGGTTCGCGGCAACGTCATCCTCGGCGGGATGGTGGCCGATGGGCAATATTGGGGCGAACCTTCCGGCGTGATCCGCGCTTTCGACGCGGTGACCGGCAAGTTCGCCTGGGCCTGGGACATGGGCCGGCCCGACCACGCCACGGAACCGCCGGAAGGGGAAACCTACACGCTTTCCACGCCCAACAGCTGGGCGCCGATGAGCGCGGACGAGACGCTGGGCCTGGTCTATGTGCCGACCGGCAACCCGACGCCCGACTATTACGGCCGGCAGCGCCGCCCGTTCGACGAGATGTACGGCAGCGCAGTCGTCGCGCTCGATGCGGCCACCGGCCGCCCCCGCTGGCACTTCCAGACCACGCATCACGATCTTTGGGACTACGACGTGCCGTCGCAGCCGACGCTGGTCGACGTTCCCGGCCCCAACGGCACGGTGATCCACGGGCTGATCCAGCCGACCAAGCGGGGCGAGCTGTTCTATCTCGACCGCGCCACCGGCAAGCCGATCGCGCGGGTGGAGGAACGCAGGGTCTCCCAGCGCGGGGCGGAGAAGAACGAGCGCATCGCGCCGACCCAACCCTTCTCGGTCGGCCTGCCGTCCATCGCCGGGCCGAACCTGACGGAACGGGCGATGTGGGGCATGACTCCGCTCGACCAGCTGTGGTGCCGCCTCGATTTCCGCCAGAGCCGCTATGACGGGCCGCTGACGCCGCCGGGGCTCACGCGCAGCATCTTCTTCCCCGGCTATGGCGGCGGCTCCAACTGGGGCAGCGTCTCGGTCGACAAGGACCGCAACATCATGATCGTGAACGGGATGCGCATGGCGACGCGCGCGCGCCTGATGCCGCGCGACGAAGCCGACAGGCTCGGTCTCAAGCGTCTGGCGCCCGGCGTGACAATCGACATGTCGGGCTCGGTCGTGCAGGAAAACCTGCCCTATGCGGCGGAAATCTCGCCGATGCTCTCGCCGCTCGGCATGCCGTGCACCGCGCCGCCTTTCGGCACGCTGAGCGCGATCGACCTGAAGAGCCGCAAGCTGCTGTGGACGCAGCCTTACGGCTCGGCGGCGGGCGCCGGTCCGATGGGCCTGAAATCGCATCTCCCGATCACCATGGGCCTGCCGACTTTCGGCGGCTCGCTCACCACGCGCTCGGGCCTGACTTTCATCGCGGCGAGCCCGGACGGCTATTTCCGCGCGATCGACACCAAGACGGGCAAGGTGGTCTGGAAGACGAAGCTGCCGGTGCCGGGGATCTCGACGCCGGTCAGCTATTATTCCGACAGGAGCGGGCGGCAGTTCATCGTGATCTCCGCTGCGGGCGCCGCGACGCTGGGCACCGAAGTGGGCGACTACGTGGTCGCCTACGCGCTGCCGAAAAAGAAGAAGGGCTGAGAGAGGAGAATGCGATGACCGATATCGAGAAGCTGCTGGCGATCGAGGAGATCAAGTCGCTGAAAGGCAAATATTGCCGCTCGGTCGATACGCAGAACTGGGACATGTGGCGCGAATGCTTCGTTCCCGAAATCGTGATCGAGACGTTCGACTTCGAGGAGCGGTTCCGCTCCGAAGGTGTCGATGTGCTGATCGAGAATTGCAAGAAGCTGCTTCACGGCGCGAAGACCGTGCACCAGGTCCACAATCCCGAGATCGAGATCCTGTCGGACACCGACGCCAAGGCGATCTGGGCGCTGCACGACATCCTCAAATGGGCCGAACCCAACATGTTCGGGCTGACCAGCATGATCGGCTACGGCACCTATGAGGAAACCTATGTGAAGACGCCGCAGGGCTGGCGCATCAGCGAATCCATCATCCGGCGCTACTACATGGAGCAGGAATTCGGCTGAACCCGATTATGCTTTGACCGGCTGGCCCATTCGCCTATCCGGGCCGGCTTCATGTCGCAGGCTGCATCTCCTTCCCCCTTCCGCGTCGAACTCGGCGCCACCCTGCGGCTTGCCGGGCCGTTGGTGCTCGCCAACATCCTGCAGATGGCGGTCTATGCGATCGACGTGATCTTCGTCGCGCGGCTGGGCCAGGAAGCGCTCGCCGCCTCCAGCCTCGGCGTCACCGTCTTCGGCCTGCTGATGTGGACCTTCTCCGGCCTGACCGGCGCGGTGGCGCCGCTGATCGCCGCGGAACTCGGCCGTCGCGCGCATCCCGTGCGCGACGTGCGCCGATCGATGCGCATGGGCCTGTGGCTGAGCGTGATCTGCGGGCTGGCGGGCATGGCGATCTGCAGCTTCGGCGAGGAGATCATGCTGGCGACCGGCCAGGCGCCCCGGGTGGCCGCGCGGGCCGATGCCTTCCTCGCCATCCTCAAATGGGCGATCATCCCGATGATCGCCTGCAACGTGCTGCGGATCTTCGTTTCCGCGCTGGGCCGGCCGGTCTTCGCGACCGCCATCACCGCGCTCGCGATCCTGGTCAATGCGCTGGGCAACTACATGCTGGTCTTCGGCCATTTCGGCGCGCCGGCGCTGGGGCTGGAAGGCTCCGCCATCGCCAGCAACATCACCGCCCTTGCCACGCTCGTCGCCTATGTCCTCGTGATCCGAGCCGATCGCCGGCTGCGGCGCTTCCATATCCTCGGCCGCATCTGGCGCAGCGACTGGCAGCGCTTCCGCGAGATCCTGCGCATCGGCGCGCCGATCGGGCTGACCGTGCTGGCCGAAGCCGGGCTGTTCGGCGGCGCCGCCTTCCTGATGGGGCGGATCGGCGAGGGGGAACTCGCCGGCCACACCATCGCGCTGCAGATCGCGGCTTTCGCTTTCCAGGTGCCGCTGGGCATCAGCCAGGCCGCGACGATCCGGGTGGGCTACCACTATGGCGCGATGGACCGGGCAGGGATCGCTCGGGCGGGATGGGCTTCCATGCTGGCGGGAATCGGCTTCGCCGCCTTCTCCGCATCGGTCATTCTGGCCATGCCGCGCACGATCATCCATGCCTATGTGGATGTGAACGACCCGGCAAATGCAGTGATGCTGGGCTTTGCCCTGCAATATCTGACGGTCGCGGCCGCCTTCCAGCTGTTCGACGGATCGCAGGCGGTGACCGCAGGCGTCCTGCGCGGGCTGCAGGACACACGCGTGCCGATGATCGTGGCCGTCACCGGATACTGGCTGTGCGGCTTCGGCACGGCGATCCTGCTGGGCTTCCATACCGCGCTCGACGGCGTGGGCGTGTGGATCGGACTGGCCACGGGCCTCGTCTTCGTATCCGCCCTGCTGCTCTGGCGCTGGCGGAAACGCGAGGCTCTGGGCCTGCTGCCGGGCAACCCGCCGCCCGCCTGACCCGGCCGAACAAAATTCTCCAGACTCTGCTTGACGGTCATCGGACCCCGTCCCATATGCGCGCCGCTGGCACTCTCGCAGAGAGAGTGCCAACAGGCATGAACCACTCAATTTGGAAGAGGTCAGAAACATGGCATTCCGTCCGCTGCACGACCGCGTTCTGGTCCGTCGCATCGAAGCCGAGGAAAAGACCGCCGGCGGCATCATCATCCCCGACAGCGCCAAGGAAAAGCCGAGCGAAGGCGAGATCATCGCCGTCGGTTCGGGCGCCCGCGCCGAAGACGGCAAGGTCACCCCGCTGGACGTCAAGGCCGGCGATCGCGTGCTGTTCGGCAAGTGGTCCGGCACCGAGGTCAAGGTCGACGGTCAGGACCTCCTGATCATGAAGGAAAGCGACATCCTTGGGGTGATTGCCTGAAGGCAAGCGCCCCTATCCCGACGCAGGTCGGGATCTCGTGCCGCATAGCTGAACGCTGCGCGGTCACCAGGAACAAAACGATCCCAGCCTTCGCTGGGATGACGAGATAGAGGAACAACACAATGGCTGCCAAGGACGTGAAGTTTTCGCGCGACGCGCGCGAACGCATCCTCAAGGGCGTGGACACGCTCGCCAACGCCGTGAAGGTCACGCTGGGCCCCAAGGGCCGCAACGTCGTGATCGACAAGAGCTTCGGCGCTCCGCGCATCACCAAGGACGGCGTCACCGTCGCCAAGGAGATCGAACTCAAGGACAAGTTCGAGAACATGGGCGCCCAGATGATCCGCGAAGTCGCTTCCAAGGCGAACGACGCGGCCGGTGACGGCACCACCACCGCCACCGTTCTCGCCCAGGCGATCGTGCGCGAAGGCATGAAGTCGGTCGCCGCCGGCATGAACCCGATGGACCTGAAGCGCGGCATCGACCTCGCCGTTTCCCAGGTGGTCGAGAACCTCAAGAGCCGTTCGAAGGCCGTTGCCGGTTCCAACGAGATCGCCCAGGTCGGCATCATCTCGGCCAATGGCGACAAGGAAGTCGGCGAGAAGATCGCCGAAGCCATGGAAAAGGTCGGCAAGGAAGGCGTGATCACCGTGGAAGAGGCCAAGGGCCTCGAATTCGAACTCGATGTCGTCGAAGGCATGCAGTTCGACCGCGGCTATCTCAGCCCCTATTTCATCACCAACCCTGACAAGATGACCGTGGAACTCGAGAATCCGTATATTCTCATCCACGAGAAGAAGCTGTCGAACCTGCAGTCGATGCTGCCGATCCTCGAAGCGGTCGTGCAGTCGGGCCGTCCGCTGCTGATCATCGCGGAAGACATCGAAGGCGAAGCGCTGGCCACGCTGGTGGTCAACAAGCTGCGCGGCGGCCTCAAGGTCGCGGCCGTCAAGGCGCCGGGCTTCGGCGATCGCCGCAAGGCGATGCTGCAGGACATCGCGATCCTGACCAAGGGCGAGATGATTTCCGAGGACCTCGGCATCAAGCTCGAAACCGTGACCGTCGGCATGCTCGGCCAGGCCAAGAAGGTCTCGATCGACAAGGACAACACGACGATCGTCGATGGCGCCGGCAATGCCGACGACATCAAGGGCCGGGTCGAGCAGATCCGCGCGCAGATCGAAACCACCACCTCGGACTACGACCGTGAAAAGCTCCAGGAACGTCTGGCCAAGCTCGCCGGCGGCGTTGCGGTGATCAAGGTCGGCGGCGCCACCGAGATCGAAGTGAAGGAACGCAAGGACCGCGTCGACGACGCGCTCCACGCCACCCGCGCCGCGGTCGAGGAAGGCATCGTGCCGGGCGGCGGCACCGCGCTGCTCTATGCCAGCAAGGTCCTCGAAGGCCTCAAGGGCGCCAATGACGACCAGGCCCGCGGCATCGACATCGTGCGCCGCGCAATCCTGTCGCCGCTGCGCCAGATCGCCGAGAATGCCGGCCATGACGGCGCGGTCGTCTCGGGCAATCTGCTGCGCGAAGGCGACGAGGCCCAGGGCTTCAACGCGGCTACCGACACCTACGAAAACCTGGTTGCGGCCGGCGTGATCGACCCGACCAAGGTCGTGCGCACCGCGCTGCAGGACGCGGCTTCCGTCGCCGGCCTGCTGATCACCACCGAAGCGGCGATCAGCGAAGCTCCGGACGACAAGCCTGCGGCTCCGGCCATGCCCGACATGGGCGGCATGGGCGGCATGGGCTTCTGAGCCCGGTTTCCGGACCGATGTAGAAGAAGGGGCCGGGGGGAAACCTCCGGCCCTTTTTCTATGGATGGGGCCGGGAGGCTGGTGTCCGCTTTCCACTCATAGCCGCCATCTCTCTCCACCGTCATCCCAGCACAGGCTGGGATCTCTATCGGCTACGAGGCGCCCTGCCCAAAGCGATCCCAGCCTGCGCTGGGATGACGATAGGCAAGAGTGACGAAGGGCGCTGAAAAACCATTTTCCTACACTCCTCGGCCTGTATACATGGCTTGATTCTCCTTTTGTTCTCATGAGGTGAATCATGACTTTCCATCGTCCCATCGGCCTTCCCCACTCCGCCTTCACGCCGGAGCGGCGCGTGCAGTTTCTCGATATCCTTTCAGGCAACGGCAATGTGCGCAGCGCCTGCACGCTCACCGGCATCTCGCCGCAGGCTGCCTACAAGGCGCGGCGGCGCGATGCGCGGTTCGCGGCCGGGTGGGACGGAGCGCTGCTGCTCGCGCGCGAGCATGCGGAAAGCGTGCTGGCGGACCGCGCGATCAACGGGGTGGAGGAAGTGGTGTTCTATCGCGGCGAGGAAGTCGGCCGGCGGGTGAAATACGACAACCGCCTGCTTCTCGCTCTTCTCGGCCGGCTGGACCGGCGCTGCGGCGATGCGCGGGCGGAAGAAGCGGCCGAGCGGTTCGACGAAATCCTCGCCGCGATCGGCGGGGCGGAGCCGGACGCCGCGATGGTGGAAGCCGCCACTTCCATTCCGCAGAGATCGGCCTGGGCGCGAACCGCATCGAATATCGCGACTGGGCGGCGGAACAGGCGATCGAGGAAGCGGAGGAGGCCGGCCGCGACCTCGACGAATTGGGCGAGGTGGAGGACGAAGCCCGCGCGCAGGCCGATGCGGCGTTCGACGCCTGGCAGGCCCGCGCCCGCGCGGCCGTGGACGAGATGCGCAAGGAGGATACGGCGGATATGCCCGCCCCGGGCGGGGAACCGTCTTTCCCTCAGGACAGTGTCAACTGTGTCAACCCGGGCCGGGACGACGACGGGGACGAT
The DNA here is from genome assembly GCA_946482075.1 of uncultured Erythrobacteraceae bacterium. The sequence goes on from CAMLQG010000075.1 coordinate 12,084, forward strand.
GTCTTCCCGGAAACGGCCTGGGCTGCGTTCCTCGGACGACCCCATCCGTGAGCGAGTATCGGCGCGCCTGCCCGCCCCCGTAAAACCACGGTTCGTCCTGTCCGCCCCGCCGCTCGTCGCAGGTCGATTGTCTCGAAAAATCGCGTACGGTTAATCTGTTGCAAATATTGGACGGGGTATATGGGGGCTATGGCCTTTGCGTTGAAAAGACGGATCATGTCCGCCATTGCGCTGGGTGCGGCGCTTCTTGCCCTGCCCGCGCATGCGGCCTCCGACGGGCTCGAAACGGCTTTTGACAATGCCCTCGGCACCGATATGCGCGCACCGCGCAGCTATACTCCTGCCTATGCCACCGAGCTGGAACGCCGCGTGGCGCTCGTCGCCGACGGGTCGAGCGGGCGCATCGGCGTCGCCGCCCTCGATCTGTCCACGGGCGCGGCGCTTTCGATCCTGGGCGACCAGCGCTTTCCGATGGCCAGCACCAGCAAGATCGCCATCGCCGCCACTTTCATGGAAGGAGTCGAGAAAGGCCGCTGGCGGCTGGAAGACCGTTTTCCGCTGATGGTGCCGGTGGCATCGAAGCCCTTTTCCACCAAGGTCGCGCCGGTGAAGAACGGCACGATGCTGACCGCGGCGGAGCTGATCGAACTGATGATCACGCGCAGCAGCAACAGCGCCACCGACGCCTTGCTTGCGGTGGTCGGCGGCCCGAGCGCGGTCAATGACTGGATTCGCCGGGCGGGCATCAGCGATTTCCGGCTGGACCGCGACATCGCGACCCTCGTGCGCGATGATGGCGAGATCGACCCCGCCATGCAGATCGACCTGCGCGACAGCGCCACGCCCAAGGCGATGGTGCAGCTTCTCTCCGGCCTCTACCAGGGCCGCCTCCTCCGCCCCGAAAGCCGCGCGGTGATCCTTGGCGCGATGCAGCGCTGCAAGACCGGCACGCGCCGCATCCCGGCGCTGCTGCCCGTCTCGGTGACGGTGGCGCACAAGACGGGTTCGCTCAACAACACGTCGAGTGATATCGGCATCATCCAGACGCCGGATGGCCGCGCGATCGCCGTGGCGATCTATGTGACCGGCCAGGGCACCCGTCCCGCGCGCGAAGCGCGGATCTCGCAGATCGCTCGTGCCATCTATGACGGCTATACGGTGAACACCTCCACGCCGAGCACCAACTGGGTCAACGCGCGCTATTGATCCGGACGGCGGGGTCGGACCGCCGCTGCGTCACCATCCCCCTTCGGCATTCCCGCATCTTCTTCGTCATTCCCGCGAAAGCGGGAAGCCATCTCGGCGCATCGTTCGGACGCAAGACGGATCAGGCCCGGCGGTCCGGATGCCCGCCTTCGCGGAAATGACGAAGGGGGGAGCACCTGCTTGGTCCCACCGACCCATGCCGCATGTTTCATCGGCGTAAAACCGCGGAACCCAAACAAAAAGGGCGCGGCCCGAAGGCCACGCCCTTTCCGTAATCCGTAAGGATCAGTCGCTTACTGAGCCGGCTTGGCAGCTTCAGCGGGCTTCGCAGCGTCAGCAGCCGGAGCAGCGGCGGCGTCAGCGGCCGGAGCAGCAGCGGCGTCAGCGGCAGTGGCGGCAGCGTCACCAGCGGCGGCAGCGGCATCACCAGCAGCGTCAGCAGCACCGGCGGCAGCGTCAGCAGCGCCGTCAGCAGCGGTTTCAGCGTCAGCCATCGCCGAGTCAGCGGCTTCCGTGGACGCTTCCTCGGTCTTCTGCGAGCAGGCAGCGAGGGTCAGAGCAGCGCCGGCAGCGGCGGCAGCGAGAATGATCTTGCGCATGAATTATAATCCTTGAACAGCGAGTGGACTTCGCACGGCAACTCGCCGCACGCGAAGCCTGCCGCTCCGTGCAGACTTCGCGCGCACAAATAATCGCCAATTATACGGGATGCAAGCGTGTTCGCGGCACATAGGCGCAAGAACAGGGACGAAGCGCTCTTCCGGAAGCGCGCTCGCCGGGAGGTCGGCCTATCCTATGCCGCAAGATTGCGACCGAAACATGACATTTTCCGGACGCCGGCCGGCGCTCATGCAAAGGTTCATGAAACCGGCTGACCTCGGCCGCGCGCGCTGCTACCAACCCTCCCATGTCGGAAAAGCAGCATCTCTATCTGGTGGACGGTTCGTCCTACATCTTTCGCGCCTATCATCGCCTGCCGCCGCTCACCGATCCGGCTGGCACGCCGGTGGGCGCGGTCTACGGCTACACCACGATGCTGTGGAAACTCGCGGAGGATCTGCACAAGGCGGACGGGCCCACGCATCTGGCGGTGATCCTCGACAAGGGCTCGCATTCCTTCCGCAACGAGCTCTACGACCAGTACAAGGCGCATCGTCCGCCGCCGCCGGAGGACCTGGTCCCGCAATTCCCGTTGATTCGAGATGCGACGCGCGCCTTCAGCCTCGCCTGCATCGAGGAGGATGGGCTGGAAGCGGACGACCTGATCGCATCCTATGCCCGCGCGGCGGCCAAATTGTGCTGGGACGTGACGATCGTATCGTCCGACAAGGATCTCATGCAGCTGGTCGGCCAGATCGAGAATTGCGGCAAGATCGACATGCTGGACACGATGAAGGACCAGCGCATCGGCATTCCCGAAGTGCATGAGAAGTTCGGCGTCCCGCCCGAGAAGGTCGGCGATGTCCTCGCGCTGATGGGCGATTCGGTGGACAATGTCCCCGGCATCCGGGGCATCGGCCCGAAGACGGCGACCAAGCTGATCCAGGATTACGGCGATCTCGAAAGCGCGCTCGCCGCCGCCGAAGGCATGAAGCCCTCCAAGATGCGCGAGCGGCTGATCGAAGAAGCCGAGATGGCCCGCCTCAGCCGCATCCTGGTCACGCTGAAGGAGGATTGCGTCCTGCCGATGGAGCTGGAGGATTTCCGCCTCGGCCCGGTTCCGCCCGATCCGCTGGCCGCTTTCCTCGACAAGCACGGCTTCACCAGCCTGCGCCGCCGGCTGGACGGCGGCAATGGCAGCCCGGCGCGGACGACCAATCTCAATCCGCCCAAGCCGCAGACCCCCGGGGCGCCTGGTGCGCCCGACGGCAATCGCCAGGCGCTGGCCGACATGCCGCCGGTCGATCGCGCGGCCTATGTCTGCGTGCAGGATCTGGAAACGCTCGACGCCTGGATCGCCCGCGCCTTCGCCGCGCGCAAGGTGGCGATCGACACGGAAACCAGCCTGCTCGACGCGCTGACGGCCAATCTCGTCGGGGTCAGCATGGCATTGGGTCCGAACGACGCCTGCTATATCCCGCTGGGCCATGCCGGGACGGACATGTTCTCCGAAACGCCGGTGCAGGTGGACCGCGCCGCCGCGCTCGCCCGGCTGAAGCCGCTGCTGGAAAGCCCGGCGGTGCTGAAGATCGGCCAGAACGTCAAATATGATCTCAACGTCTTCGCGCGGAACGGCATCGATGTGGCGCCGGTCGACGATACGATGATCATCAGCTTCGCCATGGATGCGGGCCGCAGCGAGGAAGGGATCGGCGGCGGCCACGGGATGGACGAGCTGTCGCAGCGCCATCTCGGCCATACGACGCTGACCTTCAAGGATATCTGCGGCAGCGGGAAGAAGGCGATCTCCTTCGGCGAAGTGCCGCTGGACCGGGCGACCGAATATGCTGCGGAGGATGCGGACGTCACGTGGCGGCTCCACAAGCTCCTGAAGCCGCGCCTCGCGGTGGAAGGCGGTACGAAGATCTACGAGCGGGTGGACCGCCCGCTGATCCCCGTCGTCGCGCAGATGGAACGCCACGGCATCAAGGTCGATCGCGAGCGGCTGGCGCGCCTGTCTTCCGATTTCGCCGAAGCGATCGTGGCGCTGGAAGGCGACATCCATGCCGCCGCGGGCACGCCTTTCACTATCGGCAGTCCCAAGCAGCTGGGCGACGTGCTGTTCGAGAAGCTCGGCCACAAGGGCGGCAAGAAGGGCAAGAGCGGACAATATTCCACCGACCAGTCCGTGCTGGAACGGCTCGCCAACGATGGCGCGGAAGTGGCGACGAAGGTCCTCGAATGGCGCCAGCTCGCCAAGCTCAAATCGACCTATACCGACGCGCTGCAGGCCGCGATCAATCCGGAGACGGGCCGCGTCCATACCAGCTACAGCCTGGTCGGCGCGCAGACGGGGCGGCTGTCCTCCACCGATCCGAACCTCCAGAACATCCCGATCCGCACCGCGATCGGCCGGCAGATCCGCGAGGCCTTCGTGGCGGAGCCCGGCAATGTGCTGCTGGCGGCCGACTACAGCCAGATCGAGCTGCGCCTGGCCGCGCACATGGCCGACGTCCCCGCGCTCAAGGACGCTTTCGCGGCCGGCGAGGACATCCATGCCCGCACCGCGCAGGAGATGTTCGGCACGGTCGACCGCGACACGCGCGCACGCGCCAAGACGATCAACTTCGCCATTCTCTACGGCATCAGCCGCTGGGGCCTGGGCGGCAGGCTGGGCGTGGAAGCGGACGAGGCGCAGGCGATGATCGACCGCTATTTCGAACGGTTCCCCGGCATCCAGCGCTATATCGTCACCACGCTGGAAAGCGTGCGCGAGCGCGGCTATTCCGAGACGCTGTTCGGCCGCAAAACGTGGTTCCCGCGGATCAATTCGCGCAACCCGACCGAGCGCCAGGGGTCGGAACGCGCGGCGATCAACGCGCCGATCCAGGGCAGCAGCGCCGACATCATCAAGCGCGCGATGGTGCGGATGATGCCCGCGCTGGAAGCGGCCGGGCTCGGTCATGTGCGCATGCTGCTGCAGGTACATGACGAACTGGTGTTCGAACTGCCCGCAGGCGATGTCGCTGCGGCGAGCCCGATCATCGAACGCGTGATGGCCGAAGCCGCCCGGCCCGCCGTCACACTGGATGTGCCGCTGGCGATCGATATCGGGACGGGACCCACATGGGATGCGGCGCATTGAGCCAGCGGGCGCCCGGTGATAAGGGCGGCCACGAAAACCGCCAAACAGAGGACATGAACGAGTAGAATGGCTGCTTACAAGGAACCGAATTTCCAGGACCGGGCCAATGCGTCCGCCAAGGCGCGCACCGAAGCGCTGGCCAGGCTGAAGGCCAAGCCCGCGCTCGATCCGGAAGAGAAGGCCAAGCGCGACGCCGCCCGCGCGGCCAAGGAAGCCGCGCAGGCCGAAAAGCGCCAGGCCGCCAAGCTGGCCAGGGAAGAGGCGAAGGCCGAGAAGCTGCGCGCCGCCGAAGAACGCGCCGCCCAGGAAGCCGCGAAGAAGAAGCCGGAACTGACCGAGGCCGAGAAGAAGGCCGCGCGCGATGCGAAATATGCCGCGCGCAAGGCCCGCAAGCGCTGATAGGCGCAGCGCCAAGCCTGCATGATCCAGCGTGAACTGATCGACACCGCCGCCGTTCCCGGCGGCGAGGAACTGCGCCTGTTCCGCCACGGGCGCGACCACATGATCGTGCTCGGCACCCATAACGAGCTTATGAACACGCGCATGAGCGGTTCGGAAGAAGCGCTGGCGGTGATGAGCTGCGAGCGGATCGCCGGGCGCAAGGCTCCGCGCCTGCTGATCGGCGGCTATGGCATGGGCTTCACGCTGCGCGCCGCGCTCGCCGTATTGCCCAAGGATGCGGTCGCGACCGTCGCCGAGCTGGTGCCCCAGATCATCGACTGGGCGCGCGGCCCGATGGCGGAGCTGACGGCGGGCGGGCTCGACGATTCACGCGTGGAGCTCGTGATGGCCGATGTCGCCGATGTGATCGAGGATGCGCGCGGCAGCTTCGATGCGATCCTGCTCGATGTGGACAACGGGCCGGACGGTCTCGTCCGGCAGGCCAACAACCGGCTCTATTCGATGCGCGGGTTGCAGAACGCCAGAGCCGCGCTGCGGCCGGGCGGCGTGCTGGCGATCTGGTCCGCGGCGAAAGACCCCGCCTTCACCCGCCGTCTGCGCGATGCGGGCTTCCATACCGACGAAGTGGGAGTGCGTGCCCGCAGCAACGGCAAGGGCGCGCATCACACGATCTGGTTCGCGCAGGTGAAGTAGGATGCGGCACCCATAATCGTCGCCCCACCCTGCGCTGGGGTGACGATGGTTGGGTTTACACATAAGCCCGCGAAAGCGCCCTTCCATCTTCCCCTCATCGCCACCCCGCCGGCAGCGGTCCCGAACCGGCATGGCGCGAGGTCAGCACCCGCAACAGCGCGCTATCGCTGGGCTGGCGGGTGATCGAGCGAACCCGCCCGCGCCACAGGC
>CAMLQG010000076.1 GCA_946482075.1 uncultured Erythrobacteraceae bacterium
CGATCGGATCGTGCTTCTCGCGCATTTCCTGCACTTCCTCGCGCGATCGGTATTTCGCCGGGTCGGACATCGAATGGCCGCGATAACGATAGGTGCTCAGCTCCAGCAGCACCGGACCGTTTCCTTCGCGGACATGGGCGATCGCTACTTCGGCCGCCTGGCGCACTTCGAGCACGTCCATGCCGTTCACATCCATGCCGGGAATGCGGAAGGCCGTGCCGCGGCGGTGGAATTCCACTTCGGCCGAACTGCGCGTTACCGCGGTGCCCATCGCATATTGGTTGTTCTCGATCACGAAGACGATCGGCAACTTCCACAGGCTGGCCATGTTGAAGGTCTCGTAGACCTGGCCCTGGTTCGCGGCGCCATCGCCGAAATAGGCCATGCAGATGCCGCCATCCTTGCGGTATTTATGCGCGAAAGCGAGACCGGCGCCGAGCGGCACCTGCGCGCCCACGATGCCGTGGCCGCCATAGAAGGCATGTTCGGTCGAGAACATGTGCATCGAACCGCCCTTGCCGTGGCTGATGCCCGCCTGGCGCCCGGTCAGTTCCGCCATGATGATCTTGGGATCGATACCATAGGCCAGCATGTGCCCATGATCGCGATAGCCGGTGATGACGCTGTCCTTGCCTTCCTGCAGCGCGGATTGCAGGCCCACGGCCACGGCTTCCTGCCCGATATAGAGGTGGCAGAACCCCCCGATCAGACCTAGCCCATAAAGCTGGCCCGCCCGCTCCTCGAACCGGCGGATGAGCAGCATCTTCTCGTAGAACTTCAGCAGTTCGTCATCGCTGGCGTCGTAGGCCTTCCTCTTCTCGTATTTGTCCTGAAGGCTGCGCAGCGCGAACGCGTCTTCACTTTCATCAGGCTTGGCAGCCTTCTTGCGAGAGGGGGCCTCTGATCGCGCCAAATTCAAATCCCTTATGTTCGGGCGGAATCAATGCGCCGCCCCTGCTACCTGCCAAGCTATAAGATGAAGCCGCGGCGGGAGGCAACGCCCAGCGCGTCCTTCATTTGCCTGCAATAGAGAAAGGATCGGCCGACATCGGACCGATCAGTGGAGTTCGACCACCACTTCGTCCGGATGAGCGACGTTGAGCTTGCTGCGCAGCAATTCGCCCACCAGATCGGGATCGGCATGAGCAGGATCGAGCAAGGCGACGCGGTTCTTCAACTCGCTCCGTTCCGCCTCCAGCTTCGCCAGCTCGGCCTGGCGCCGGTCGAGCAGATGGACATTTTCATTCCACGCCATGATCCCGCTCGGCCCTATCATGGCGAGCGCGCCCAGGATCAGAAGCCCGCCGAGCCCCAGCGTACGCGCAAGCCGCGATTGGGGAAGACGGTGTCCTGGCTCTGTTCGCTTCATGATTCGAAGGAATCACAGTTAACCCGCCGATTCAAGCGGTTTCCGCGCCTGAAGGCACGCAATGCGACAGATTGAGGACAAAAGCTCCGTTGCGCCGGTGTTTCCAGGCGAAAAACCGCTCCCCGTCGTCTCAGAAGTGGCCGCTCGGCATCTCGTCTCCTCGCGCAGAGCGAGTCAGCTGCATGCCGCCGCTCACGGGAATGTTCACCCCAGTCATGTAATGCTTGCCAGCGAGCGTCGTCACGATGCGCGCAAAATCATCTGTCTCCCCGACTCTGCCGAGGGGGATTTCCTTGCAGAAAACGGCTTCCGCACCGGGATTCGCGAAGAGCTGCGTGGCCATGTCGGACCGGATCGGGCCCGGCAGGATCGAATTCACCCGGATGCCGCGCGGCCCATATTCCAGCGCCGCATATTTCACGAGGCAGTCAGTGGCCGCCTTCGCACAGGCATAAGGGAAGAAGGGCATAACCGGCTGCTGCGCGCTGGCGGTGGAAATCAGGATGATCGAACCGTCATCACGCATGATCGCACCCATCTCGCGCACGAAGTTGACGTGGCCGATGAAGTTCACATCGACCGATTTCTGCACTTCACCCGGATCCGTTTCGGCGATCGTGCCGATGATCGGCAGCGCGGCGGAATTGACCGCGATGTCGAGCCCGCCGAACTCCTCCTTGATGCGGCCGGCCAGCGCCGCGATCTCGTCGCCCTTCCCCGCATCACAGACCACAGCGATCCCACCGATCTTCGACGCAAGTTCCTCCAGCGGTTCCCTGCGCCGTGCACTGACCACCACTTTCGCGCCGGCCGCGGCGAGATGTTCCGCCACGGCCCATCCCGTCCCGCCCGCCGCGGACGCACCCAGCACCACGGCGACTTTTCCTTCGATATCCGACATCCTCTTTCTCCCGTTCATATCTATTCCAGATGCATCCCGCCGCTTGCCTGCAGCACTTGTCCAGTGACCCAGCCCCCCGCCGGCGAAGCGAGGAAGGTGACCACCGATGCGATATCCTGCGGCGATCCGATCCGTTTGAGCGCGGCCTTGTTCGCGTAGAACTCGACGAGATCGGGCTGCGCCATCAGCGCGGCGATGAAATCCGTGTCGGTGGCGCCCGGCGCGACTGCATTCACGGTGATGCCGCGCGGACCCAGCTCAGCCGCGAGCGACGTGGTGAAGCTGTTCACGGCCGCCTTGGTGAGCGCGTAGGCGATCGATCCGGGATAGGCGGCGAGCGCCACCATCGACGAGATGTTGATGATCCGCCCACCGTCCGGAATGCGCGAGACGGCCCGTTGGGTAAGCAGGAACGTGCCGCGGATATTGGTGCCGATCAGTTCGTCGAGCTTCTGCGTCGTGACCTTGTCGATCGCTCCACCGCCGCCGACACCGGCATTGTTGACGAGGATGTCGAGGCCGGCGGCGCCATGCCGCGCGAGCCCGGCATCCAGATCCGCGAGCAATGCGTCGATCGCACCTTCGTCCTTCAGGTCGCCGCCAAGGACGAAGGCCCGCCCGCCCACATCGGCGACCATCCGCGCAGTCTCTTCCGCTCCATCCCTGCCCTGCCCGTAATGCACGCCGACCAGCGCGCCGGCATTCGCCAGATCCAGCGCGATTGCCCGACCGATGCCGCGTGACGCGCCGGTGACGAGAACCGATTTCCCTGACAGCGTGCCCATTGCGAACCTTTCCCGATCTGTTGTCGGGGAAGACTAGCGATGTAACTCCGGCCTTGGCGAGCGCTTTCCGCCTCGGCTGCGGCCAGAGACTAGAAGCCGTCCATGGCAGCGGAATCGAAATAGTCCCGCCAGGCGGAAATCCTGCCGGACGCGTCGATTTCAAAGATACCTATGACGCGCAGCGAGTGGAATTCGACATCGCTCGCGTCATAGAAACGGTCTACGCGTTCGGTATAGACCTTGTTCCCGTCCGCACAGACGTTCAGCATGTCGTAGCCCATCCGCACGAAGCCGGAGCGGCTTGAGCCTTCGCGGATCAGAGCCGTGGCTTCGCGTGGCCCGATCGTCACTACCGAGCCGACATTGTCGTACACGGTGTCATCATTGAATGTGTCGTGGAAAGCGGCTTCGACTTCGTCGATTCCAAGATTCCAGCGATCCAGGAAACGGATCACGATTTCTGTCGGCGTCATGGGAGTTGTCCTCTCGTAGGCGTATTCGCATCGATAATCGCAATCCTGCGCCGACCCTGACGCATGATTGCCGTTTTTCGAGATTAGCCCCGGGTCCGAGGCTGTTGCGCCACGACCCCGGGGCTAATTGCCCGCGAGAAGTTGCCCTCCGTAGAGGCGGAAACGAAATGCAAGGCCGACTGTTTGCATGGCGGGGATGATGTTGGCCCGCCGTTGCAAAGTCAATGCACGCAAGCCCCTATCCATCATAGGCGTGGATTTCCGTCTGTCACGATGTTGTCATATTTTCCGAATTCAGGCATCGGCGCGCGATCCGAGGAGCCCGTCATTCGCCAGATCGCCGCCTTGCCCTATCGCACCGAAGGCCCCGGGATAGACGCGCCGGTGCGCGTACTCCTCGTCACATCGCGCGGCAGCCGAGGGCGGTGGGTGATTCCCAAGGGCAATACTATGAGCGGGCTCACTCCGCATGAAGCGGCAGCCAGGGAAGCTGAGGATGAGGCGGGCGTGATCGGCTCGATCTGCCCGTTGCCGATCGGTTCCTATCGCTATCGCAAACGCCGCAAGAGCGGTGCGGCGCTGATGCTGGACGTCGATGTCTTCCCGCTCGCCGTCACGCACGAACGACCGATCTGGAAGGAACAGGGCGAGCGCGAGCGCCGCTGGTTCACGCTGGCGGAAGCAGCCGCCGCGGTGGAGGAAGCCGATCTCGCCGATCTGTTCCACTCCTTCGGCCCCTCGGAATTCAAGGTCGCAGTGAAACGCGCGCAGGTCCTCAAGATGGTCGCGCAGAAATCGAAAGTGAATGCCATGTTCGGATGGTTCCAGCGCCTGCTCCCCAAGACGGGCAATTTCTTCGAGCAGTTCGAAGCCCATGCCATGACCATTGTCGCCGCGGCCGACGCCCTTGCCCGGCTGCTGCAATCCGGACCGACCGGCGCGGAGCATATCCGCGAGATCGAAGAGCGCGAGCACGATGCGGACAACATTACGCGCGAAGTCCTCCAGTCCGTGCGCAAGACGTTCCTGACCCCGTTCGATCGCGGCGCCATCACCAGCCTGATCGGTGCGATGGATGATGCGGTGGACGAGATGCATGCGACCGGGGCCGCGATCGACCTCTATGAAGTGGCCGAGTTCGAGCAGGACATGCGCGACATGGCCGCGATCATCGTCGATGCCGCGCGGTTGACGGCGGAAGCCATGCCGCTGCTCCGCGACGTCGCCGCGAACGGCGCGCGTCTGCACGAACTGACCGAGAGGCTGGTCCGCATGGAAGGCCAGGCAGACGCGATCCACGATGCCGGGATCAAGAAGGCCTTCAAGCGCCACGGGGCGACAGACACCCTCCAGTTCATCGTCTCGCGCGAGATCTACAAGCATCTCGAGCGGATCGTGGACGCGCTGGAAGATGTCGCGAATGAGATCGACGGTATCGTGATCGATCACGCCTGATGCACGAGCTCGCCCTGCCCCTGCTGATCGGGCTGATCGCGATCGCGCTCGCCTTCGATTTCCTTAACGGGCTGCACGATGCGGCGAACTCGATAGCGACCGTCGTCGCAACCAAGCTGCTGCGGCCGGTTCAGGCGGTTGCTTTCGCCGCCTTCTTCAATTTCGCCGCCTATTTCCTCAGCATCGTTTTCCCGAGCCTACACAAGGTCGCGGAAACGATCGGCAAGGGTTTGATCGACAAGGATCTCGTCACACCCGCGGTGGTTTTCGGTGCGCTGGTGGGCGCGATGTTCTGGAACGTCGTCACCTGGATCAGGGGTATCCCGTCCTCCAGCAGCCACGCGCTGGTAGGCGGGCTGATCGGCGCCGGCACGGCCCATGCCGGGCTGACCGGCATCCAGTGGAGCGGCCTCAACAAGACGCTGATCGCGATCGTTCTCTCACCCACGCTGGGCATGCTGCTGGCGATGCTGATCATGCTCGTCACCAGCTGGATATTCCGCAATTCGACGAACCGTAGCACGGAAAGCACTTTCCGCCTCCTCCATCTCCTCTCCTCCGCCGCCTATTCGCTCAGCCACGGCCTCAATGACGCACAGAAGACGATGGGGATCATCACCGTTCTGCTCTACTCCACGGGCTATCTCAGCGGTGAATTCGTCGTGCCGCACTGGGTGGCGATCTGTTGCTACGTCGCCATCGCGCTCGGCACGCTGTCGGGCGGATGGAAGATCATCGAGACGATGGGATCGCGCATCACCAAGCTTTCGCAGCATCAGGGCTTCAGCGCTTCGGCCGGCGGCTCGATCATGGTGTTCACGGCATCGCTGCTGGGCATTCCGGTATCGACCACGCACACCATCACCGGCTGCGTGATCGGCGCGGGCACCGCCCGGCGCGCATCCGCCGTCCGCTGGGGCGTGGCGCGCAACGTAATGACCGCCTGGATCATCACGATCCCGGCCTCGGCCGCGGTGGGCGCGCTGTTCTACTGGATCACCTTGCTGTTTTGACCGTGTTGCGTGCACCGGCACTGGCTTCTCGCTCCAAACAGCGTACCTTCCGGTCAAACAACCGGGAGAGCTGACCATGTTCGTGAAATTCATCTGCACCGATCGCGTACCGACAGTGATCAATGCTTCCCAGGTCTCGTTCATATCCCAGGTCGAACACGGGACCCGGATACGGTTCGGCGAAGGGCGGAGCGTTACCGTGACCGAGCCGCTCGACGAAGTGCTCGACAAGCTCAACCGCACGCGATCATTCCCGCAGGATTAGACGCCGAGCATCCCAGCGAGGATTTCGAACCCTCTCCTGGCGCTCAACGGAACCGATACAAGGTACCAAGAGCTTCCAGTCTTGGCGGGAAACCGCGATCTCCCGAATTGGGCGGCGGAGCATCCTTGAAACAAGGAATGTCTTTGAACGCCCCGATTTCCGATGCCGCGTGTTGAGAGCTGGCGGTGCTGTGGAGGCGAATGGCATCCCGGTATTGTTGCGGTGTGGTGCCAGTCACCGATCGGAAAGCCCGGTGGAAATGCGGGTTGCTCTTAAAACCGGAAATCGTGGCGATATCCGAAATCGTGTAACGGTCAAAAGGCAGTTCTGAGAGCAGTTTGGTGGAAAGCCTGATCTTCGCGCTCCTCACCATATTCGGGAAGGTCTGCCTTCGCTCGGCGATTATCTTGCTGAGATATCTCGACGAGATTTCGAATTTCTTCGCAACGCTCTTCGCCGAAATTTCGGGATTGGCTGCATTGTCGACGATATATTTTTGAATTTCCTCGAACCGCAGCTTGGAACCGCGCGTCACCAGCTTGAGATCGATGACTCCGCTGATGGCCTGACCGACCAGCTGGGCGAAGCACCTGGTCGTGAGATTTCGGCATTGACCATCGAGTTGCTGATTGTTCCGGAAAATCAGCGAGAGCATTTCGGCCGCTGCCAAAGCGGGTCCGTCGGCAGTCGAGATGGGCTTCCCGAGCGCCGCTTCTCGCGACAGGAAAGGCGCCAGCATGTGAAGGGGAACAAACGCCTGGTGAACCGTCATTGTCCTGGCTCCCTTGCAGCGCATGAACGCCCGGTATCCGCCGCTGGAGCGCGAGACAGCGAAAGACGGACCATGAATATCGTCTCGCAGCGGGGAATCGAATATGATCACGCCCCCATCGACGAAGGTCACGATATAATATTGCTGTTCGATCAGCCTGACTGCGCTTGCGGATCTATGGAAGGAAGCGCTTCCTTTCAGTTCGGAACGCGAAATGCGCAAGGAACCGGCAATCTTCTCGGTTATCGAATATTCGGAGCCGGGATCGAGTGTCAGCACTCCTCCCCAAAGCTCCAGGCTCTCCTTCGTCTGCCGGTTCGATTGGCAGAACCTCAGGGTCCGCTCTCCATCGATGGACATGATCCTCTCTCCCGCAAGGTCAAAATCCAGCTTGGCTTCGTTTTCCGAAGTCATCCGTTTGTATCGGCTTGCCTCTTCCCTGGCGAGTAGGATTGCGAGAGTTCTGTTTTGGGTGGTCCGAGGGCCGTTCTGAGCATCGAAACCCGCCCGCGTGCGGGTTAGAATGCTCCCCATAACAATTAAATCAGGGGAGGATCCGATGGACGCACGTCATGTGTTGCTTCTGGGCGCGAGCATTGCTGCGCTGGGCATTTCGGAAACGGCTGCGGCACAACAGGAACGCCAGCCGGCAAATTACGACACCGAGATTATCGTCACTGCGCAAAAGCGCGAAGAGCGCCTCCAGGACGTTCCCCTGGCAGTCACGGCCGTCGGTGCGGATCAGATAACCCGTCGCGGCTTCACGAATATCACGCAGGTCACCCGCATGGCGCCGAACGTGAATTTCAACGAGGGCATCGTCAATCCGACGCTGATCACGCCTTTCATCCGCGGCATCGGGACGATCGACAATTCGCCTGAATCCGACATGCCCGTCGCAGTCAGCATCGACGGCGTCTATCTGGCGAGCGTCTATGGCGGGCTGATCGACGCGTTCGACATCCAGCAGGTGGAAATCCTGCGCGGCCCCCAGGGCACTCTCCAGGGACGAAATGCGCCGGGCGGTGCGATCAACATCGTCACGCGACGGCCCGGCGAGGAGTGGGTCGCACGCGGCATGATCGAATACGGCAAATATTCCGACCTCAAGCTCAATGTCGGCGTCGACGGCCCGCTTATTCCGGAAAAGGTGGGCATCAAGCTCGCAGGCCTCTACCGCAATGCCGATGGCTTCCAGAAAGGCCTTCGCGCCGACGACACGCCATCGGGTTACGAATTCGGCGGACGCGATGCTCTTTCGCTGAAGGGTGGCTTGCAGATCACTCCGTCCGAAGCAGTCAGGATCTGGCTTTCGGCGGACTACACCAAAGACAAGAGTCCGCCGACGGCGTTCCGCGACGTGAACGATGGGATCGACCATCCGCGGCCGGAATATGCCGATCAGCTGAATACTGTCGCGTGTTCGGTCTTCGGCTGGTGCACCCCTGCGAAGAAATATACCACGCATCAATCCCAGTTCGGGGACAACAGGATCACCAACTGGGGACTGACCTCGAATATCGATGTCGATGTCGGTGCAGCGACGCTGACGTCCATCACGGGATATCGTAAGATCAGGGACAAGTTCTACCTCGATATCGATGCGACACCGTTCCCGCTGCTTGAAAGCATGCCCACGGTCGTCACGCAGAAGACATTCAGCCAGGAATTCCGAATTGCCTCGAACGATGGCGGCTCCCTGTCCTTCAATGATCGTGTGCGCTGGCTGATCGGCGGCTACTACATGAAGTCCGACATGACCCGGGATCAGCAACTGTTCGTCTTCGGTGGCAACATTGGCACGGATTACGGCCAGAAACTGAAGAGCTATGCCATTTTCGGGCATGTCGATGTGAAGCTGACGGATGCGCTGTCCATCGCGCTTGGCGCACGCGAAAGCTGGGACAAGAAGAACTTCTTCGTGTTCGCACAGGGCGACACGGTCCTCGTGCCTCCGGCAAACCAGAGGAAGAGCTGGAAGAAGTTCATGTATGACGCAAATGTGAACTACAAGTTCACGCCCGACGTCATGGCCTATCTCCGCTATGCGCGCGGCAGCCGTCCGGGCGGCTTCAATCACACTCCGCTTTCGACCTACGATCCGGAAACGGTGGACTCGTTCGAAGGCGGCATAAAAACCACCCTGTTCGACCGCAGAGTCACGTTCAACCTTGCGGGCTTCTACTACAAGTACAAGGGCATCCAGCGCCAGACCAGCGTCGGCTTCGACAACAACAATGACGGCACGATCGACGGGTTTGCCCGCGTTACCGCGAATGCAGGCAAATCTCGCGCCTATGGCTTCGAAATGGAATTGGTCGCCCGGCCGGTCGACGGGTTGAACATCAATTTGGGCGTCGGCTATCTCGATGCCAAATATCAGGTTTGGAACGATCTGGAGGCCGATAACGTCACCCCGATCGACAACAGCACTCTGCCCGTGCTGAACGCGCCCAAATGGACGATCAATGCCGGTATTTCGTACGATATTCCGGTGAGCGAGACGGGCATGATCGCAAAGATCACGCCGTCGGCAAACCTGTACCACGTGTCGTCGCAATTCACGAACACGGAGGCGCAGCCGGTGTCCTTCGATGACGGGCATTCGCTGTTGTCCGCCGCGCTCCGGTTCGAGGCGCCCGACAACAGGTTCGCGGTCACCATCTTCGGCGAGAACCTGACCAATTCCTACTATATCCAGAACGGGGGATCTCTCGGCGGGCTCGGCCTGTATGTTCAGGAAGGCCGTCCCCGAACCTATGGCGCGCGCCTGGAATTTCAGTTCCGATAGGAGGAGTTCTTCACGGCCTGTCCGGTTCTTGCCAAAGCGAGCGGGCTCGATACTCGGGCGATTTGGCGCGGAGCGAATACGCAGATATGGGGGTGAGCGGTTCAGGCGATCGAGATGCTCTCGATCGCCTGAACCTCAAATGTCGCGTAACCGGCAGACATGGAGAAGGTGGTGATGGACGGTGATATCCTCCAGCGTTTGGAGAAGGTCGAAGCGCAGCTTGCCATCCAGCAATTGGCGGTTCGCTATGCACGATCTGTCGATGCGCGGGATATCGAGGGCCTGTCGGCACTCTACTCGCCGACATGCGATTACACCCGCTTCGGATTGACCGACAAACGCGGCCCTGCGGGTGTTTACGAGATGTTCGACAGCGATGCGATCCTGACCAGCTTCTATCGCAGCATGCACCAGCTCTGCGGCCATGTGATCGAACTGGACGATGCCGACAGCGCCCATGGAACCGTCTATTGCCGCGTCGAACATGAGGATGGGCAGGACTGGATCATCCAGCTCATGATTTATTTCGACCGCTATCGCCGCGTCGATGGCATCTGGTTGTTCGAAGAACGGCAGATGGCCTATCTGCACACCGGCGATCCCCGCCATTCTCCTCAGGACGTTTCATTCAACAGTTGGCCCAGCTGGAATAATTCCGATCAGATGTTCAAGCCCGGCCTGCCGCATGCATGGCCGAGCTGGAAACCCTTCTGGGACCGTCATGCCGAATTCGTGAAGCGACGGACCGATTTTCCCTGAACGCAGCGCAAAAGCCGGTTGGCGATTATCCCTTTCGCATAGGGAGCCGACCCGCCAGGGTTCGCAAGGCCGAACGGCCGCCCGAGCTTATGCAAGGTTCCAAAACAAAATGGTGCGCCCAACAGGATTCGAACCTGTGGCCTTCGGATTAGGAATCCGACGCTCTATCCTGCTGAGCTATGGGCGCGCCGGGGACCGTTTAGGGATTGGGCGCGCGAAGGGCAATCAGTTGATGTCGTCGGGCGGTGCGACGGGGAACGGAAGCGGCGCGACCGTGATGCCTTCCTCGTGCAGTTCCTTCGCTTCCTGCAGCGTCGCCTGGCCATGGATCGCCCGAGCTTCGCTTTCTCCGTAATGCATAGCACGCGATTCCTCGGCGAACTTGCCGCCGACCCAGTTCGAATCCTTGAGCGCTTCGGCCTGCATCGCGGCGAGCTTCTCCATCGCCTTCACCATTTCGGGCGAGGGCTTGCCGCCGGCGACCGCCTGATCCTGCACCGGAGGGAAAGGAAGCTGATTGCCCTTGCGCGGCACGGCCGGCGCCATCGGGGCCTTCGCCACATCGCTCGATCCGCATTGCGGACAGGTCACCAGCCCGCGCCCGCTCTGCGCGGCATAGTCTTCGGACGAGCCGAACCAGCCTTCGAAACGATGGCCGGACAGGCAGCAGAGGTCGAACACGATCATGACATTGGCGATTTAGAAATTGTACGGCGATTGGCAAGGCTCGGAAGCTGCTGGCGCACTCCGGCGATCCGTTCTTGGGAAATATCCGCGAAGCCCAGCCCCGGCGCTTCGCCGCCGAGATCGAGCAGAACGTCTCCCCAGGGATCGATCACCAGCGAATGGCCGAAGGTGCGGCGGCCATCCTCGTGCTGCCCAACCTGGGCAGCCGCAATGACATAGGCACTCGCTTCCACCGCGCGAGCGCGCTGAAGGAGGTGCCAATGCGCCTGGCCGGTAGGTACGGTGAAGGAGGCGGGAATGGCGATGGCGTCGCAAGCCTGCCGCCCCAGTTCCTCGAACAGCGCCGGGAAGCGAATGTCATAGCAGATGCTGAGGCCAAGCCGGCCGAGTGGCGTTTCGACCGTGACCACCGCTTCCCCCGGCGCATAGGCGGCGGATTCCCGCCAGCTTTCGCCTGTGGCAAGCTGCACGTCGAACATATGGATCTTGTCGTAACGCGCCGCCACCGTGCCATCGGGCGCGATCACGAACGAACGATTGGCGAAGCGTCCGTCAGGCCGGCGCACCGCGAGCGATCCCAGCGCCACCCAGATGCCCTGCCCCGCCGCCGCCCGGCGAACCGTACGCAGCACGGGATTCTCGTCCTCGGGCACGACATGGCGTTTCGCCCGATCGCGATCGCGATCCAGCAGACCGGACATCTCGGGCGTGAACAGCATTTCCGCCTCGCCCCGCGCGGCATCGGCCACCGCTTCCATCAGTGTCTCGGCGTTGCGCGCCGGATCGATGCCGGTCGTCATCTGCAGAACGGCGATGCGGGTCATGGGGCGATCAGCGGCCCAGCATCATGTCGAGCTTGCCCTGGCGCTCCAGCGCGGCGAGCTCATCCGATCCGCCGACGGAAATACCGTCGATGAAGATCTGGGGAACGGTGCGGGCTTCCGGCACGCGGCGCTGCATCTCCGCCTTGTCCGGTCCGCCCATCGTCACGTCATATTCGGTATATTCCACGCCCTTGCTGTCGAGCAGCTGCTTGGCGCGATAGCAATAGCCGCAACCGAACTTGGTATAGATCTCGACGAGCGGGGTGGTCATTCTGGCGGTCCTTCCATCGCGAAATCCGGCATCGTGGCGTCACCCGGTGACGAGCGGCCTTGAATGCCGGTGAGCCTGTCATATCTAGGGTCCGCGTGGTGCGCCGCAAGGGCATCATGGCATGGCGAGCGCCGGATTGGCCGGGCTCGTCCACCGAACTGCAAATTGCTCAGCAGAGGATTTGACCATGAACCGTTTCGATTTCTCCCCCTATCGCCGCAATACCGTCGGTTTTGACCGGGTGTTCGACTTGCTGGAGAAGCAGGTCCGCCAGAATGGCAGCGACAATTACCCCCCTTTCAACATCGAGCGGCGCGGTACGGACAATTATCGCATCACTCTCGCCATCGCCGGCTTCAAGCCGAACGAAATCGACATCACGGCCCAACAGAACCTGCTGGTGATCAAGGGCCACAAGGGCGATCTCGCCGAGGAAGGCGAATTCCTCCATGTCGGCATTGCCAATCGCGGCTTCGAACGCCGCTTCGAACTCGCCGATTTCGTGCGGGTGGAAAAGGCCGACCTTGCCGATGGTCTCCTCGTGATCGACCTCGTGCGCGAAGTACCCGAAGCGATGAAACCCAAGAAGATCGCGGTGAACGGTCAGAAGCCGCTTGAAGTGGTCGAAGGCAGCAAAGACGCCGACGCGGCCTGAACGGCTAGCGCAGCGCTTCTATCCCAAGGCGGGCTCGCGAGGGCCCGCCTTTTCATGTCCGATCAGACCAGGCGGGACTGGCGCAGCGCCGCCGCTATGAAACCCTTGAACAGCGGATGGGGGTCGAACGGCTTGCTCTTCAATTCCGGGTGGAACTGCACCCCGACGAAGAAGGGGTGATCCGGCCGTTCGACGATTTCGGGCAGCAGCCCGTCGGGCGACATGCCGGAGAAGAGCAGGCCGCCCCGCTCCAGCCTTTCGCGATAGGCCCCGTTCACTTCGTAGCGATGGCGGTGGCGCTCGGAAATTTCGTTCGCGCCGTAGATCGAGGCGGCGCGGCTGTTGCCGGCAAGTACTGCATCGTACGCGCCGAGGCGCATCGTACCGCCCAGATCGCCACCATCGGCGCGCGTCTGCAGGCCTTCCGCGCTCATCCATTCGGTGATGATGCCGACGACCGGCTCCAGCGTGGGGCCGAATTCGGTCGAGGATGCTTCGGCGACCCCGGCGGTGTTCCGTGCCCCTTCGATGCAGGCCATCTGCATGCCAAGGCAGATGCCGAAGAAGGGCACGTTGCGTTCGCGCGCGAAGCGGACCGAAGCGATCTTGCCTTCCGTGCCCCTTTCTCCGAAGCCGCCCGGCACCAGGATGCCATGCATCGGTTCCAGCTGGGCCGCGACATCGGACGCATCCTGTTCGAACAGTTCCGCGTCCAGCCAGCGGATATGGACCTTCACCCGGTTCGCCATGCCGCCATGGACCAGCGCCTCGTTCAGCGACTTGTATGCATCCGGCAGGCCGACATATTTGCCGACCACGCCGATCGTGACTTCGCCTTCCGGGTTTTGGTAACGGTCGACGATATCGTGCCAGACGTCGAGGCCCGGCGCAGGTGCATCGAGCCCGAAATGGCGCAGCACCTCGTCGTCCAGCCCTTCGGCGTGATACTGCAGCGGGACTGAATAGATGCTCGGCGCGTCGAGCGCGGGAATGACCGCTTCCTTGCGCACGTTGCAGAAGAGCGCGATCTTGGCGCGATCGGATTCCGGCAGGGGCTTCTCACACCGGCACAGCAGGATGTCGGGCTGCACGCCCAGGCTCGTCAGCTCGCGCACGGAGTGCTGCGTAGGCTTGGTCTTCAGCTCGCCCGCCGCGGCGATATAGGGGACGAGCGTGACATGGACCGCCGCAGTCTGTTCGCGGCCGAACTCGTTGCGGAGCTGGCGGATCGCTTCGATGAACGGCAGGCCTTCGATATCTCCTACCGTGCCGCCGAATTCGCACAGCACGAAATCGAGATCGTCCGTATCCGCGAGCGCGAATTCCTTGATCGCGTCGGTGACATGCGGGATCACCTGCACGGTGGCGCCGAGATAATCCCCGCGCCGCTCCTTGGCGATGATCTGCTGGTAGATGCGGCCCGAGGTCACATTGTCCGACTGACGCGCGGAGACGCCAGTGAAGCGTTCGTAGTGCCCCAGGTCGAGATCGGTCTCCGCACCATCGTCGGTGACGTAGACCTCACCATGCTGATAGGGGCTCATGGTCCCGGGATCGACGTTGAGATAGGGATCGAACTTGCGGATGCGAACCTTGAATCCGCGCGCCTGCAGCAATGCTGCGAGGCTTGCCGCCATCAGACCCTTGCCGAGCGAAGAGACCACGCCGCCGGTGATGAAAATGAACCGCGCCATGGGAGTTGGGCCTTACGCGCAAGGATTGATTCGGGGCAAGCCGTTGCGGGCCAGCCCGGTGTGAAATTCCACACCTTTCAGCGATTTCGAACGGGCCGTGCGCCCGCCCGACAGATTATTGCGCGGGCGTGCCCAGCGGATCGTTTCCGGCGGGGGCCGCAGGACCTGCCGGCGCGCCCTGGGCAGGAGCGGCCTGGCCCGCAGGCGCCGGAGTGCCGGTATCGGGCGCAGCGAGTGGATCGCGCGACGGGGTCACCGTACGATCGAGAGTTGTGTCGATTTCGCGTTCGGACGTGGTGTTTACCGCAAGCGTGGCAAGCGCGATGCTCAGCAGCACGAACAGGGTCGCCAGGACGGTTGTCGTCCGGGTCAGGAAGTTGGCTGCGCCGCGTGCGGACATCAGGCCCGAAGGGCTCCCCCCGCCGACGCCCAGGCCACCGCCTTCGGAACGCTGGATCAGGATCACGCCGACCAACGCGGCGGCAACAATCGCCTGAATGACGGTGAGGAAGAGGAAGAAGGACATCGTGTTCGCCTGAATTCTGCCAAACGCGGCTTCGTGCGCATCTAGCGATGCGCCCCGAATACCGCAAGGTTTAGTCCTGATCGACCGCCGCGGCGATGATCCCGAGAAAACTCTCGGCGCTGAGACTCGCGCCGCCGACCAGCGCACCGCCCACTTCCTCCACGCGGAGGATCTCGGGCGCGTTCTCCGGCTTCACGGAGCCGCCATAGAGAATGCGGATGGTGGCCGCGCCATCGCCATAGAGCGAAACTAGCTTGGCCCTGATCGAACGATGCATCGCGGCGATATCGTCCAGCGTGGGAGTACGACCCGTACCGATCGCCCAGACCGGTTCGTAAGCCACGGACAGCTTCTCGATCCCGCTATCCGCTGCGGGAAGGGAGCCCTCGAGCTGACCGGCGACGATCGCTTCGGCCATCCCGGCATCGCGCTGCGGCTCGGTCTCACCCACGCAGACGATGACGCCCAGCCCCGCACCCAGCGCGGCGGTGGCCTTGGCCCGGACCGCCGAGTCCGTTTCGCCATGATCGGCCCTGCGTTCGCTATGCCCGACGATCACGAAATCCGCGCCGGCATCCTTCAGCATGGGGGCAGAGATATCGCCCGTATGCGCACCGCCTTCGGCCGCATGGCAATCTTGCGCGCCGACGCCTACCAGATTGGCTTCGGTGCGGATCGCATGGATCAGCGTGTAAGGCGGCGCGATCGCGACTTCGGCGCGCGTAAGCCGTTCCGCCGCGCGATCGATCGCGCGCGCCTCGGCCAGCATGGCGCGGGTGCCATGCATCTTCCAATTGCCAACGATATAGGGGCGCTGGGACATTCGTTCCTCAAGGTCCAGGGATTCTGCACGCCTCTTCGGCGACGGGCAGGGCCCGCTAGACCGAGGGGACGAGCTTGTCAAAAAAGCTTTTCCACACGCAGACTCTAACGCGGTTCGCCTGTTGCGGCGAGAGCGCTGGAGGGATAAAGCGCACAACCTCCCGAACCGGCGCTCTGCGTCGGATCGCCCACCATCCAGACGGCCGCCAGATGCTCAAGTTCTTCCGCAACATGTTCAAGTCCAGGTTCGGCGTCTTCTTCGCGCTCGTTTTTCTGGGCCTCGTCGCCTTGGCCTTCGCCGGCGGCGATATCGCCAATACCGGTACTTTCGGCGGTGCAGCCGGGGGCGATCGCGTGGCCATGGTGGGCAAGGACAAGATCAGCACTTCCGATCTCAGCCGCACCGCCAACACCGCGCTCGATCAGGTGAGGCAGCAGCAGCCGACCATGACGATGCCGGTGTTCATCAAGCAAGGCGGTCTGGATCGGGTGCTCGACGAGATGATCGATCGTTTCGCCATCGCCGGTTTCGGCAAGGCCCATGGCCTGCGCGCCGGCAATCGCCTGATCGACAGTGAAATCGCCCAGATCCCGGCTTTCAAAGGCCCGGATGGCAAGTTCGACCAGCAGATCTATTCGCGCCTGATCCAGCAGCAGGGCCTGACGGACAAGGCCGTGCGCGAAGATCTCGCCCAGTCGCTGCTGGCGCAGCAGGTGGCCCTGCCCGCCTCATACGGAGCGGACGTACCTGTCGAACTGGTGACGCGCTATTCCGCACTGCTCAAGGAGACGCGGAAAGGCGCGATCGCGGTGCTTCCGGGCGTGCTCTTCGCCCCGCAGGGCACGCCGAGCGACAAGGACATCGCGGCGTTCTACGGCACCCATCGCGAGAACTACATCCGTCCCGAACGCCGCGTGATCCGCTACGCGACTTTCACCGACGCTGCTCTCGGCAATGTGCCCGCGCCTACGGAAGCGGAGATCGCTGCGCGTTACAAGCGTGACGCGGCCACGTTCGCGGCGACGGATGTCCGGACCTTCACGCAACTCGTCGTGCAGACGGAAACGCAAGCCAAGGAAATCCTCGCGCAGGCCCAGGGTGGAACCTCGCTCGAAGCCGCTGCCAAGGCGCGTGGCCTCGCCGTGTCCAAGGTGGGGCCCTTCACCAAGGCGGAACTGACCGGCCAGGCCTCCGCCGCCGTCGCCACTGCAGGCTTCGCGGCCAGGCAGGGCGGGATCGCGGCGCCAGCACGCAGCGGCCTGGGCTGGCATATCCTGCGGGTCGATGTCGTGCGCAACACGCCGGCGCGCAGCCTCGAAGCCGCCAAGGCGGAAATCGTGCCGCAGCTCGCCGCCGAAAAGCGCCGCGCAGCGCTCTCCGACCTGACCGCGAAAGTCGAAAGCCAGTTCGACGAAGGCGGCAGCCTGTCCGATGCGGCCAAGGACTTCGGCCTGACCGTTCAATCCACTCCGCCGGTCACGGCCGACGGCCGCGTCTATGGCTCGCACGACGGGAAGGCTCCGGACGTGCTCCAGCGCGCGCTCACCACCGCGTTCAACATGGAAGAAGGCGAACCGCAGCTCGCCGAGATCGAACCGGGCAAGACCTTCCTGATCTACGACGTGTCCGACATCACGGCTTCCGCCGCAGCGCCCCTGGCCGAGATCAAGGCCGACGTGGCTCGCGACTACAAGCTCGCCAAGGGCAATGAAGCTGCAAAGACCGCTGCCGGCCGCGTGCTCGGACGGCTGGCCAAAGGCATGTCCATGGCGGATGCCGTGAAGGCTGAAGGCAAGCCCGGGGGTCCCGCGCCCGACGTGATCAGCATGTCGCGCGACCAGCTGAGCCAGTTCGGCCGTCGTCCGCCCACGCCGCTCGTGCTGATGTTCAGCATGGCCG
>CAMLQG010000077.1 GCA_946482075.1 uncultured Erythrobacteraceae bacterium
ACCGGCGCGATCCGCGCCAATCGCTTCACTATATGGTGCGAGCGAATCTTGTCCCCGCGATCGGGCGGAAAAGGCAGGCGATGGGCGAGGAAGAGGATTTCGCCCATCTCATCCCAACCCCCGTGCGATCACCGGGCCGAGGCGATTGGCGAGCGGAAGCGGCAGGCGCTTCCACAAGGCGATCCGCGCGGCATGGCGCGGGCTGTTGGGATCGGTGTCCCGCGCTTGCGCGCCGAGTGCGGTCCAGCTCGCATAGGAAAGCGGGCGCGGTTCGAAACCCCAGTTCTTCTTGAAATGATAGGGGCCGCTATTCGTCTTGGAACGGCCGAAATCGAAGCTGGTGCAGCCTCGTCGGCGGGCATGGCACATCAGCTCGTAATACATCCGGTCATTCGCGCGCAGCCCCCGCGCGGCGAATGTGCCCCCGCCCCAGTAAGGCAACACCGCGCCCTTGTGATAGAGCGACAAGACGCTTGCTACCGGCACATCCTGATGGCGGATCGTCAGAATGTCCGCATCCTCGCCGAACCCGTCCAGCATCGCTTCGAAGAGAGCGCGCGGGAACACGGGGGTACCGAGATTGTGGACGCTTTCGGCATAGACCGCATAATGCGCCGCACGATCTTCGGCCGAAGTGCCGATCTGGACGGTCAGATCCTGTTCCAGCCCCTTGCGCACTTCGGCCCTCTGCTTGCGCGGAACGGCAAGCAGCTGCGCCTCGTCATCGCCGGCCAGGTCGGTGACGAAGCCGCAATGTGCGTCCGACCTGATCGACCAGTGCCATGGCAGCGTGCCGCCCCGCAGTTCGATCGACGGGCAGGACAGGCGTTGCGCCAGTTCCTCCACTACGGCGCATAGCCGCAAGGCTCCGGTCTGGTCGCTCGCCAGCGCGCCGCCGCCGACCGCGAACCCGCTGGAAGCCAAGGCCCGGCCGAAGATCGGAGAATGGATCTCGGTCAGCGGCAGCCAGCCGGTGATCGCGCCTTCGCATTCGCTCAGCACGCCATGCGCTTTCTGGCCCGTCGCGCTTTCGACCGCTGTCAGCCATGCGGGCCGATGAAATATCTCGCCTTCGGGATGGATGGCCACGAACCGCTCGATCCGCGCGGCTTCGGCCGGATCGGCGAGAACGGCCAGTCGGATCGCTTCCACCGGAGGGAAGAAAGGCGCGGTCACGCGGCAACCTTCGCTAGTCTGGTCGCTTCGCGGCGGGCCAGCACATCCATCCGATCCCAGCGGAACTCGCGGACCAGTTGGCCCAGCTTGTCGGCCATGACGTCGAGCCGGGAATAGTGGCGCAGGCGCGATTTGAGCGGGGCGGATGCCACGCGCGGCTGATCGGGATCGATTTCCCAGGGATGGAAATAGAAGATGGCCGAACGCCGGTCGCGCCGGTTGACCTGGCGGATGGCCCAGCGGGAGAAGCCGTAGGGCAGCACCCGGAAAAAGCCGCCCCCACCCGCCGCCATCCGCCGGCCGGCGAATTCGGCGGTCGTCACCGGGATCTCGACGAGGTCGGAGGAAGCGAGCGGGCGAAAAGCGAAGCGCGGCGCTTCGCGCCAGCCATAATGATCGTGCACGATGGGGGCCACGCTGGAACTATAGGCATAGCCCTGCTCCGCCAGCACGTCGAACGCCCAAGGCGTGCGCTGGTCAATCGAAAAGCTGGGTGCCCGATAGCCGATAACGGGAACTCCTGCTGTATCTTCAAGTACTTTCCGTGCCTTTCTGATATCTTCTGTGAAGGTGGTGCGATCCATCGTGAAGACGCGGGCGTGATCCCAGCCATGGCTCGCCACCTCGTGCCCGGCTTCGGCGATGCGCCGCATCAGCGCACCGTTCCGCTTGGCCACCCAGCCGAGAGTGAAGAAAGTGGCCTTGACCTGGGCATCGTCGAACAATCGCAGGATCGCATCGACATTGCGTTCGACGCGGCTCGTCAGCCCGTCCCAGTCGTCGCGAGCGATGACTTTCTCGAACGCGCCGACCTGGAACCAGTCCTCGACATCGACCGACAGGCCGTTGACCGGGCTGGCGTCGTTCACGAAAGCCCCCTTTCGTCAGGCAGCGATAGAATGGCCATCGCTGTTCTCGATCCATTCGATCAGCATGGTCAGCGTGTGCCGGATCGTACGCTCCTGCTCGGCCAGACGACCTTCCAGCAGCGTGATCCGGCTTTCCAGCGCCTCGACTTCCACCGTGGCGCGGTCTCGCGCCATGGCGTCGACCGATTGCGACAGTTCTACCACGGCCTGCTGGAGTTCGGCGATATGAAGATCGCGTTCGGCCAGCATCCCTTCGAACAGCGCGGGATCGATCGCGGACGCCTCGACGACGGGAGCATCGAATACCGGAACTGCGCGTTCTGCGGCCGGAGACGGCGCCTCCACCGTCGGAACCGGCGCTTCCTTTCGGGCAGCGGATGCAGGGACGGCGTTATCCATCGCGGCTTCGGCCAGCACAGTGTGCAGCATGCCAAGGTCGATATCGCCGCGCTGTTCCACCGCGCCCAGCAGCAGCAGCCGGTTGACCAACTGGTTCAGCCGGCGCGGAATGCCGCCGGACATGCGGTGCAGCTCGGGATAGATCGCCGGATCGAAACTCGGATTGCCCTGCCAACCCACCCGGTCCAGTCGATGGCGGATATAGGGCTCGATCTCCTCCTCCTCCATCGCCGAGAGGTGATGCGTGGCGATCACGCGCTGGCGCAGCTGTTCGAGTGCGGGATGCGTCTGCAGCGTCGCGCGGAACTCGGGCTGGCCGAGCAGCAGAGTTTGCAGCAGCGGATGCGAACCGAGCTGGAAGTTCGACAGCATGCGCAGCTCTTCCAGCGCATCGATCGCAAGGTTCTGCGCTTCGTCCACCACCAGCAGGCAGCGGCGGCCCGCGCGAGCCTCGTCATGCAGGAAGCTTTCGAGCGCGCCGAGCGCGGAGGCCTTGTCATGCCCTTCGATGCCGAGGCCGAAGCTCTGCGCCACGACATGGACGATCGCCTCGCCATCGAGCGCGCTCGTCACCACATGGCCCACGGTGAGGCGGACGGGATCGATCGTCGCCATCAGGTGAGCGACGAGCGTGGACTTGCCCGAGCCGACCTCGCCCGTGATCACGATGAAGCCTTCGCCCTGCTGGAGGCCGTAGCCCAGATAGGACAGCGCCTTGCGGTGCGTCGCGCTCCGGAAATAGAAGGCGGGATCGGGCGTGAGCTGGAAGGGCTTGGCCTTCAGTCCGTAGAACGTGTCGAACATGGTGCGTTCTCCTCCCGCGCTCAGAAATTGTACCGCAGGCCGACGAGAGCCGAAGCGATCCACAGATCGCGGAGCTGCTCGCGGCTGACGCCGTCGAGACCCACGGCGACATGGCCGCTGAGACGATCCGCCAGGATCCGCGAATAAGCGGTTGTTGCACTGAGCGACGTCAGATCGCCAGCCAGATCGAATCCGCTATCGAACCAATTGACCCGGACGCTGCTATCCAGGCTGGAACCATCGCCGAAGGCATAGTTCAGATAGGCTGCCAGCCAGTAGTTCTCGTCGGTAAGCCCATCGGCGGAAGCGAGGATCGTGCCTTGCGCGGCAAGGAACTTGCGCCGGTCGTAGCCCAGGCCGACGCCGGTGGAGACGCGGCCGAGATTCATGCTGTAGGTCGCCGCCACGCCGCGCGCACGGAACGTGGCCGAACGCAGCGAGCCCAGCACATTGTCGAGACAGGCCGCCCCCTGCGTCTTGCTGCCGACGCAGGTGAACAGATCGCCGCTGATCGGGTTGCGATTGGCGGTGAATTCGGTCGGCAGCGCCTCGATCGAGCGGTTGAGCTGGCCGCCGAATCCGGCGACATTGTCATAGACCGAGATGTTGAGCTGGCTGCGCCGCGTCGTCTGCCAGTTGAACGCGCCATAGACCGTGGTCGCGCCATAGCGCCGGCCGAGATGCGCCTCCAGCGAGGTACGCGGGCTCGGCCGCCACAGCACGCCGACATCCCAGATGAAGCCGTCGACATCATAGGCCAGACGGCGTGGCGCGCTCTTGTCGGTCACATAGCGGCCGTTGGAAACGACCGGATTGCCACCGCTGTCGCGCAGCGCATCCCGGCTGGAGATTTCAACGTCTTCGTAGCCGACTCCGCCAATGAATGCGAGCGTCGGGCTGACCGGAACGGTGACATCCGCGCGGACGGTGCGATCGTCGATCCGCTGATCGAGATTGGAGATATCCTCGCGATAGATGCCGCCGCCCACGCCGATGCCGATCGGCAGGATGGTGTCGGGCGCGAAGCCCGCGCGCGCATTCGCGGTGTGGACCGTGCTTTCATCGAAGATGTCGGCGCCATCTCCGTCAAGACCCAGCAGAGAGGCGTCGTTATCTTCCACCCGCGTGTAGCCGAAACGATAGTTCGCGGTCACTTCGAGATCATCGAAATGGGTGCGCAGCGCCGGGCCGGCATAGATCGAATAGATGTCGGTCGACCCGAAATCGTCGACCAGCGAACCGAACACGGCCCCGCCATCGCCGTTCGTGCGGGCATGGGTGGCGAGCGCGCCGGCCTCGAAAGCCAGCGTCTGCGGCACGATCGCGGCGGAAACCCGCGCGATGCCGGAGATGACATCCGAATCCGACGCATCGCCCCAGCCGAAGCGATGTTCGTAGCGCAGCGACAGCGCACCCTTGGTGTTGCGCCCGTCGATCCCTGCATCCACGCCGGCCGCGAGCCGGGTATAGGTCAGCGTCTCGTTACCTGGGGAAAGCTCGGCGTTCAGCACTTGAGCGGCCTCGATATAGGGCTGCACGGTGATCCGGCCGCTGCGATGGGGCTTGCCCTCCTCCTTGTCCTGCGCAGCCGCCGGCGCACCCACAAGAAGCGCGAGCATGGCGACCAGGAACGCCGGAATTCGCCAGTGGAAGAACTTGAGCATGGTTACCCCCCGTAACCGTAATAGGCCCCGAAGCGGCGACCGCTGGGGCTGAAACGCGCCGCGTTGAGCAGCAGCTTGATGTCGGGACAGTCGGACAGCAGCGAGATCGCATCTTCGAGCGCGCTCTGACCGGTCTGGTCAGCCCGCACGACAAGCACGGCCTGCCCGGCATATTTCGCCAGTTCCGCCGCGGGCGAAGCCGCAAGCGCCGGCGGAGAGTCGAAGATCACCACCCGGTTGGGCGCGCCGCGCGTCAGCCGGTCCAGCACTTCGGCCGTGCGGTTGCTCGACAGATATTCGCTGTCCGCATTGGTCGGATTGCCGGCCGGAAGCACCGACAGGCCCGGAATATCCGTGCCGATCACGCAGTCTTCCACGCGGATCGTCGGATCGGCCAGCGCATCCATCAGCCCGCGCCCGCCCGGCAGCCCGAGAACGGTAAGGACCGACGGCTTGGCGAAATCGGCATCGACGAGCAGCACTTCGCTGTCTTTCTCGGCCGCGATCGCCAAAGCGAGGTTCACCGCGCAGAACGTCTTGCCTTCGCCCGGATGGGGCGAACAGATCAGCACGCGCTGGGGATCAGCCAGACCCTGGCGCTTCTGAGTGCTGCGCGCCGCGTGGAGCAACTGGCGCTTCACGATGCGGAATTCTTCGAGCAGCGCGGTGACCGCGCCTTCGGGCTCGATCAGTCCCTGTTCGCGCAGATGCGCGCGATCGACCGGAACCTGGCGATCGGGGAAGCGGATCGGCTGCGCGGCAGGTGTCGCGGGTTCCTGCGCTGCCCCGGCCTCGCTTGGCGGCGCGAAGGCCCGCGGCTCCACGGCGACGGGCGTTTCCACAGGCGCCTCGACCGGCAATGGCGCAGCTTCGGCCTCGGCCTCCCGCCGCCTTGCTTCCGCCTGCTGCTTGCGCAGCCGGTTGGCCGGCGCTGGCGGCAGTTCGGACGGCATCGGGGCCGGCGCGAAACTGCCGAGATCGAACCCTTCGGCAGCCCTTTCGATCAAGGACTTGCCGTTCGTTTCTTGCTCGGGAATGGAGATCTTCCTCTGATCGGTCATGCCGGCCTCCTCACACCACCGATCCGCGCTGGACGAACTCGATCGCCAGCAGGATCAGGAAGAGACCGCCAAGGCCGCCGGCGGCGGCGTAGAAATGCTTCATGCGCTGGGCTGCGACGACCTTCTTCGCCTCGGTCAGCGTGTAGGAGACCGTGCCGAGCACCGGCAGGTCGAGCGCGCGTTCCAGATTGCCGGCCGTCGCGAAAGTGGACCGCAACTGACAGATCACGAACGCCACACCCACGCCGGCGCCGATCCCGACGATGAGGACGCCGAACAACAGCAACGGGCGGTTGGGCGCGGAGGGCACCTGCGATGTCGTCGGCGGATCGACCACGTTGAACCGTATCCCGCTCCGTTCGGTTTCCACCTGACCGCGCAGGCGCAATTCCTCACGATCCTTCAGCAGCTTGTCGTACTGTTCTCGCAGCACGTCGTAATCGCGGCTGATGCGCTGGGCTTCCGCCGCCACGCCGGGCTCGGAAGACTGGTTGGCGACCATCGCGGTGATTTCGCTCTGCAGCGCCGCCCGGCGGGCCTGGAGCGCCTGGACATTGGCCTGGCGTTCCGCACGGATCGACTGAAGCGAGGTATAGGCGGGGTTCGGCGTGCCGCCGACATCGCCGTCCTTAGCCACCTGCTTGCGCAGAAGGGCGATCTGGCGCTGTGCCGTCACGACATCGGGATGATTTTCGGTGAGACCCTGGGCGCGCATGCCGGCAAGGCTTGCCTCCGCCTGGGCCAGCGCGCCGCGCGTGCCGCCACCGCCGGGAGTGATGATCGTGCGGGGCGTCGCGCCGAGCTGACCGTCGATCGCAGCGAGCGCGCTTTGGGCTGCGGCGACATCGGCGTCGATCCCACGCATTTCGGAACGCATCGAATCGAGCTTCTGGAGCATGGCGGCCGCGCCGCCGATAAGTTCCGGATGCTGGGATTCGAACGCCATGCGGCGCTGTTCGGCCGCTTCGAGTTCCTTCTGGCGCGCGGCCAGCTGCTGATCGAGGAACTGCAGCGTATCGCGCATCTCGCCGCGTCCGCCCAGGTTCTCCTCGCGGATGATGTCGATCATCTTCTGCGCGACGTCGCGGGCAAGCCGGGCGTTCTCGCCATCGGACAGATCGCTGCGGCCGGATTCGGCAGTGATCTCGAACAGATTGTCCTGCTCGCTCTTCACCTGGATCTGCTTGGCGAGAGCAGCGACCGCGCCTTCCATCTGGCGCGGCGTGGTCACGCTCTCCCCGATCTTGGTGGAGCGGATCACCTTCTCGAGATTGACCGCGCTCACCAGCGTCTGCTGCACGCGATCGATATCCTCCTTGCGCGTTCCGATCCCGATCTGCTGTGCCAGGGCATCGTCGATCTGGACGAAGATGCGGGTCTTCGATTCATAGGTGTTGGGGATCAGGGCGACCACCAGCCAGCCCAGGATGCACACGCCCCAGGCCACGGCCAACGCCAGCCAACGCCGGCTCCAGACCGAATGGAGCGCCGCACGCAACTCGTCATAGATGGCGTTCATGCCCGGCCGTGCCTTCTCAGAACATGCTTTCGGGGATGATCACGACATCGCCCGGCATCAGCAGGACATTCGCGCGGCTGTCGCCTTTCTTCAGCAGATCGGCCAGACGGAGCCGGAATTCCTTCTGCTTGCCCGTCTCCTTGTCGAAGCGGATCAGCTTGGCGCGGTTGCCGGCCGCATATTCCGACAGGCCGCCCACCGCGATCATCGCGTCCAGGATGGTCATGTTCGCCCGATAGGGGATCGAAGCCGGCTTCTCGGTGGCGCCGACGATGCGGATCTGCTGGCTGAACGTGCCCGCGAACTTGTTGACGATCACCGAGACCAGCGGATCGGAAATATACTGCGACAGCTGCAGGCGGACATCTTCGGCCAGCATGGCCGGCGTCTTGCCCACCGCCGGCATGTCGGTCACAAGCGGGGTGGTGATGCGGCCATCGGGCCGGACCTGCACGCTCGCGCCCAATTCCGGATTGCGCCAGACATGGATGGTCAGTTCGTCGAGCGGGCCGATGACGTATTCCTCGCCCGGACCCTCCTGCATCGCCACGAACTGGGCAGGCTGGAGCTGGCCGCCGGTGTTGCCGCTCGCACAGCCCGAAAGCGTCAGGCTGACGAGAGCGCTGGCGGCCACCACGCGGGAAAGACGATCATGCAACATCGGCGCGCATCCTTGCGAGTTTCGGAGTCGCCGAACGGCAGCCGACAGCAGCTGCCATCCACGCGACTTGCGGATCCGACCCTCGCTATCCCCTAAAAGGGTGAACATACCGTTAGTCTTGAGGGCAAAACGCCTCGCTTTCAGCGGCTTTCTGAGACCCTGTCCCGATCGGGGACGATCTCGATCCCAAAATCAAACGAGGATTTCGGCCGCCGGGCCCTGCGCCAGAAAGGCAGCTGGACTGGCGCTGGCGCCATAGGCGCCCGCACAGAACACCGCCACTATGTCGCCGACATCCGCGCGCGGCAAGTGAGCCTTGTCGGCCAACCGGTCTAACGGAGTGCACAGGCAGCCCACCACATTCGCCTCTTCCACAGGCGCCTGATTGAAGCGGCTGGCGATTGCCACGGGATAGTTGCGGCGCACCACGGTGCCGAAATTTCCCGATGCCGCAAGCTGGTGGTGCAAGCCGCCATCGGTGATCAGGTAAATCTCGCCATGGCTCTCCTTGCGATCGACAATACGAGCGAGATAGACACCCGCCTCGCCCACAAGATAGCGGCCCAGTTCAATACAGAACTCTGTTTTTTCAATCGCATCGGGTAGACTGCTGAAACGCTGTTTCAGCGCTCCGCCCACCGCGCCGATATCCAGCGACGCATCACCGGCGAAATAGGGGATGCCAAAGCCGCCGCCCATGTTGCAGTGCTTGAGGGGAGCGCCGATCGCTTCGGTCAGCCGCGCGGCCAGGTCCAGCGTGTTCCCCTGGGCCTCGATGATCGCTTCGGCGCTCAAAGCCTGGCTGCCGGTGAAGATATGCAGTCCCCGCCAGTCGGCGCCGGCAGCGATCAGTTCGCGCCCCAGTGCAGGCACGCGGTCCGCATCGATCCCGAAGGGTTTGGCCCCGCCACCCATCTTCATGCCCGATCCGCGCAGTTCGAAGTCCGGATTGACCCGGATCGCCAGCCGCGGAGTGACGCCAAGCAGCTCTGCGATGCCCAGAGCCCGGCGGGCCTCGTTCTCCGATTCGAGATTGAGCGTGGCGCCGGCCGCGATCGCGGCTTCGAGTTCCGGATCACGCTTGCCCGGCCCGGCGAAGCTCACGAGCGCAGGATCGATGCCCGCAGCCGTCACCATGGCCAGTTCGCCGCCCGAAGCGATATCGAAGCCGTCCACCAGCCCAAGCATCTCCTGCAGGATCGGGGCGAAGGAATTGGCCTTTATCGCATAATGGATCGCCAGCCGCTCGGGCATCGCCGCCCGCAGATCCGCCATTTTCCGCCGAATCGCCTCGCGCGAATAGACAAAGAGCGGGGTTTGCCCGACCTGTTCGATAATTTCACTTACAGGGAAATCACTTATCGCAAGCTCTTCCTTGTCCGTGATAAATCCGGCCGGGATTGGTCCGAGTGGCTTCACGTATGTATTTCCTCAACTAACCTCGCCCGATCGATCTTCCCGTTCGGGTTGAGCGGCATCGCCTCGCGCCAATGGATCACTTGCGGCTTCATGAAATTGGGCAGTTCCCGCGTCAGGACCCTGGGCAGCTCGGCTTCGGCATCTTCCACGCCGGGCGCGGCCCGGACGACGAGATGCACGGCCTGCCCCAGCCGCTCGTCCGGTACGCCCAGCGCCACGGCTTCCGCAACCAAGCCGGTCGCGCGCGCCGCATCCTCGATCTCCTGCGGACTGATCCGGTTGCCTCCGCTCTTGATCATCGCGTCGTGCCGCCCGACGAAATAGAGCAGCCCTTCCCCATCCCGCGTCACCCAGTCGCCCGACCATACCGCCGTACCGCCATAGCGCGACTGCGCCGGAGCCGGCTTGAACCGTTCCGCTGTGCGCTGGGCATCCCGCCAGTAGCCTTGCGCCACCAGCGGGCCGCAATGGACCAGTTCTCCTTCCTCGCCGGGCGCGCTTTCCCGTCCATCCGGCCCGATCACCATGATCTCGGCAAAGGGTATCGCCTTGCCCATCGAGGTGGGATGGCTGTCGACCAGCTCCGGATCGAGATAGGTGGAACGGAAAGCCTCGGTCAGCCCGTACATCGGGAACAGCCTGGCCTTGGGAAACAGCCGGCGCAATCTCGCCACCAGATCCGCTGTCAGCGCGCCGCCGCTGTTGGTAAGACGGCGCATCGTCGCCAGCGCTTCCGGCGGCCATTCATGCTCGACCAGCTGCACCCAGAGCGGCGGCACGGCCGCCAGCGTGGTGACGCCATGCCGCGCGCAGGCCTTCGTCACGTCTTTCGCCGTCAGATAATCCAGCGGAACCAAGCATGCCCCCGTGCGCCAGGCGCTCAGCAACTGGTTCTGGCCATAGTCGAACGACAAGGGAAGGACGCCGAGCACGATGTCATCCGCTTCCAGCCCGAGATAGTTCGCGACGCTGACCGCTCCCAACCAGAGATTGGCGTGGCTCAGCATCACTCCTTTTGGCCGCCCGGTCGATCCACTTGTGTAGAGGATCGCGGCGAGATCGTCCGGATCGACGGATGAAGGCGGCAATCCGTGACCCTGCTCATCCAGTCCCTCCAGGAGTTCGTTATCCTCGATCGCGGAACAGGTTTCCGGAACGTCCCCCATCTCCAGCGAAGCGAGCCGCGCCGCGTTCGCGATTATCACCCGTGCACCGCTATCGGCCAGGATATGGGCGACTTGGGCACGCTTGAGCAGCGGATTGATCGGCACGTGAACCAGCCCCGCACGTGCCGCCGCAAGGGGCAGAAGGCAGGTCGGTTCCCCCTTGCCTGCCCAGCTCGCCACGCGCGCGCCGCGTTCAGGCACCCGTTGCGCAAGCCATGACGCCAGCTGCGCTATACGGAGCCTTAAGGCCTTGTAGGTAAGGGTCCGATCGCGCAACACGAGCGCGGCCGCTTCATCCGCGCCGTACAGGACGAGATGATCGAGCGGCCGTGGGTTCGGATCGAGCGCGACAGGCATGCGAAAAACGGACTCCCGAGGAGGAAATTGGCAAGTGATCGCGGTCAGCTATCACGACAGGGTTAACGTCTTGCAAGAGGCCGGCCTGCAAAGCAGCGGCCCCTTCGACCGTGCCGAATGGTTTACGCTGCTTGCCGAGACCACGAAAGAGAAACCCCTGATCGCGCTGGCCGAGGATGGCGATCAGCGCGTCGCGCTTCCGCTCAGGACGGCCGACGGCAGGCTGGAACCCTTCATCAACTGGTACAGCTTCGCATGGCGGCCCCTGATCACGCCAGGCGGACGTGCCGGCGACCTCATCCCGACCCTCGCTCGATCCCTGAGGGCGAAAACGGCGCGGATCACTTTCTGGCCCGTTCCCGACGAGGATGGTAGCGCCACGCTGCTCGAAGGCGCGTTCCGCGAAGCAGGCTGGATCGTGATGCGCAAAGCCCATGATACGAACCACGTTCTGCCTTTCACCCATGGCAGCTATGCGGATTATCTCGCCACTCGTCCCGGCCCGCTTCGGACCACGTTGAAGCGCAAGGCGAAGAAGGTTGACGTCATGATTTTCGATACGTTCGAGGATGATGCGTGGAATATCTACGAACGCATCTACGCGAAGAGCTGGAAGCCGGCGGAGGACAATCCCGCGATGCTGCGGCGGTTCGCCGAAGCGGAAGGCGCTGCCGGCCGCATCCGCCTGGCGGTCGCCCATCATGATGGTCAGCCCGTGGCCGCGCAGTTCTGGACCGTGGAAGGCGAAACGGCCTTCATCCACAAGCTGACCCATCTCGAGGAATTCCAGTCCCTCTCGCCCGGCACGACGCTCACCGCCGCGCTGATGGAGCGCGTGATCGATCGCGACCATGTGACACTAGTGGATTTCGGCACGGGCGACGACGCCTACAAGCGCGACTGGATGGACGCGACCCGTCCCCGCTACCTCCTGGACTGCTACAACCCGCGCAAGCCCGCGAGCTGGCCCCATCTGGCACGCGCGGCGCTGCGGCACCTTGCCTCACGCGGGCGCGATGGCTAGGGCGCGTCATCCAAATGCTGGAATACAAGCAGAACCGAAGGCAAACGATCACCCTATGTCCGATGTCACTTCCCTCGATGCCGGTAGCGAGGGCACAAATCAGCTGGACCAGTCCCTCCGCCAGATCCTCGTCGACGTGCTCGGCCTGGGCAGCGAACAGGTTGCCGGCTTCGGGCCGGATACGGGCCTTTTCGGCTACCTGCCGGAACTGGATTCCATGGCCGTCGCCACGCTGCTGACCGAAATGGAAGACCGGCTCGACATCGTGATCGAAGATGACGAGGTCGACGGCGAATTGCTCGAAAGCTACGGCTCGCTGCTCGCTTTTGCTCAAGCGAAGCGCGCCGGGGGCTGACGGACCGGCGTGATCGCCCGCTGGCCCTGCCCGCTGCCCAAGGGCGACGAGAGCACCGAACAGGCCGTGCTGTTCGATAAGGGCCGCGAGAAGCGCCTGCTGGTCATCCCCGCCCTGTTCGATGAAGCGAACAAGACACGCCGCCAGACGATCGAGATCATGCGGCGGCTGGACGGCGCGAATATCGACAGCATCCTGCCGGACCTTCCTGGCTGGAATGAGAGCCTTCAGCCGCTGGAGCATCAAACGCTGGAGAGTTGGAGGATCGCCGCCAAGGCGGCCGTCATTCATTTCCGGGCGACGCATCTGCTGACGGTGAGAGCCGGGGCTATCCTGGCACCGGAAGGTATCCCCGGCTGGCGTCATGCCCCCATCGGCGGTGCGAACGCGATGCGCGCGCTGCTGCGATCCCGGCTTGTTTCCGCGCGCGAGGCCGGCAGGGATGAGACCACGGCAGGTCTCCACGAATTGGGCCGCAGCGAAGGAATCGAACTGGCCGGCTATCCGATCGGTCCGGCGATGTTTGCTGCGCTTGAGCGGGCAAAACTGGCGGACAGCGGCCTGCTCAAGGACATCGACCAGGCGGATCTCGGCGGCGCGGGCCTCTGGCTGAGAGCCGAGCCGGACGAGGAAGCCGCCCAGGCCGATGCGCTGGCGGCGATCATCGTCATGGGACTGGGCGCATGAGCCGGCGCGCCGTCCTTTTCGACTGCGCCGGCGACCGTCTCGCCGGGACACTCGATGAAGGAACAGCCGTCACCGGCCTGCTGATCGTGACCGGCGGAAACGAGACGCGGGCGGGCGCATTCTCCGGCCAGGCGCAGCTCGCCGCCCGGATCGCGGCGGCGGGCTTCCCGGTCTTCCGCTTCGATCGCAGAGGCGTGGGCGACAGCGAGGGCACAAATCGCGGCTTTCGCGACAGCGGGGAGGACATTGCGGCCGCCTGCGTGGCCTTTCGCGCCGAAGCGCCGGATGTCCAAGGGATCGTCGCTTTCGGCAATTGCGATGCCGCGAGCGCGCTGATGCTCAATCGCGGAGCGGATTGCGCGGGGCTCGTCCTCGCCAATCCGTGGACGTTCGAGGATGCGACCGACGATGCGCCGCCGGCCTCGGCGATCAGGGCCCGCTATGCGGAGAAGCTGCGCAATCCGCGCGAGGTCCTGCGCCTGCTGCGGGGACAGGTGTCGATCGGCAAGTTGATGAAAGGCATGCGCAAGCTTGCGTTTTCGCAGAAAGCGCCTGATGGACTTTTGAACGATATAAGAAATGGAATACAAGTATTTGATGGCCATATCGACTTCCTGATCTCAAGTCGTGACCGAACGGGCCAGGCTTTCGTCGAAGCCTGGGGCAAGGACCCGCGCATCGCAATCTGCCCGGATGCTACTCACGCCTTTGCCGAAGCCCATGCGCGCGACTGGCTGTACGAACGGGTAATCGCCGCGCTCAGCGCGTGAACAGGCTGGCGAGTTCCACATGAGTGGACCAGCGGAACTGACCCACCGCGCGCAGTTCCGCCAGGCGATATCCGCCGTCGGCCAGCGTCCTGGCGTCACGCGCCCAGCTCGACGGGTTACAGCTGACATAAGCGACAAGCGGGACCTTGCTCTGCGCCAGCAGCGCCACCTGTTCCCTCGCCCCGGCGCGCGGGGGATCGAGCAGCACCGCATCGAAGCGATCGAGTTCCGCCACCTGCAGGGGATTGCGGAACAGATCGCGATGGAGCGAATGAACCGGCTTGCCCGAACGCCCCGCCGCCGCCTTGCAGGCCAGATGTGCCTCCTGCGCCGCTTCCGCCGCCAGCACCTTGGCCGGGCCGGCCAGCGCGAAGGCGAAGGTCCCCAGCCCCGAGAACAGGTCCGCGATGAAGCGCGAATCCCCCAGCCATTCGCGCGCGGCGGCGGCCAGCATCTCTTCTCCATCGGCCGTCGCCTGCAGGAACGCACCGGCCGGCATTGGAACAGGAATACTTGAAAGTGATATAGTTACGGGATCGGGCTCCCACATGGTCTCCGGTCCATAACCCTGATCCAATGTCAGCCGCGCCAGGCCATTGTCGCGTGCGAAATCGAGCATCGCCTCGGTCTCGCGCAGCCCTTCGACCGTCAGCCCCTTCACGCCCATGTCCACGCCTTGGTCGGCGAGCGTCAGCGCGATATCCAGCGCATAACGGCCCGCCCGCCGGGCGAGCAGGCGGCGCAGCGGTTCGATCACCGCGAAGAGTTCCGACGCCAGCACATGGCATTCGCGCAGATCGACGGTCTGGTGCGAACCTTCTTCCCGGAAGCCGATCACCGGCCGCCCCCCGCCGTTGACGGCATGAAGCGTGGCGCGGCGGCGGCTGCACGGCGGGGAGAGATGCGCAGGCGCAAGCCTGTCCGGCTCCAGTCCCTGCGATCGCGCGGCGTACAGCACGCGATTGGAGACGAAATCGCCCAGCGAATCCTCGTCCAGCTGTTGCAGCTGACATCCCCCGCACCGCCCGTAATGGACACAGGGCGGCGTCACATGATGCGGACCCGGCACCAGCGTACCGTCCGCCAGAAGCGTATCGCCAGGTGCGGCGCCCGCGACATAGCGCCCATCGGGCAGCACCCCGTCACCCCGCGCGGCGATCCGGATGACTGTCTGTTCTTCGTTCATAGGAGTGCCGCAAAGGCTTCTGGAATAGAACGGGAAACATCCCCAGCGGTGAAGGCAGGGCCGCACTGCCGGGCGGCTTCGCCATGGAGCCAGACTGCCTCGCATGCAGCAGCGAAGGGATCGCCGTCCGTCGCCAGGCGAGAGACGGCAAGGCCGGCAAGCACATCGCCCGTTCCGGCCACCGACAGCCAGCTTGTGGCGGCAGGCGCGATCGTCAGCCGCCCATCCGGGGCCGCGATCAGCGTGTCTGGCCCCTTGGCGACGATCACCATGCCGCTCGCCATCGCGAGCGCTACCGTGCGCCCGCGCTTGTCTTCGGCATCGATCCGGAAGGACTGGGCAAGCTTTTCGAGCTCTCCTTCATGCGGCGTGGCGAGCAGCGGGGCAGCGCGGCCTTCGAGCATGTCAGGCCGCAGCAGGACCAGGGCATCGGCGTCCAGCACCGTGGGACGATCGCGCGCGAGCATGTCGCGCAGGCACTCCCGCGCCGCGCCATCCCGACCCAGGCCAGGGCCGACGAGCAGAGCGCTGATGCGCGGATCGGCCAGCGCTTCGCTGAGAGGGTGGTTGTCGACGACGAGATCTGCGGGGACAGCAAAACCCAACGCGTCATCCCAGCGCAAGCTGGGATCGCCCCCGATAGCGCGCGTCCGGTTGCGTGAGATCCCAGCCTGCGCTGGGATGACGTTGGAGGCCGGGATGGCACCAGACGAGCCCGCCAGCAATTTCACATAGCCAGCCCCGCCATGCATCGCGGCACCGCAGGCCAGCAGCGCCGCGCCCGGCATCGCGCCGCCGACCACCGCCGCGAGGCCCCGACTGTATTTATGCGCATCGGCCGTCGGCGCGGAAAGATGAGGCTTCGTCAGCAACTTCGCCGCGCCATCGACCGGCCCCACGCCGATCGGCACGAGCCGCCGTTCCCCCATCATCGCAGCGGAAGGCATCAGCCAATGCGCCTGTTTCCACGCGCCGAGCGCCAGCGTGACGTCATAGCGCGGCAAATCCCGGGCCAGCGGCACGGCGGCATCCGCATCCACGCCGCTCGGCAGGTCGATCGCCACGCGATGCGTATGATGGGACGCAAGAATACCAAGCAAATTACGGTATTCATCGGATAAAGGCCGGGAAAGCCCGCTGCCGAACAAGGCATCCACAAATACGTCGCCCCGTGCGCCGCTCTCAGCCAGCACCTCTCCGCCATAGGCTGCCCGCGCATTGCGCGCGGCGTCGGTCTTCGGTTCCACGGGGGCGATCACGCGGACATGGCTGCCGCGCAGACGGAGACTTTCCGCGATCACATAGCCGTCGCCGCCATTATTGCCCGGCCCGCACAGCACGGTAACGGGCCGCCCGCCGGAAATGCGCCATACCCATTGCGCAGCGCCTTGGCCTGCGACCCGCATCAGCGCATCGACACTGCAGTCCCGCGCGATCAGCGCATCTTCCGCGGCGACCATCTGGGCGACGGTCAGGATCTGGTCACTGGCCGGCGGCATGGTCCTTGACCGCCCCGCCCGGCTTGTTGTCGGCCCCGCCCTTCATCGTAGCGGGAAACCTGTAGCGATCCGCGCCGACCGTGACCTCCAGCAGCCCGTCCGCGATGGCGATCCTGGCATCTTCCGCGCCATCGGCAGTGGCAAGGCCGTTGCCGTCGGTCATCACTTCGAACCGGCGAAAGCCGCCATCGGGATGCCGTACGGTGAGGAACAGCTTGCCCTGATCCTCCGACCGCTCGACTGCGCAATCCTTCGCGAATTTCTCCGTTCCGCCCGGCGCGCAAGCGATATGGTCATCGCCGTCCTCCCCGCTGGTGGCAGCAGGTTTGCTTTCGCCGTTGGCCGAGCCGCAGGCGGCGAGCAGGGCGATGGTCGCAGAAATGACGACGGCCTTTTTCCCGTCACCCCAGCGTAGGCTGGGGTCTTTGTGAGAGATGCGCGACCTAGCCGCCAAAGATCCCAGCCTTCGCTGGGATGACGAATAAGTATCCATCACTTCCGCTTCAGCTGGCTGACGTCGCGCACGGCGCCGCGCGCCGCGCTGGTCGTCATCGCGGCATAGGCCTGCAGCGCGACCGAGACCTGGCGCTTGCGCGGAGCGGCAGGCTGCCAGGCATCGTCGCCCTTCGCCTCCATCGCCGCGCGGCGGACCGCGAGTTCCTCGTCCGAGACCGCCAGTTGGATGGTGCGGTTGGGAATGTCGATCTCGATCCGGTCGCCATTCTCGACCAGGCCGATCGTGCCGCCTTCCGCCGCTTCGGGCGAAACATGGCCGATGGAGAGGCCCGACGTGCCGCCCGAGAAGCGGCCATCGGTGATCAGTGCGCAGGCGGCGCCCAGTCCCTTCGATTTGAGATAGCTGGTGGGATAGAGCATTTCCTGCATGCCCGGCCCGCCCCTGGGCCCCTCATAGCGGATCACGATCACGTCACCCGCCGCCACCTGGCCGGTGAGAATCGCGGTGACGGCGGCATCCTGGCTTTCATAGACCTTGGCATTGCCGGCAAAGACCAGGATCGAGTCATCGACGCCCGCCGTCTTCACGATGCAGCCGTCCAGCGCGATATTGCCGGACAGCACCGCGAGCCCGCCATCCTTGCTGAAGGCATGCTCGGCCGAACGGATCACGCCGCCCTTGCGGTCGAGATCGAGATCGTCCCAGCGGCGGTCCTGGCTGAACGCGACCTGCGTCGGCACGCCGCCGGGCGCGGCGCGGAAGAATTGCTGGACCTCTGCATCGTTGGTGCGGCCGATATCCCAGGTGTCGAGCGCATCGGCCATG
>CAMLQG010000078.1 GCA_946482075.1 uncultured Erythrobacteraceae bacterium
GGCCGCGCTGTCGACGGACAACCTGGCCAAGGAATACTTCGGCGACCAGGGCATGCTGGGCTACGTCAAGAACGTCCAGCGCAAGGAGATCCGCCAGGGCATCGCCTGCGTGAAGCACCAGAACATGTCGGGCTCCGACATCGGCGACGATCACAAGGAGTATTTCGCCGGCGAAGCTGCACTGAAGGCCGGTGGCGCCGCCAATACCATGAACCAGTTCGCCGCCTGATAGCGAGAAAGGGAATCGTCATGAGCGAACCGCAGAAGGCCCGCGCGGTCTTTTCGACCGAGGATTTCAAGCTGCTCCGCAACGCCGTCGCCCATTTTGCGCGGGAAGTGAAGGACAGCCCGGATTCCGTCAAATACGCCAACCTGTACCATCGCCTCGGACGGATGGGCTGATCGAATAGGCGGCCACTTACAATTCTCCCGCGCCCCGCTATCGTCGCGGCGCAATCATGGGAGATGGATAAATGGCCGCTTATTTCCTCGCCGTCATGGACGTGACAGATCACGACGGGTTCCAGCAATATGCCGAAGCCGCAATGCCGAGCTTCGCCGGCGTGGACTTCGAGATCCTCGCCATCGCCGATGATCCCGAAGAGATCGAAGGCAAGCTCCCCGCCAGCCATTTCGCGCTGATCAAGTTCGAGAGCGAGGAAGCCGCAAAGGCCTGGTACAATTCGGACAGCTACGCCAAGGCCAAGCCGATCCGTCTGAACGCCACCGCCAACGGCTTCGCGACGATTCTGAAGGGGATGGGCTGAAATCAATATCCTCCCTGTGCCGGCGGCATGGGGAGGCGGCAGCCCGTCAGGGCTGACGGAGGGGCCAGTGCGATACGCTTAAGCCCCTCCACCACGCCGCCTGCGGCGTCGCGGTCCCCCTCCCCATCCTCGCTCACGCGGGGAAAGGGAGGATCTCCTTGCTACCCGCCCCGCAACTGCTGCACGCCCCAGTCACGCTCGAACAGATAGAGCAGCAGCCGCGCGGCTTCTCCCCGCGCGCTCGCGAGACCATCATCATGCTCGACCAGCAGGCGGGCATCGTCATGGGCGAGCGGAAGCAGGCGTTGGATCTGCTCCAGCTCCGCCACGCGGAACGGCGTGTCGCCCGACTGGCGCGTGCCGAGCAGTTCGCCCCCGCCGCGCAGGCGCAGATCTTCCTCCGCGAGGCGGAACCCATCCTGCGTCTCGCGCATCAGGGCCAGGCGTTCGCGCGCGGTTTCCGAGAGCATCTCGCCCCGCAACAGCAGGCAGACGGATTTCTCCGCGCCGCGCCCCACGCGCCCGCGCAGCTGATGGAGCTGGGCGAGGCCGAAGCGCTCCGCCTGCTCGATCACCATCAGCGTTGCCCTCGGCACATCGACACCCACTTCGATCACCGTGGTAGCGACCAGCAGCTTCGCTTCGCCCAGCACGAAGCGCTCCATCGCGGCGTCCTTCGCCTCCGGCTTCATCTGGCCGTGCACCATCACGACGCTATCGCCGAACCGCGCTTTCAGCAGCGCGAAGCGGGCTTCGGCCGCGGCCATGTCGTCGGTTTCGCTCTCGCGCACCATCGGGCAGACCCAATAGGCCTGCTGGCCGGTCGCCAGATGCCGGTCGATCCCGGAAATTACGTCCGCCATGCGATCCGCCGCGACCACACGCGTGTCGATCGCCTGCCGGCCAGGTGGAAGCTCATCGAGGCGGGAGACGTCCATCTCGCCATATTGTGCCAGCGTCAGCGTGCGCGGGATCGGCGTGGCGCTCATCGCCAGGCAGTGCGGCGTCGCCTTGCCCTTGCGCGTCAGCATCAGGCGCTGGCCCACGCCGAAGCGGTGCTGCTCGTCGATCACCACCAGCGCAAGATTGCGGTAATTGACCGTCTCCTGGAAGATCGCATGGGTGCCGATCAGGATATCGATGCTGCCGTCGAGCAGGCCCATCAGGATCGCTTCGCGCGGGCGCCCCTTGTCACGGCCGGTCAGCAAGGCGATCCGAACGCCGGTCGAGGCCGCGAGGCCGCGCAGCGTCTCATAATGCTGGCGCGCAAGGATTTCCGTGGGCGCCAGCATCGCCGCCTGCGCCCCCGCTTCCACCGCGACCAACATCGCTTCCAGCGCAACCACCGTCTTGCCCGCGCCGACATCCCCCTGCAGCAGGCGCAGCATCGGCGCGGTCTGCGCGAGATCGCCTTCCACTTCGCCGATCGCCCGCTGCTGCGCGCCCGTCAGTGGGAACGGCAGCTTCAATCGCTCCCGCAAGCTTCCGTCACCTTGCAAGGGCTGGCCCTTGCGCGCACGATTGGCATTGCGCACCAGCATCAGCGCCAGCGAGTTCGCCAGCAGTTCGTCATAGGCCAGGCGGTCGCGCGCCTGCGCATGGTCCTGCCGATGCACGGCAATCAACGCCTCGCGCCAAGCGGGCCAGCCCATCTTTGCAAGCAGGCCGGGCTCGATCCATTCCGGAAGCTCCGGCATCCGCCCCAGCGCCTGCGCCACCAGGCTCGCCACGCGGCCTTGCGTCAACCCTTCGGACAGCTGGTAGATCGGCTCGCACAGGACGCCCAGTCCCGCACTACTCGCTTCGGTCACATGGTCGGGATGCACGATCTGGAGCATCTGGC
This sequence comes from uncultured Erythrobacteraceae bacterium, assembly GCA_946482075.1. Next base: position 2,611 of record CAMLQG010000078.1, read on the forward strand.
CATACTGGTCGAGGCGCCCGGCGATCCAGCGCCGTTCCCCCACCGGCAGCTGCTTCTTGGCAGTGAAGGATGCTCGACCGAAATAGGTGATCGCGCAGATATTGCCGATATCGTCCTGCGTCAGCACGCGGAACGGCCCGCGCCCGGCGGAACTGCGATGCTCCGTCACCGTCAGCGCGACGACGATCTGTTCCCCCACCCCCGCTTCGTCGAGATTGGATACCGCACGGCGGGTCACGAAGCGATCGGGCAGATGGTAGGCCAGATCCTTCACCCGTGTGAGCCCGAGCTTCTCCAGCGGCTTGCGCAGCTTCGGCCCGATGCCATCCAGCTCATCCGTTTCGACGAACAGAGGATTGAGGCTTTCCGGACGCATCGCGAAGCCATAGCGCCTGGATGCTTGCGAAGCGAGAGCCCCTCCCCTACCTGCCGCGCATGTCCGACTACAGCACTCGCCTAGCCCGCATGAAGTTCCGCGCCTGGCATCGCGGCACGCGCGAAGCCGACTATATGATCGGGGGTTTCTTCGACCGCTATCACGCCGATTGGCAGGAACCCGAACTGGCATGGTTCGAGGATCTTCTCGAAGAAGATGACGTGGACGTCATGGCCTGGGCGCTTCAAACGCAAGCCGTGCCCGAGCGCTTCCAGGGGGCACTGATCGAACTGATGCAGCGCCTCGATTATGTCGAAATCAGGAAATAGGACGAAGCGCCCGTTCCGCTTCGCCTGACAGACGATGGCCGATCTCTCCCGCATCCTGAACGCCAAGCAGCCGCTCACGCTCGCATCGATCGCGCGCGGAGCACAGCCGCTTGTCATGGCGGATATCGCGCGGGCAGCGAAGGGCCGCGCAGTGTTCATCGCACCCGACGATGCGGCGATGCGTGCGGTGAGCGATGCGGCCACCTTCTTCGCGCCCGAACTGGATGTGATCGAATTTCCCGCCTGGGACTGCCTGCCCTATGACCGGGCGAGCCCCGCTCTGTCGGTCAGCGCGCGGCGACTGGCCGCGCTGCATCGGCTGCAGACCGTGCAGAACGGCCCGCAACTGCTGGTCACCACGGTCAATGCCGTGCTTCAGCGAGTACTCACCCCGTTCCGCATCCGCGAATCCGTCCGCGCGCTGAAGCCCGGCACCGAGATCGGACGGGAGAGCCTGATCGCGCTTCTGCAACGCCAGGGCTATTCGCGCACCGACACGGTGGCGGATGCGGGCGAGTTCGCAGTGCGCGGATCGATCTTCGATATCTACCCCTCCGGCCTCGACCAGGGCCTTCGACTCGACTTCTTCGGCGACGAACTCGAATCGCTGCGCTTGTTCGACCCCAACACTCAGCGCACCACCGGCACGCTCGAACGCCATCTGCTGCTGCCGGCGAGCGAAGCGCTGCTGGACGAGCACACGATCAAGCGCTTCCGCGGCCGCTATCGCGAGGCTTTCGGCGCGAACGCCACCGGCGATCCGCTCTACCAAGCCGTCAGCGAAAGCCGGCGGCTGGCCGGGATGGAACATTGGCTTCCCCTGTTCGAGGAGAAGCTCACTACCCTGTTCGACCATTTCGACGCGGATGACGTGATCGTGATCGATAGCGGCGCGATCGGCGCGGGCGACGAGCGGCTGTCCGACATCGCGGATTATCACGCGAGCCGTAGCGCAACGGCCGGACAGGCGGCAGGCAGCTATCGCCCGCTGGCCACCGACGCGCTCTATCTCGGGGGAGACGAATTCAACGGCAAGCTTGCCCGATGGCCGGTACACCGGGCGAACATCTTCGCCGAGCCGGAAAGCGCCAAGGTCGTCGATTTCGGCTTCACTTCGTCGCGCGATTTCTCGCCGGAACGGGCGCGGGGCGACAATATCTACGAAGCGACAGCGAAATATCTCGGCGCCATCACCGCGCGGGACAAGAAGCCACTGCTGGCGACCTATTCCACCGGCAGCCGGGCCCGGATCACCTCTATTCTGGAGGAAGCCGGCCTGCGCTTCGGCCTCGCGGATAACTGGCAGCAGGCGCTCGGCATCGCGGCCAAGGGCGTCACGGCCGCCATGGTCCTGCCGCTCGAAGGCGGCTTCGCCAATGATGAGCTCGAGCTTATCACCGAACAGGATATCCTCGGCGACCGGCTCGTCCGCCGGAAGAAGCGCAAGAAGGATTCCGATGCCTTCCTGGCGGAACTGTCCGCGCTCCATACGGGCGATCTTGTGGTCCATATGGAACATGGGATCGGGCGCTATGTCGGACTGGAATCGATTCCCGTCGGCCAAAGCCCGCATGATTGCGTGCGGCTGGAATATGCCGGGGGCGACAAGCTGTTCATCCCGGTCGAGAATATCGACGTGCTGTCCCGCTATGGCAGCGCGAACGAGGACGTCGCACTCGATCGGCTCGGCGGCGAGGCCTGGCAGCGCCGCCGCGCCAGGCTCAAGGAGCGTATCCGCGAGATCGCGCATGAACTGATGCGCACCGCCGCCGCCCGCGCGCTGCGCACGGCGCCCGCGCTGGTGGCGGACGAAAGCACCTTCCGTCAGTTCGAGGACCGCTTCCCCTGGGAAGAGACCGAAGACCAGGAACGCGCCATCGGCGACGTGCTGGGTGACCTTGCGGAGGGCAAGCCGATGGATCGGCTGGTCTGCGGCGATGTCGGCTTCGGCAAGACGGAGGTCGCCTTGCGTGCGGCCTTCGTCGCCGCGATGGCAGGCCAGCAGGTCGTCGTCGTGGCCCCCACCACGCTGCTTGCGCGCCAGCATTATGCGAATTTCTCGGAGCGCTTCTCCGGCTTCCCGCTGAAGGTCGGCCGTCTCTCCCGCCTGGTGCCCGCCAAGGAAGCCGCCGAGACGCGCGAGGGGCTGGCAGACGGCACGGTGGATGTTGTCATCGGCACTCATGCGATCCTGTCCAAATCCGTCAGCTTCAAGCGGCTCGGCCTTGTCGTCGTGGACGAAGAGCAGCGCTTCGGCGTCAATCACAAGGAACGGCTGAAGCAGCTGCGCGCCGACGTCCATGTCCTCACACTTACTGCCACCCCGATCCCCCGCACGTTGCAGATGGCGATGTCGGGCCTGCGCGAGCTTTCCACCATCCAGACCCCGCCGGTCGATCGCCTGGCGGTGCGCACCTATGTGATGGAATGGGACGACATGGTGATGCGCGAGGCTTTGCTGCGCGAGCATCATCGCGGCGGGCAGAGTTTCCTGATCGTGCCGCGCATCGCGGATATCCCCGATATCGAGCAATGGCTGCGCGACGCGGTGCCCGAAGTGAAGTTCGTGACCGCCCATGGCCAGATGAGCGCAAGCGAGGTCGAGGATCGGATGAGCGCGTTTTATGAGCGCAAATATGACGTACTGCTGTCCACCACGATCGTCGAGAGCGGGCTCGATATCCCATCGGCCAACACGATCATCATCCATCGTGCGGATCGCTTCGGCTTGGCCCAGCTCTATCAGCTGCGCGGCCGCGTGGGCCGTTCGAAGCTGCGCGCCTACGCCTATCTGACCTTCCCCCGCAACCAGGCGCTCAATGAGGTAGCTGAGAAGCGGCTCAAGGTGCTGGGCGATCTCGACAGCCTGGGTGCAGGCTTCCAGCTCGCCAGCCACGATCTCGACATTCGCGGCGCGGGCAATCTCCTGGGCGACGAACAGTCCGGCCATATCCGGGAAGTGGGCTTCGAACTCTACCAGTCGATGCTGGAAGATGCGATCCTGGCGGCGAAGGCCGGAGCACTGGATCTGGAAGCCGATACGTCCGGCCTCTCCCCGCAGATCACGGTCGATGCGCCGATCATGATCCCCGAGGATTACGTCCCCGATCTCGCGGTGCGCATGGCACTCTATCGCCGCCTGAACGATGCGCGCGGCAAGGCCGAGATCGAAGGTCTCGCGGCCGAGATGATCGATCGCTTCGGTCCGCTACCCGCGCCCACTGCCAATCTGGTCAAGCTGATCGAGATCAAGCACCAGGCGATCGAGGCCAATATCGCCAAGATCGATGTCGGCGCGCGCGGCACGCTGGTAACGTTCCACAAGGACGATTTCCCTGATCCGGTCGGCCTCGTCGCCTATGTCGATCGGCTGAAGGGAACCGCCAAGCTGCGTCCCGACATGAAGCTTGCCATAAACCGCGCATGGGGTGATCCCCAATCGCGATTGAACGGGCTTTTCCAGCTGACCAAGGGTCTTTCCGGCATCGCACGGAAGGCTGGAAGGTAAATCCTCCCCCATCGGGGAAGGATCATCCCGCAAAAGCCTTGAAATCCGCCGCGCTCAACGGCTCTGCGCGCAGGAAGCCCTGGTAGAAATCGCATCCTTCCCGCTCGATCAGCGCGCGCTGTTCCTCGTTCTCGACGCCTTCGGCGATCACTTTGAGATCGAGCGCCTTCGCCATCGCGAGGATGCCGCGGAACACCGCGAGATCGCGCGGGTCGTTCTCGATATCGTCCACCATGATGCGATCGAGCTTGAGATAGTGGAGAGGCAGCAGCTTCAGGTAACGAAAGTTGCAGAAGCCTGCGCCGAAATCGTCGAGCGCGATGCGGATGCCAAGATCACGCAGCTTGCGCAGCGCACCTGCTGAACGGTCGAGATCGGACAGCAGCGCCTGCTCGGTGATCTCCAGCGTCAGCCGATCGGGCGAGAACCCTGCTTCCACCACGGAAGCCGCGATATCGTTGGCGAAGGAACCCGCCGCGAGATCGGCCGGAGTGACGTTCAGCGACAGGCGCAGTTCTTCCGGCCATGCGGCGGCCCCTTCCAGCGCGCGCGCGGCGATGTGCCTGGATAGCTGGGTCACGTAATCGGCTCGCTCCGCGATGGCGAACAGCGCCCCACCCCCGATCCGGCCGAGATCGGGATGATGCCAACGGGCCAGCGCTTCCGCACCGATCAGCCTGTCGCCTGCCAGCGCGAATTGCGGCTGATAAAGGATCTCGATCTCATCCTTGTCGAGCGCGGCGAGCAGATCCGCTTCCAATTGCTGCGCGCTACGCCCGGCCAGCGTCAACTCGCCATCGGCCCACAATATCCGGCGGCCGGAATTGCGCTGCGCGCGCGCGAGCGTCTCGGCAAGCCGGTCGAACACCAGCACGCTGCCTTCGTCCGGTAGAGTCCGGATCAGCGCGATGCGCGGCCACAGCCGCATCGTGCCTTCGCCAAAGCGGTTGATAATCGGCTGGGCGACCAGATCGGCCAGGCTTTCCGCCAGCCATTGCCACCGTTCGCGGCTGCAGGTCTCGTTCGCGGCCAGGAGAAAGTTCCCGCCGCCCATGCGCGCGGCGAACCAGTCGCCATCCAGTTCCTCTTCCGCGAATGTCAGGATACGCTGCGCCACTTCCACCAGCGCGCTGTCGCCCGCATTCTCGCCATAGGCGAGATTGACGGTCTCGAACCGGCGCAGCCCTAGCAACAGCACATGGATGGGCGCGATCTCGCCCGCATCGCGCGCGCGGCCTTCCCACATCGCCATGCGGGCATGCGCGCTTTCCGGACCGGCGAGACCGGTCAGGTCGTCGCGATCATAGGGAAACGGTGTTGGGACGGCCGATGTCATCGCATGCCTTCTATCAGAGAGCGGTTATGATTTCCTTCCCGGAAATGCGCGCTTCCGTTGCCAAATGCCACCGCCATCCATACATCCGTCCCGAGCCGGGCCGGTTGGTATTCAGGGTCAATGGGCGTTCAGGGGAGGCGAAGGCTTTGTCGGACACGTATCGCTTCACCAAGCTGGCGCTGGTGGCTTCCGCGACGGACCGTGCGCAGGAAGCGGCCCAGAAGATGCTCCAGGCGATCGACTGGGTTCCGCTGGAAGAAGCGGACGCGGCCGTCGTGCTCGGCGGCGACGGCTTCATGCTCCACACGCTGCACCAGATGCTGGACGACAACCGGGTGATCCCCGTCTACGGCGTCAATCTCGGCACGGTCGGCTTCCTGATGAACCGCTACCGCAGCCGCGCCAAGATCCTCGACCGGGTGAACACCGCCCGTCCCTTCGCGATCACGCCGCTGCACATGGAAGCCGTCACTCAGAACGGCGAGATGCACCAGTTCTACGCGATCAACGAAGTCTCCCTGCTGCGTGAAACGCGTCAGACGGCGAAGATCGAAGTCACTGTGGGCGACAAGGTGCGTATCCCGGAACTCGCCTGCGACGGCGTGTTGGTCGCCACGCCTGCGGGTTCCACTGCCTACAACTATTCCGCCAACGGGCCGATCCTGCCGCTGGATTCGAAGACGCTTGCGCTTACTCCGATCAGTCCCTTCCGCCCCCGCCGTTGGCGCGGGGCGATCCTGCCCGACAGGTCGAACATCACTTTCAGGGTACTCGAAGCGAAGAAACGCCCCGTAGCCGCAGTGGCCGACCAGAAGGAAGTCCGCGACATCGCCGAAGTCCGCCTCCAGCGCGATCGGGAACACCAGCTCACCCTGCTGTTCGACAAGGGCCACAGCCTGGACGAACGGATCGTGGCGGAGCAGTTCCTGGCGTGAAGACACGCCGCGGAGAAGCTCGGACTGACACCCGAGCAGGCCATAACGGCATGCGAGGCAGAGAACGGCCCGGTGGGTTGCCGTCAAGTCGTCGCATCGGATCAGCCCTATAAGGGCTACAAGTCCCTCAGTCGGCCGGGACCAAGGGCAGGAGATTTTCGTCGTTGGAGATATCCTCGGTTCGATCGTGGACTATGGCCGTAGGGAAATTTTCGAGGAACTGCGCCAGCGTATGGCGCTGGTCGGGCATCTGATGGAAGATGTTCCAGACGAAGCTGGAAAGAGCTTCCTTCACCAGCGCTTCGCGCAAATAGGGCATTGTTGCCAGCTTATCGATGCCTTTGACCGCTGTTTCAGTGAAAGCATCGATCGATTTCTCCAGTTCAGTATGCTCGCGCTTCATCGAAGTGCTTCCTTCATCTGCTTCAGGGGAGGCAAAGCCATCGCATGGCCCACTTCGCGCATGTGCGAAGGGCTGGCCAGAGCCGGGCCGTGAGTTGCTGGGAAAACGTGACGGACCGTTGGGTGAAACCCAGTCTGCATCATCGGGAAGTTTGTCTCAGTCCGTGATTGACCGGCGCATAGTCCGCAAACATAGTATGGGCATTGAGGGAGAGACTTATGAAAAGAATTCTAGGGCTTATTGCGCTCATGGTGTCCTCCGGCGCGGTCGCGATGGACCGTCTACCGACCGATGACACCTCGAACGGATACGTTCTGTGCCGGTCCTACCTTGTGATAAATAACATCCAGGTCGGGCATTGGTCGGAGCTGTTTCAGACGACCGAAACCTCTCAGTCAGTCGCCGCAAGGTGGGAAGCCTACATCAAAAGCACCTATCCACATGAGCAACTGGTGCCAGCGTGCCTTAAGTTCAAAACCGCCGCCGATGGCGCGCAGTGGAATCACGATACGAAGTTCGTGCAGACCCGTTGGAAAGGTTGATGGGCGGCACTCGGGAACATGGCGACAAAGCCCCGCCTCGTGCGGGGGCGTTGACACAGGTGAGTAAGATGGACGCCGGGCCAATGAGGCTACTTTGTCCCGGAAGAGTCGGCCGGCTGCCCCAAGAAGTGATCCAATAGATCGCGCGCTCCAGCGATCATTGATAGCTGCGTGGACCTGGCGATCCTGCAGAACATTTTTGATCACGAACGCACTAGCGTTTGGGCGTGACTGTCTGCGAGCCCGTGTTCGCATTGCCGTCAGGCTTGACCTTCTGCTCCAGCGGGGCTCGCTTGTAGACGATAGAACACAGCGCCATTTCGCCAATCGGCGCGACGCTGACCGGAACAACATTATCAAGTCATGCGTCTCTTGCAGGCAATATCTCAAAGGAGCACGCGATGTCTGACACGGAAAAGGCAAACCCGAAGGCCGATGATTTCAACGATCCCGACCGGCAAAATTCAGAACAGGACGAGACGGGTACGCAAGCGCAGGATATCGCCGACGAAGCTTTGAACGGAGATGAGCACCTCCCTGAGGAAAGCGAAAAGGACTCGCCAAGTAATCCAGCCGACCTCGTTCCGCGCGACGCGCCCGATCTGGTAGACAGGATCAAAGAGATGCAGAAATCCGGGCGCATCGACATGGGAGCGTTCACGGGCGAAGAGGACATGGATGACGAAGCGGAAGAGTGACGCGGAGAGATGAAGTTTTGAGGAACTGTGCGCTCCGACTGGGCTCCCAGGAGACGCGGCAAGAGCTCCTCATTCCTGGCAACTGATATCAAAGAAACCCCGCCATGTGCCGGAGGCATGGTATTGGTGGGGCAAGGTTTCCCTGACGGGCGGCATGTCGCTCCATGCGATCAGACCAGTGGGGTTGAAACCGGGCAGCAGCGAACAGGCCGAAGATTTGGTCTACGAGCAGGATAAGCACCTGCTGGACTGATCTTGCATCAGATGCCCATTCCAGACCGGATGAGGCACTAGTGTGGACGACCTACACGCTATTCGTGATTCGGCCGTATTTCCAATATTTTGCTGATGGAAAGTGGCTCCCCGAGTAGGATTCGAACCTACGGCCATTCGATTAACAGTCGAATGCTCTACCGCTGAGCTATCGGGGAGCAGCCCGGTCTCCCGGGCAGGGGTGCGCCTATACCAGCGTCATGCTGTTTGACAAGCACCCACATGCCCATTTTTCACTATCTCGACCTCAGCGGTTCGAACATCGCCTTCGCGGAATCCCGCTCGCCCATCCGCGCCAGCCAGACCGCGAAATTAGGACGGCTGTCGGCTGCGGCCCAGGGCGCGGTGGCGCCCATCGTGGCGTAGAAAGCATAGAGCAGGATATCGGCGAGCGTGATGCGATCGCCGGCGAGGAACGGCTTGTCCGCCAGTTCCGCGTCGAACCGCGCCAGGCCATCCTCGGTCAGGGTCTTGTGATAGCCCTGCGCGTCCGGCCCGAGGATGCGGTGGCCTTGATAATAGGCCTGCGCATCGCTGCCTCCCCGCCACCAGGCGACCAGCGGCTGCGCGATCTCGAAATCGGCGCGGCGCGTCCACATGCGGGTGAGCGCGCGTTCTTCCGCCGTTTCCCCGATCAGCGAGGTACCGCCTTCGGCCACTTCATCGAGATATTCGCAGATCGCGGTGATTTCGGTCAGCACTCGGCCATCGTCGAGCCGCAGGGCCGGCACTTCGCCGCGGGGATTGATCCGGGCGAAATCGGCCGAGCGATTCTGCAGGATGGAAAGCGCGACGACCTCCACATCGAAGTGGAGCCCGCCGCGCTCGAGCGCGAACAACCGCACCGTTACCGGGTTCGGCCCCGGGGCATCCGCATCATACAGGATCATGGTACCGTTCCTCAAGCCGTGCCCAGGATAACGCCACTCATGGGCCCGCCACTACCGGCGGTGACGACGATGTTCTCCACGTCGCGCACCTGGTTGACCGCCGTGCCGCGCACCTGCCGGACAGCTTCGGCCACGCCGTTCATCCCGTGGATATAAGCTTCGCCCACCTGCCCGCCATGGGTGTTGACCGGCAGGCCCCCGCCGACCTCGATATTGCCGCCCTTGACGAAATCCTTGCCCTCGCCGCGCTCGCAGAAGCCGAAAGCTTCCAGCGCCGGCATCACGCTGGGCAGGAAATGATCGTAGATGATCGCGGCCTGCATGTCCTTCGGGCCGAGGCCGGACTGCTTGTAGAGTTGCTTGGCTACGAGTTGGACTTCCTCATAGGGCGCGATGTCCGGCTTGTAGAAATTGCTGAGCGCCATCATCTCGCGCGGGGAGCCCTGCGCTGCGCCGCGGATCAGCACCGGCTTCTGCCGGAGCGATTTCGCCCTTTCAGCGCTGACGACGACCACGGCCACCGCCCCGTCGCTTTCCTGGCAGAAATCGAACAGCCGCAGCGGATCGGCGATCATGCGCGAATGCATGTATTCGTCATGCGTGATCGGCTTGCCGTAGAAAAAAGCGTTCGGATTGGTCGCGGCATGCTTGCGCGATGCGACTGCCAGATGACCGAAATCCTCGCTCGTCGTGCCGGTCTCGTGCATGTAGCGCTTCATGCACATCGCCATCCAGGCGCCCGCCGTGGCGAGGCCCTGATTGATGTGGAGCGCCATCAGCACGTTCTCGGCCGTCGGCATCATCATCGTCATCGGCTGGCCGAAGCGATATTCGGACCGTTCGTTCATTGCACGATAGCACACGACCACGTCGGCGATGCCCGAATGGACCGCCATCGCCGCCTGCAGCAGCGGCGCGCAGGCGCTATGGCCGCCGAAATGGGTGCGGCTGAAGAAGGTGAGATCGCCCGCGCCGATCGTGCGTGCGAGTTCGAGTTCGGAATTGTTGTCCATCGTGTAGGTGGAGAAGCCCTGGACATCGGCCGGGGTCAGCCCGGCATCCTCGAGCGCGGCGGTCACTGCTTCCGCCGCGAGCTGCATTTCGCTGCGGCCTGAATTCTTCGAAAACTCGGTGGCGCCGATGCCGGCGATGGCGGTCTTGTTGCTGAAAGACATGGTGCGATCCTTGTGGTCTGAACGCGTCAGGCGCGGCCGAAGCGAAGCGAGGCGACATCGCCGCGGCGCAGGAACTCGGCCTTGACCGGCATGCCGATCTCCAGCTCCTCGATCGGCGTGCCGTCGAGCCCGGCGACGATGCGGACACCCTCATCCATCTCGATCAGGCCCACCGGATGCGGCATCTCGAAATCCGGGAGCGGCGGGTGGCGGTGGACCACGAAGCTGAACACAGTGCCCTTCCCACTCAGCACTTCGCCGGACCATTCGATCGACTGGCATTTCGGGCACATCGGTTCCGGAGGATGGCGCAGCGTTGCGCAGCTCCCGCATTTCTGCACTACGATCTGCTGATCTTCCAGACCTTGGTAGAACGTATCGTAATCGCGGTTGGAACAGGGCGCGTTATGGCGCTTCTGATCATCCGACATGGCAATTCCTTTCCTCTTCCTGTTCGGTTCTCACCCTATCCGGAGACCGCGAAAAACGGCGGAGATACCGCAATGCGGCGCCGTTCGTTCCCCCTCACTAGACGCAGATGCCGGTTCCGCGTCAAGCGCGTCTCCCAAAAATTATCCGATCATGCACGCATGCCGGAAATCCCGCAGACAACCGTGACATGCCTTTGACAAGAGGGGTTTCCGGCGCGAATGATGAACCAATCACCAAGCTGCGTGCAGTGCCGCCCTTTTGAGGCCGGTATCGGGGGAAAGAACGGATCGATGAGTCGGAAAACCCAGTCGCTTTCACCGAAAACCCCCAGCCGCGAAGAAGACAGACTGTTCTATATCGGATATCTCATCCACGACGTCTCACGTCTTCGGCTGCGCTACTTCGACGAGATTTTCGCGGATCGCGGGCTCACGCGAAACAATTGGTGGACGCTGGCCAACATCCACGCTCAAGGGTCGAAAGGCATATCGCAGGGTGAGCTCGGCAAGCTGATGGGCGTCAAGAAAGCGATGATGGGGACGATCATCGATCAGCTGGAAAGGTCCGGCTATGTCAAGCGCATGCCAAGCCGCCATGACCGGCGCGTGCGAACCATCAAGGAAACCGCCAAGGGCCAGGCGCTTTCGGAAAGCATGTTCGATGTCGTGAAAGGCGCAGGCCCGCGGTTCCAGGAAGATGTTTCCGAGGAGGATTTCGAGATCACGGTCCGCACCCTCGCCCGCATCCAGCGCAACGCACTGGCAATGGTGGGCGAGAACGGCATGGGAGACGACGGGTAGGTTCAACTTTCTCTCTTCGCCACCCCCGCTTTCGCAGGCATGTCGAAGGAGGAGCAGGCCCTACAATCCGTCGACCTGCGCGATTTCCGCCAAAACATGCTCGGCGATCTCCTTCCGGCAGATCAGCAAATCCGGCATGTAAGTGTCCGCCTGGTTGTAGACGAGCGGCGATCCGTCGATGCGGGAGCAATGGAGGCCAAAGGCCTGCGCCACCGCAACCGGGGCGGCGGAGTCCCATTCGTACTGGCCGCCGGAATGGAGATAGATGTCAGCTTCGCCACGCGGGATCGACATCGCCTTGGCGCCGGCCGAGCCCATGGGCACGAGCGTGGCGCCCAGCTTCTCGGCAACGGCGAGCGCTTCCTTCGCGGGGCGGGTACGGCTGACGACCATGCGCAGCGGCTCGCCTGCCGGCGGCAGCGGCGCGGGCCGGTCCGAACGCAGCACCGTGTCGAGACCCGGCAGGGCGACCGCGCCCACAGCGGCCACGCCGTCGATCGCCAGTGCGACATGCACTGCCCAATCGGTGCGCCCCTCGCCATATTCGCGCGTGCCGTCCACCGGATCGATGATCCACACGCGCGACTTGCCCAGGCGTTCCGGCGTGTCCTTGCTTTCTTCCGACAGGAGCCCGTCATCGGGCCGATGCTGGCCGATCGCGTGGATCAGGAACTGGTTGGCGCTTGCATCGCCCGCCGCACCCAGGACCTTTTCGGTCACCAGGCCGCTGGCGCGCACGTCCAGCAGCAGGCGTCCCGCCGCCTGCGCCAACCGTGCCGCCAACTCCGCATCATCATCCAGCATCGCCGTCTATCCCAGCAGCTTCTCGACAATCAGCTCCGCCGCCTCTTCGGGCGATAGGGTTGTCGTGTCGATATGGATATCCGGAGATTGTGGCGGTTCGTAGGGACTATCGATCCCGGTGAAGTTCTTCAGCTCGCCGGCACGGGCCTTCTTGTAGAGGCCTTTCACGTCGCGCTGTTCCGCCACTTCGAGCGGGGTATCGACGAATATCTCCGCAAACTCGCCTTCCACCATCAGGCTTCTCACCATCTCGCGCTCGGCCCGGAACGGGCTGATGAAGGCAGTGAGCACGATCAGGCCGGCATCGGTCATCAGGCGCGCGACTTCGCCGATGCGGCGGATATTCTCGATCCGGTCCGCTTCGGTGAAGCCGAGATCCTTGTTGAGCCCGTGGCGGACATTGTCGCCATCCAGCAGGAAAGTGTGCTTGCCTGCGGCGTGCAGGCGCTTCTCCACCAGGTTTGCGATGGTCGACTTGCCGGAGCCCGAAAGCCCCGTGAACCACAGCACCTTGGGCAGCTGCGTCTTCAAGGCGGCATGCGCTTCGCGGCTGACGTCGACCGCCTGCCAGTGGACATTCTGCGCGCGGCGCAGCGCGAAGTGGATCGTGCCGGCTGCGACCGTGGCGTTCGTCATCCGGTCGATCAGGATGAAACCGCCCATATCTTGGTTCGCCGCATAGGCTTCGAAGGTGATCCGCTTGTCGGTCGCGACTTCGCAGATGCCGATGTCGTTCAAGCCCAGCGTCTTCGCCGCCAGATGTTCCAGCGTGTTCACGTCCACCCGGTATTTCGGATGCTGGACGGATGCGCCGACGCTCTGGTTGCCGATCTTCATGATGTAGCTGCGCCCGGGGAGCATCTCGTCCTCCGCCATCCACACCACGGTCGCTTCGAAGCGGTCGGCGGCTTCCGCCGGATCGTCCGCCGCGCAGATCACGTCGCCGCGCGAGCAATCGATCTCGTCCGCCAGCGTGATCGTCACCGACTGGCCGGCCACCGCTTCGTCGAGATCGCCGTCATAAGTGACGATGCGGGCAACCGTGCTGGTCTTGCCCGAGGGGATCACGCGCACCGCATCGCCCGGACGTACCGTGCCGCCGGCGATCTGGCCGGCGAAGCCCCGGAAGTCGAGATTGGGGCGATTGACCCATTGCACCGGCAGGCGGAACGGGTGGGCGGCGCGTTCGTCCTGCCCCAGATCCACCGTCTCCAGATGCTCGATCAGCGTCGGTCCCTGGTACCAGGGCATGCCCTCGCCATGGGAGGCGATATTGTCGCCCTTGAGGCCGGAGAGCGGGATCGGGGTGAACCTGTCGACGCCGATCTTGCGGCCGAACTCGCGATAATCGGCCACGATCTTGTCGAAGACCGCCTGGTCGTAATCGACCAGGTCCATCTTGTTCACCGCCAGCACGATGTGGCGGATGCCCACCAGATGGGCAAGATAGCTATGCCGCCGCGTCTGGGTGAGGATGCCCTTCCTCGCATCGATCAGGATCACCGCGAGATCGGCAGTCGACGCACCCGTCACCATGTTGCGGGTGTACTGCTCGTGCCCCGGCGTATCCGCGACGATGAACTTGCGCTTTTCGGTAGCGAAGAAGCGATAGGCGACGTCGATCGTGATGCCCTGCTCGCGCTCGGCGGCGAGACCATCCACCAGCAGCGCGAAGTCGATCTCCTGGCCCTGCGTGCCGACCTTCTTGCTGTCGCTTTCGAGCGCGGCCAGCTGATCCTCGAAGATCATCTTGCTGTCGTAGAGCAGGCGGCCGATCAGGGTCGACTTGCCGTCATCGACGCTGCCGCAAGTGATGAAGCGCAGCATCGTCTTGTGCTGGTGCTGTTCGAGATAGGCGTCGATATCCTCGGCGATCAGCGCTTCGGGGCGATAGGCGACCTCGGCAGTAGTGTTTTCCAGAGCCATCAGAAATAGCCCTCCTGTTTCTTTTTCTCCATCGAGGCGGCCTGATCGTGGTCGATCGCGCGGCCCTGCCGTTCCGACGTGGTCGTCAGCAGCATTTCCTGGATGATCTCGGGCAGCGTCGCCGCTTCGCTCTCCACCGCACCCGTCAGCGGATAGCAGCCGAGCGTACGGAAGCGGATCGAGCGCATCTCGGGCACCTCGCCTTCCTTCAGGCGGAAACGCTCGTCATCCACCATCAGCAGCAGACCGTCACGCTCCACCGTGGGCCGCTTGGCCGAGAAGTAGAGCGGCACGATCTCGATATTCTCGAGATGGATGTACTGCCAGATGTCGAGCTCGGTCCAGTTGGACAGCGGGAACACGCGGATGCTCTCGCCCTTGGCCTTGCGGGCGTTGTAGAGCTTCCACAGTTCCGGGCGCTGGTTCTTCGGGTCCCAGCCATGGTTCGCCGTGCGGAACGAGAATATCCGCTCCTTGGCGCGGCTCTTCTCCTCGTCGCGCCGCGCGCCGCCGAACGCCGCGTCGAACCCGTATTTGTCGAGCGCCTGCTT
>CAMLQG010000079.1 GCA_946482075.1 uncultured Erythrobacteraceae bacterium
CGTTCCGTCCGTCGAGAATGCAACGGTACGGACCCAGCAGATCGCTGATGGACGCGAAGACGCGCTGCTCGGTCTCGTTGAGGCTGAGCTTGTCGACCGAATCGTAGGAACTGGGCACTTCATGGCTGAGCTTGCGCTGCATCGTCCTGCGGGTCAGCGCTTCCAGTCCGCGAACCGCGACATAGGCCCTGCCGATCTGCTCGGCAGCGCGATCCGGCAGATATCCTCCCGTATCGGCGTGAGCCCGGAGCTCGCCGATCGCTTCGTCAACCGCGACGCTGTATTCCACTGCGCGGCGCAAGGTGAACGACCCGCGCTCATGGCTCAGAGTGTCCTGCGCGATCGTCCACCCGGCATTGAGTTCGCCGATAAGGTTTGTCCGGGGAACGATCACATCGTCGAAGAAGACTTCGCAGAACTCGCTGTCGCCGGTCATCTGCACGAGCGGCCGAACCCTAATTCCCGGCGATGCCATATCGACGATGATGTAGCTTATTCCCTTGTGGCGCGGGAGTTCCGCGTCCGTGCGAGCAAGCAAGGCGCACCAACGCGCCTTGTGCGCCCATGACGTCCAGATCTTCTGGCCGTTGACGATGAAGCGATCACCCTCCGGGCGGGCCGACGTCCGCAGGGAAGCCAGGTCCGAACCCGCTTCCGGTTCGGAAAACCCCTGGCACCACAATTCCTCGCCCGAAAGGAGAGGCGGCAGGAACTTGCGCCGCTGCTCCTCCGTCCCGAAAGCATCTATCGACGGACCGACCACGTCGAGCCCGATCAATCCGATCGGCATCGGCGCACCGGCGCGGGCCAGTTCCTCCGAAACCACCAATTGATGCAACGGCGTCAGTCCCTGGCCGCCGGATGCGCGCGACCAGGCTATCCCCACCCACCCGGCGGCATACAGCTCTCCCTGCCAAGCTCTCAGAACCTCGACCTTGCTGTCGAGATCGAGCGGAACGGCCGGAAGCCGCGCAGTCGAAAGCCATGAGCGAATATCGCGCCGATACTCGTCCAGCGCCTTGTCAGAGCGGATCTCGCTCTCCATGGCGTTCAGCGTCCCGTGTAGCGGGGTTCCCGCTTCTCGAAGAAGGCGGCGACAGCCTCCTTAGCGTCGGGATAACCGCAGAGTTCGGCCGTGAGCGTCTGTTCAAACTGATAGCCGGACCGCAGATCCATATATTCGATCTGGTTCAAGCTCCGCTTGCAGATGCGAATGGCGACCGGGCTGTGGCGCGCAATCCTTGCGGCCAGAGCGTGCGCTTCTTCCAGCAGTTGATCGTCTGGAACCACGCTCACTATTCCGCCGTAGGGCTTGAGCTCTTCCGCAGTGAGGAAATCGGCCGTGAAGTGCATGCGACGCACCACGCCCTGGGGAACGATGCGGGAAAGGTGCTTCGCCCCGCCCATCGCGCCGACCTGAATTTCGGGCAAGCTGAAGCGCGCGCTTTCACCGGCGATGACCATATCGCAGGACCCCGCCAAGGCAACGCCCGTCCCGACCGCGACGCCGCGCACCGCAGCGATGACGGGCAAGGCACAATCATAGATCGCGTTGAACGCGTCGCGCACCTGGAGCATCCGGAGCGGGGAATTGTCCGGTGTCATGGTGGCGAATTCGCTGAGATCGTTGCCGCCGCAGAAGTGCTTGCCTTCGCCCGTCAGGATCACCACGCGCGCGTCCGGTTCAAGGTCGCGAATGGCGCTGAACGCGCGCTTGATCTCGTTATACATGGGAAGGCTGATCGCATTCACGGGCGGGCGTTTCATCGTGACGGTCGCCACATGGTCCTGCGTGGAGATCGAGAGGAATTCAAAGCTCATATCTGCTCCTATAGCCCGACCGGTCGGTTTATGGCCGGCCAAAATATTCCCTGAGGCGGTTCTTGTCAGAGAACCTCGAACAAGCCAGCCGCGCCCATGCCGCCGCCAACGCACATCGTTACCACGACATGCTTCGCGCCGCTTTGCTTGCCGGCAAGCAAAGCGTGCCCCACCATGCGCGCGCCCGACATGCCATAAGGATGGCCGATCGAAATCGCGCCGCCATGGATGTTGAGGCGGTCGTCCGGAATCCCCAGCCTGTCCTGGCAGTAGAGCACCTGGACCGCGAACGCCTCGTTCAGTTCCCACAAACCGATGTCGTCGATCTTCAATCCGAACCGTTCCAGAAGCCGGGGAACAGCGAAGACCGGTCCGATGCCCATTTCATCCGGCTCCGTGCCGGCCACAGCCATGCCGATGTAGCGGCCGAGCGGCGTGAGCCCTCGCCTGGCCGCAAGTCCGGCTTCCATGACCACACATGCCGATGCGCCGTCCGACATCTGGCTGGCATTGCCCGCCGTTATCGTGCCGCCATCGAAGACGGGCTTGAGCGACGCCAGCCCCTCCGCGGTAGTGTCGGGCCTGTTTCCCTCATCCCGACCGAGCGTGACTTCCTTCATCGAAGTCTCACCGGTAGCCTTGTCCGTCACCGCCATATTCGCCGTCACCGGCACGATCTCCGCATCGAAGACGCCCTCGGCCTGCGCTTTCGCCGTCAATTGCTGAGACCGCAGCGCATAGGCATCCTGCCGCTCCCGATCGATCTCATAACGCCGGGCCACCACCTCGGCGGTCTGCAACATCGGCATGTAGATATCCGGCACCATCGCGACCAGCTCCGGGTCGGGCGCGACCCTGAGCTCCGGGGTCTGGACCATCGAAATGGATTCCACCCCCCCTGCCACCACGACATCCATCCGATCGACGATCACCTGCTTGGCCGCCGTCGCAATGGCATCGAGGCCGGAAGCGCATTGGCGGTCGATCGACATGCCGGCCACGCCCACGGGCAGTCCCGCGCGCAAAGCCGCAGTCCGGCCGATCGTGTATTGCACCCCCTGCTGCAAGGCCGCCCCGAGGACGCAATCCTGTACTTCATCCGGATCGATGCCGGCCCGTTCCACTGCCGCCCGAACGGCATGGGCCGCAAGCGTGGGAGACGGCGTGGCGTTGAACGCGCCGCGATAGGCACGCCCCATCGGCGTGCGGGCGGTGGATATGATGACGGCGTCGCGCATCGCGCGTTCTCCTCTGATCTAGCTAAGCTGCGGACTGGCCAGGTTCTGATATTTCTTGAGTTCGAGCCGTGCGATCGAGCGCAAATGCACTTCGTCGGGCCCGTCGGCGATACGCAGCGCGCGCGACAGGGCATAGAGGCGCGCGAGCGGCACGTCCTCCGTCACGCCTGCAGCGCCGAACGCCTGAATGGCCCGATCGAGGACCCGGTGCGCCACCCCCATGGCACTGACCTTGATCGCAGCGACTTCCATCCGCGCCGCTCGATTGCCCACGGTATCCATCAGCCAAGCTGCGCGCAGGACCATCAGGCGCGCCTCCTCGATCTCGATCCGGCTGCGGGCGATCCATTCCCGGATCACGCCCTGTTCCGACAAGGGCCCTCCGAACGCATCCCGCGCGATCACGCGCTTCGTCATGAGTTCGAGCGCTCGCTCGGCCATGCCGATCGCCCGCATGCCGTAATGCATCCGGCCCGGCCCCAGCCGTCCCTGCGCGAGCGCGAAGCCTTCCCCTTCCTTGCCGAGAAGGTATCGCGCCGGAACACGCACGTTCTCGAACACCATCTCCCCGTGCCCCATCCGGTCGGTATAGCCGAAATAGGTCAGATCTCGCGAAATGTGGATGCCGGGAGTGTTCCTGGGGACCAGCAACATGCTCTGGCGCCGGTACGGTTCCGCATCGGGACCCGTGACTCCCATGACCACCACCAGCCTGCAAGCGGGATCGAGTATGCCGGAGCCGAACCATTTGCGGCCATTGACCACATATTGGTCGCCTTCCCGATCGATGCGGGTGCGTATGTTCGACGCATCCGAACTTGCCACATCGGGCTCGGTCATCGCGAAGGTCGATTTCGTCTCGCCCGAAAGCAGGGGCTCCAGAAATTCCCTTTGCTGCTCGGGCGTTCCAAACAGAGCCAGCAATTCCATGTTGCCCGTATCGGGTGCGGCGCAGTTGAAGACCTCGTTGCCGATCAACGAGCGACCCATCTCTTCCGCGACCGGCGCATATTCGAGATTGCTTAGCCCGGCGCCGAAATCGCCATGCGTCATGGCTAGGTTCCACAAGCCGTCCGCCCGCGCTCCCGCTTTCAGTTCCTTCAGAATAGCCGGAAGCTGATGGAAATCGCCTTGCTCCCGCAATTGCCGCTCATAGATCGGCTCCGCCGGTATCACATGATCGTTCATGTAACCCCGGACGCGAGCGACCAATTCGCGTGTTCTGTCAGTATATCCGAAATCCAAGACCGCCTCGTGGTTATGATCTCAAGTCGACGCGCATGCCTGTACGGCGCTGCTGCAAGTGTCAGCCGGCCGAATGATCCCTCGCCTTGCAAAGGCGCCCGGCGGGCACGAGACGGCCCGCCACCTTGGTCGATCCGATGTCGACCCGCATTCCGACCGCTGCCGAAAGGGCGTCCTCCCCCTCGATCAGGACGGGAAAGCGCACATCCGGCCAACGATCGAGCGCGACGATACCCGTGGCGTATCCTTCCGGCCGGCGCAGCGCACGGGCGGGCCTGTGCCGAGGGTTTTCGCCCTGTACGAAGACCACGCTCGCGAGCGCCCCCCCCTCGCCGACCGAGGCCCAGAACAGCTGCGCCGAACCACAATGAGGACAGCGCATGCGGGGCGGAAAACAGCCTCCCGAACAGCTGCCGCATTCCTGGACATGCCATCCCTGCGGCCCGGCGCCGAGCTCGGCGAAATCGGCGGCCATCGCCTGTGTGCCGGCATCGACCCGGCATGGGATCGTACCGCTCATGCGATTTCCCTCCTGCGGAGAATGGCGCCGGATGTGGGGCCTACCTGCGCCCCCATCACCAAGGCGAGTTCGGCATCGGCGACCTGGTTGCAGGCACGGCCGGTGACTTGGCGCGCAGCTTCGACGATATGGCGGAAACCGTGGCTGTAACCGCCCGCGAGATCGCCGCCATTCGTATTTGCCGGACAAATTCCGGCTGCACCGAGCGAGCCCGCCTCGGAAACCAGCGCAGCCGCCTCGCCACGCCCGCATAATCTCGTCTCCTCGAGATTATGGAGAAAGGTGAAACTGGTGCAGTCGTAAAGATGGGCCGTGTCGATGTGCTTCGGCGTCAAACCGGTATTCCGGTACAAGGCGTCAGCCACATGGCGCGCCGTGCTTTCCTCGGTTCCCGCCAGCACGCGATTTTCGAACCAGGTCATGGGCTGATCATTATGGGATTGCGCCACGGCCGCGATTTCCGCCACGGGGCCGCGCAGACCCAATTCGCGAGCATGGCAGGCAGTCGTGACGATCACGGCCGCAGCCACGTCTCCGATGGCGAAGTCGTCGAGTTCCGAGAAGGGCCCGATCTGCGGCGAACGCGCCATATAGTCCTCGATCGGCATCGGCTCCGCGCAGGCTGCATGAGGGTTCCTTGCGGCGTTCGCTCTCATTTGCCCGACGACATGGCCAAGCGCCTCGCGCGTCGTGCCGTAGCGGGCCGCATGTTCCGCGTAATAGCAGGCGAACGAGTGAAGATACCCGGTCCAACCCACCGGCCGCAGATAATTGACCACATCCATGTAATAGGGTCGCGCCTCGTCCGGCATGTTCATCCGCGCGACCCAGTCTTCCCCGACGATGGTACGATAGCACAACACCGCCTTGGCGCCGCCGGACAAGACCAGCGCCTTGGCCGTATCGATCAGGGCGCAGCCGCTCCCCCCACCGCTGCCGACTTCGAGTCCGAAGCGCAGCTCATCGCAGCGCAAGGTCGCCGCCAAGCCCTGGAGCGATATCGACGTGTCGTGACTATATTTGAGAATGGCGTCGATCGCGCTCGTCGCGATGCCGGCGTCCTGGCAGGCATCTTCGATCGCGGCGAGCGTCATCGCTTCCCCGGTGCGGCCCGACCCGCCCGGAGACGGTGGAACTTCGCCCAGCCCCGCCAAGACCGCGACTTGATCCTCACTCATCTCCTATCGCTCCCGTGATGCTCTTCCCACTCTCGTGAAACCGCCGAAAGCCTTTGCGCCTTCAGCTTGATCCCGGCCTGCTCACGGTCCCAGGTCGCATCTCCCACGCCTTGCCGGCGCAGTTCGACCTTTCTTACCTTGCCCGTCGGTGTCCGCGGCAGATCGGTGACGAATTCCACATAACGGGGGACCATGTAGTGCGGCATGCGCGGCACCAGGAATGCGATCAGCTGCTCGCCCGAGAGCCGGGCCCCGTCGCAAAGCTGGGCGAACACCATCACCTCGTCTTCCGAATTTTCCGATGAGACGGCAACGGCTGCGGCATCCAGGACATCGGGATGCGCAATCACTTCGAGCTCGACCTCCAGCGAGGAGATATTCTCACCGCGCCGCCGGATGGAATCCTTGTTTCGATCGACATAGGTGAATGTGCCGTCCGGCCGGCGCGAAACGATATCCCCCGTGTGAAACCACCCGTTGCGCCATGCATCCGCCGTCGCTTCCGGCATTCCCAGATAGCCATGCGTGATCACCCATGGCCTGCGATGGCGCACCACCATCTGTCCGGCGGTGCCATCCGGCACTTCCATGTCGAATTCATCGACGACACGGATTTCCCACTCCGCGGAGGTCTCCCGCCCCAGTCCCGTGAGCTTCTCGCCGATATTGGCTCGCAAGGGGCCCGGCACTTCGCTCATGCCGAAACCCGCCCATAGCTCTACACCGAACCGTTGGGCGAAATCCGGCCAGGAGTTCATCCAAGGCGTGGCGAGTGCAATTCTGAGCGGGCTGCCGGCATCCCCGGGCCGTGCGGGCTCCTGCAGAAGAAAATTGGCCATCGCCCCGACCATGGTACAGGTCGTCGCACCCAGATGCTCGACATCGCCCCAGAAGCTGTGCGTATCGAACCTATGCGGTACGGCAAGGGAAGCGCCGACGGTGAGCGCCCAGAACACCCATCCGGTTCCGCCCACGTGAAACAAGGGAAGCAATATCAAGCTCCGGTCATCGGGACCAAGATCGCCGACGCTGAACCACTCGGCATAGGACGCGTGATGCAGATAGGAGCAGCGCACGCCTTTCGACGGGCCGGTCGTTCCCGATGTGAAAATCACCACCATATCGTCGGACGGCAAGCGCCGGCATTCCGGAGGCAACGGAGCGGATGACGCGGCTTCCAGATCCCGCCACGATCGCCGTTCACATCCCCCTTCAGGCGCGGCATCCTCCCCGCCACCGACGACGATCAGAAGTCGCAATTTCGACAGTTCCAGCCCCTCGAGATGCTCGACAAGTTCGGTATGGACTATCAGGACTTCCGCCTGCGACAGGCTCAGCGCGTGTTCGAGCAGACGCCCCCGATAGGCCACGTTCATCGGCACTTGGGTAGCGCCCGCCAGATTGACACCGAACAACGCCAGCAGCGCTTCGGGCCCGTTGGGCAACCAGGACGCGACATAGTCACCGGGCCGCACGCCGATATCCCGCAGACCGTTGGCCACAGAGCGCGCCAGATCCAAGGTTTCACGCCAGGTCCAGGAGAACTCCGGGAAAGCCGCAAAGATCTTGTCGGGCGTGCGCTCGGCATGCCATCCGAGCAATTCCACCGTTGTAGCGCCAACCGCCTCCATGCCGGCTATCCCCCCGAGGCCTTGCGCAAGGCCACGCGCGCGGTACCTTCGACGTTGCGGTCGGCACCCGAGGAAATCCAGCAATCGAGCTCCACCTCCCCCCATTCTTCGGAAGCGAGATCGCATTGCGAGACCAAGGGGCCCGTAGAGAGGACACACCCCCCGACCTCCAGCAGTGATCCGGCAAGATTGAACTTTCGCATCCTGCAATCGAGTTCGAGGAGCCGCCCCTCGATCCCCATCCAGTTCCGCAGCCCAGCCTCCAACAGCGCCAGGATCATGGGCGTATTCGCGTAAGGAGCCGGTGCGCCGGACTTCGCGGCCAGAATGGGATCATGGTGGGTGGGAGTGAAATCGCGATTGACGCCGGCTTCGATGACAAGTCTTTGAAATGTCAGCGGCAACCGGGTCACAGGAATGAGTTCACCGATCCTGGCATCGTCAAGGCGCAGAAAGGGGGGGACCGTCTGCTTCTGGGCAGCGCTGGTGGTCATGCAGCCTCCTCCCTCGGAGTATAACGAAAAACGGTCACATCTTCCGTAGCCACCAATTTTCGGCGCCCGGTATAATATTCGGTCCTCACGACCATAAATGCTCCGTCACCGATATTGAGATTCTTTCTTGTAATACTCAGGAGAGTCGAAATCGACGAGACGAACTCGCCAGGATAAACCGCCGCGTGATACTTGGTCTTGCAGTCCGAAGCGAAAAGCGCGGTGCCCGGTGCTGGGATATTCGGGAACGGATAAGTCGGCATCAGGACCGGATCGCCCGGCTCGGGAGCCCGATCACCGGGAGTCCAATAGGCGGGCAGACACCATGTCATCACCATCGTCGCCGGACTGATGATCCCGTCATAGCCAGCCGATCTGGCGGCTTCATCGTCGTAGTGAAGCGGGCAATCCCACGCGAGCACTTCAAGCCGGCGCCTGATGTCGGGCAGATTGACCGGGTCGATCCCGCGAGATCGCGCGATTTCCTTCCCGACAAGCGCTTCCGCATCGGCCCATGTCCCCAGTGTCACCTGCCACTTCACATCTTCCACAATGTTGAACCCCGCTACAAGATCGATAGACGAACGTCCGGTCGGTTGGGACCATTTTTCAGAAGGCAGGCGGCATGTCAAGACGACATAGCTCACTTGCATAAGCCTCGATTCGATAGCGGGTTCGGCACCTTGCCCGATCTGGAACCGGACCTATCGGTGCCGCCGCAAGCCACTCACTATCCGAACTTTTTTCAGGACGGGAGTGAGATCCTATTTTGGGGCCTGATCATCCAGATCCCTTATTCGGAGATTCCGCCAGGCAAACCGCCCACCCTCGGATTGAAAGCCGATATGGCCCGGTTTCGTAAACTCGTGCCTGGTTACGACTGAAACCTGAACGCCATTCAATCTGGATGTCACAACCCCATCCCTGGACGTGATCTCGACCGAGTTCCACTGTCCGACCGGCCTCTCCGCCCGTCTCGCCGCCTCCGCATCGTAGGTGTAGGCCGGATTGCTATCCACCCCAAGGGGACGCAACTGGATCACGCCCATGCCTTCGATCTCGAGGCTTTTCGGCCAAACCCGGTTTTCCGTGATGAACAGGAGATAGCCGCTGTTGCCATAATAGGAATCCTCGGGAGAGCTGCCCTTGTCCGGCTTCATCCGGTAATCAAACCTGAGAACGAAGTTCAGATACCATCCGGCAGTGTACATATAGCCATGCGGGCTACCCGTCGTGTGTATCTCGCGGCTCTCTATCCAGTAGGTCTTCCCCGGCCTGTCGCTCCCGCAACCCTGCGGCGGGGGGTTGCATCCCATGCCCAGCAAGAAGCGAAGGCCGGAGAAATCCTTGCCGTTGAACAGAGATTTGAAACCGGGCTCTATCAGCGGCATCGCATCGAGGATTCTGACGTCCGAAGGCAGGTCCCGCGGTCCGGCCCGCAGGCCGTTCGACTGAAGCAGAAATGCCGTGAGGTCGCGATATGTCTCGTCATTGAGCCCGTCGGAATCATGCGCGGGCATCGTGTACTTGATGCGTTTGTAGAGAGCTCCCGCACTCGGCCATTGCGAGAGGAGGCTCTCTCCGCTCAAGTGAATTCTGACATGGGTCGCTCCCACGGTAATGCCGCCACTGTCGATCAGCGACACATTCGCATAGGTGGGATCGTCTGCGAATTTGTCTCGGCTCGAGGCATCGGACAGCTGCGATTTCGCCTCGGACGCATGACACATCGCACAGGAGCCCTGAAAGAACGCCGCACCCCGTTCCGCCTGCTTCACCGAAAAATATCCTTCGTCAGTCCCCTGCATGGGAGAGGACGAATGAGAAGAGCGCTCCTCTTGATCGTGGAGGAACATGGCCTTCATCGCCTGCCTGTCTGGCCCCAGGTCGGCACTCCCGGCTTGGAATCCGTTCTCGCTGAGGATATAGGCGAGCACGTCGCGATATTGGCTTTCCTCCAGACTGAGCATCCGGTTTGCGGGCATCGTATGCGCGATGATCCCGTACAGGTCGTTGACGCTGTTCCACCTTTTCGTGAATGCGAGCCCCGCCAACGCGACGGGCGGCGAAGCAGATGCATTCAGCACGTGACAGCCCACGCATTGCTTTTCGAAAAGCGATTGCCCCCGCTGGACCTGAGCAGCGCTGAATTGGGGGCCCCTCTCGGCAACTGCGGACGAGCTTCGCATTCCGAAATACAGCGCGATCGCAATGAGCATCAGCACTGCTCCTGCGACTACCCATTTTCCGAGAACGATGCGGCGCTTCTCATTCATTTTTCGATGATTCACTCAAATGATACTCGATCGGAGTACAATCTCGGGATTTCGCGACATCCGGGACGGGTGCGGAACCGCAAGGGAGGGACCGGAGACGCCTAAGCGTCTCCGTGCTTCACTGTCCTAGAAGTTATATCCGACCTGTATTCTTATTTCACGAGCACGAGGAGTGAAGGTGAAATACTCATCACTGTATGCGAATGGCTTTCCACTCGACACCATCTTGTAGAACTTATTTCCAAGATTGCGGCCGATCAGGCTCACTTCCCATCTGTCATCCTCCGGATGCAGCCTGAGACTGGCGTTGAACAGCGTGTAGGACTTCTGAAGCGTCACGGGATGGTGATCTTCCGCCGTGAAATAGGAGCCGGTGTATGCGGCATCGCCGGCGAAAGCGAGCTTGAGGTCGGAATTGCCCAGCGGAAGATCGTAGATGAAACCGCCATTGAGCGTATGTTTCGGCGCCTGGGTAAGCGGCGCACCGGTGAGATCCTGGCTGCCTCCGACACATCCTTCCGCCACGGACTGCCCGCTGTAGCAACTCGCACCAGGGTAGCTCTTGAAGATGGCCTTGTTATAGGTAGCCGTCGCGTTCAGCCGAAGCTCGTCGGTGGCCTGCCACAGCACAGAAAGTTCGGCGCCCTTGATCCTGGCCGAAGCGGCATTCTTAATGAAATAGCCGAACGAGTTCTGGTCGAACTGACTGAGCTGCAGGCCCTTGTAGATGAAGCTGTAGATCGCACCTTCCACCCGGATGGAACGGTTGGCCAACTGGGCCTTGAAGCCGGCCTCGAAGCCCTTGGAGGTTTCACTGTCGAACCTCAAATTGTCCGCTGTCATGAAGGTTTGCACCAGGTTCGGGCTGGAGAAGCCGCCTGATTTGTAGCCCGTCTTATAGGCGATGTAGAGCAGGGATTCGCTGTTCGGCTTATAGGATGCGGTGAATTCCGGCGACCAGTTGGAGTCGCTGAACGTGAAATCTCCCGGCAGCGGCACACCCACCGGCTGAAGCGCAAAGCCTTGTTGCAGGAACCCGTGCGCATAGGTGTTCAGAATGTCCGTCTTCTTCTTTTCGCGCGTATAACGAACACCGCCCGCGAGCTCGAACTTCTCCGACAACGCCCAACGGACCTGGCCGAACCCGGAGATCGTGTCGCCGCTGGATATGATCCGGTTGCCTTGCGTATCATACCGGCCGGTAAGCGGATCCGGCCCCACGAAACCAAGGAAACATGCCGTGCGGTTCCTGCGCTTCCAGTCTTCGTAATAGGCGCCGATCGTGAAGTTCACAGGGCCGTCGAAATCGCTGGCCAGGCGGAATTCCTGCGAGAACGTCTGGGAATTCTCGCCGATCTGACAGGGGACCGAGGCGTGGCTGCTGAAGCTGAAATCGGTCTGCTGCTTGGCGTTGAGCTTGGTGAAGCCGGAGACACTCGTGAGCGTCAGATTATCCAAATGGTAATTCATGTTGAGCGTGGTCAACAACGTCTTGATGTCAGTGTATTGTGCACCGCCGCGGCTATAGGGTGTGACCTTGGCGATCTCCGCCGGCATATTCGACTGCGTGAAGTTCTTGTCTATCTTACAGTCGCCGCCCGGATCGGGATAGGGGATGGCGCCAAGGCCGAAGTCGACGGGCGGGCCCGAATGGAAGCAGACCACCTGGCCTGTGGTTCCATTATCCTTGTGAGTTCCTGCGGCGACCTTCAGATTGGCGTCGAAGTCCGATGACGGCTCCCACAGCAGGGTGGCCCGACCCATGATGTCCTTGCCGCCATTTCCCTTGGAATCGCGGGGAAACGTATCGAAACCTCCCATCACCGGATTATCGGGGATCGCCACTGCCCTGTTGCGAAGCCAGCCGGTCATCTTGCCGCCTCGCAGCGCCAGGCGCCCTTTCAATGTGTCGCTGATCGGGCCGGAAATGGCCCCCTCGATGATCTTTTCCCTGGCTTCGAATTCGTAACTCGCGCGAATATAGCCTTCGAATTGGTCGGTCGGATTCTTGCTTCGCAACGAGATCACGCCGGCCGGGTTGTTCTTGCCGAAGAACAGGGCCTGGGGGCCCTTGAGCACTTCGATCTGAGCGACGTCGAAGAAGCCGATGTTCACGCCGTTTCCGCGCATCGCCTGCATGCCGTCAATGTTCACGCCGACGCTGGAATCCAGGCCGGCATCCGAATAGGGCGTGCCGAGACCGCGGATCTTGAAGCTCCCTCCGGAGCCGGTGTCGGCACGCGACACCATCACCTGCGGCGCGATGGTGGCCAGGCGGGAAAGATCCGCGACACCGGTATTGGTCAACGCCTCGCCGCTCACCGCGGTAACCGCGACGGGCACGGACATCAGGCTTTCCTCGCGCTTGCGTGCAGTGACGATGATCTCGTCGAGTTGCCCGCTATGTACCGCCGTTTCGCTCGCGTCCTGCGCCAAGGCCAGCTCGGGCACAACCAGCGCGGAACACCCCGCAAAGGCGGCAAGCCACCAGGCGTTGAGATTCCTTCTCACATTTTTCCGGACTACGACTTCAGACATCTTGTTCCCCCGATATTGTGATGCTTCTTGAGATGGACATTGATGGAATTTCGTTTCTCTCGCTTGATCGTTACCTGCCTTTAGTCCGACCGGTCGGTCGAATGCAAGGCGAAGCAAAGGGCTCATGCCCTTTCCTTCGAGCGCTTGTCGAAGGTCATGTCGAGACGGAGAAGGCCGTAGGAAATGTACATGGGCGTCCACACATAGCTGTCACTGCCTTTGGCGGCCCTGAAATTATCAAGCCGTTCAAGAAGAGCCGCGAACGCGGTATGCAGCTCCACGCGAGCGAGTTGCATACCGATGCAGATGTGGATGCCTGCACCGAAGGCAAGGTGAGCACGCCCGTTGGCGCGTGTCAGATCCAGCACTTCGGGATGCTCGAAAGTTGCCGGGTCGCGATTGGCGGCACCGTAGCGCACTTCGATGCGCGCGCCTTTCGGGATCGCCACTCCGTCGATTTCGAGATCTTCCTTGGCCCGGCGAAACAGAGTCTGGGTGGGCGTCATGAGACGCAGCACTTCCTCGACGAATGCGTCGATCTTGACCGGATCGGAAGCGATCTCCCAGGCCTTGTCGGGATTGTCGATCAGCAGCTTCATGCCCGCCGAAAGCGAATAGGCCGTGGTCTCGTTGCCGCCCACCAGCAGGGCCTGCAGCAGCGCCAGAAGTTCCGGGATATCAGGTTGGCCCTCGTCATCGACCATGACATGCGCAAGCTGGCTTACCAACGTGCCGTCGGGAGTCGCCCGCACCCGTTCTATCGTCCTGATAAAAAAGGCATACATATCCGCAAGCGCGTAGGAGATTTCGATTTCACGCTCATCGGTGAGAACGGGATTGATCGCTTCCACGGCGCAGTCGGACCAGAACTTGAGATTGTCGAGATCTTCGAGCGTGAAGCCCAGTTGTTCCGCGATGATGCGCATGGGAAGCGCATTGGCGAAATCCTCCACGAACTCGCAGCCCCCCTGATCGACGAAACCGTCGATCAGGCCATGGACGATTTCGGCGATATGCGGCCGCAACGCATCCACGTTCCAGCCGGCGAAAGCCCGATCGACCAGAATGCGGCGCCCGCGATGCACCGGCGGATCCAGCGCCTGGATATTCTCCCCCGGAACCGGCGCCTTCGCTCGAAAGATGCTTTCGACCTGTTCGCGGATGCCGGATTCCCTGTTTCCCACGAGGCCGACCGCATTCGAGAAGCGCCTGTGATCCAATAGCACCGCACGCACGTCAGCATAGCGGGTCAACACGTAATTGCCCGTCCCGGGATCGAAATAGATCGGATCGCTTTTCCGCAACTGGTCATAGGCGGCGAAGGGGCAACGCTGAACCGCCGGATCGCCGAAGGAGATTTCACCTGCCATTTCAGGAACCTGCCCCCTGAAACAGCCTCGCCGCAGGACCCGCGCCTGCCGGAAGCGCGTCCGGGCAACCAGCCATGGGGCCAAGCGATGCCATATCCTCCCCTTCAATTACCCAATCACGCCCCCTCCATTCGACCGAGCCGAATGCAGCGGAGATCACCGATACCTACGAACGAACGTTCGGTCGGGACATTCCGCCATTCCCGCTTTCCTGTCAAGGGGCCACTCCATCCCTTAGTGACATAGCCCGTCTGTTCGAAAAAAATTATTTGATATGTCAGTATAAATATAAAATACCGCCACAGATCTGGAGATTCATTGACAATGGACCTGGTTGGCAACATTCCTTCCTACCGAACATTCGTTTGAATTTCTCGTACAGCGGCCAACCTGGCGGGAAGCGATCGCATTGCCTGTCAGGAGCTCGAAACCATGGCTTCAGTTGAGAACCGACTTCTCGCCCTGGAAGACGTCGATGAAATCTTGCGGCTGAAATCCGCCTATTGCGATGCCGCAGATGGCGGCTGGGATCGGCGCAGCCACAATGGGGCCCGAGTGGCAGCACTATTTACCAATGATGGAGTGTGGGACGCCGGCGGGCCCGGCCGCGCCGAAGGTCCCGCTGCGATCAGCGCGCTGTTCGACAGTTTCGAGGCGCTCTATCTGGCAAGCCACAATGTCGCAGCGCCGTCGATCACTGTCGATGGCGACACCGCGATGGGCCGATGGCACGTGATCACGCTGCTGGCACATCGCGAGCAGGGGCCGCTCTTCGCGGGCGGCGCATATTGGAACGAGATGCGGCGAACCCCGGCTGGATGGCGCTTCTCCCTGATGAAATGCGAGCTCGGCTTTTTCAGTCCGCCGGAAAGGGGCTGGCAAGATCCCGAATTGCAGCGCTTCATCGCAACCCATGGCATGCGGCCCAACCACGCATGAACCGCCGCTGAGCCAGTGGCGATCGACTGTTATGCGAGCAATGTCTCGAACGACCTTCGGCGATCCGTGCCGTCCCAATCGCGATGCGCTTCCCGCATCGTCCGGCAGGCCTGGTCGAACAGGCTGGAATGATCCATCAGCTCGATGTGGCACCCCATGATGTCGCGGGCATCGATGTAGCAATATCGCCCCAGCCCGTCGGTTCTGCCATCAAAGGTGCGTTCCGCACCTGCCTTGCGAAACCGCTCGCACGCTTCGTCATAGCCGTCATGACTCATCAGGAAATGGTGGAAATGCCCCGCCCGCGGAGTCTGTTCCGGTGGCGGCACTCCGTCGAGATAGGCGGAAGGCGCCGCATTCGTCTGCTTTATCAGTTCGATCTGCATGTCTCCGGAATAACCGATGGCCACGGAAATCTCGGCATTGGTCGGCGCCCCCCGGTAAGATTGATCGGGCACGACAATATCTGCGAGATAGAAGGGACCGGCTTGCATCACGTCGATCCAGAAATCGATCGCGGCATCCAGATCGTGAACCATATAGCCGATTTGTGAAACAGCACTCATCACGTCGATCCTCTACCCATCCAGCTCAATTAACTGACGAATTCTGCAGGCCGTAGTCGCGCTGATGGACCGGATCGTCCCAGCCCCGTTCTCTCGGGTTCAGGAACGCGATCGTGAGCTTCGACGTCTTGAAACGCCATCCCTCAGGGGTCCTGACGAATTCATCGTCATAGATCCCGCCCAGCAGAAGCTGCCCTTCTTCGCGATCAATCATCAACGCGATCAGATGCCAACGCCCCGTCGCTTCATCGCCTGAAACGGTGATCGACGGACTCGCGACATAGTGAAAGGCGAAGTGCCGATCCGCAAAGCTCGCGAACAGGACCTTTAGCTCCGCGCGCCCCTGCGCGCTGCCGATGATGCCTGCGTCGAACATGCACTCGTCGACGAAGAGTGCCGCCATGGCTTCCACATTATAGCTCGGCCTGTCCCAGCCCCCATCCGCGGCATGGCAATAGGCCGCCTTGAGCCGCTCGATCGCAAGCTTGTCTTCCAGTGCCAGAAGCCGTTCGTCCTGCGAAAGCATAGGTCTCCCCTATCTCCGGATGCGACCAGCGAAGTACGCTCCCTTGCCAGCCTATTTAACGATTTAACGAACGAACGTTCGGTCGATTAGGTGTAGCCGACCGTTCGGCTTTGTCAACGGACCAGCCGCATCGAGTCTGCGGATGGGGAGCGGCAGGGACCTGATGGGTGGACGGAGTGCTATCCCCCACAGTTGCGCGAGCTGCTGGCTTGGCGTCTCGCGACTGGTACTAAAGGAACTCCGCTTTCGACACGTGTCGGACGAGAGTTGAGGAGGATCGAATGAGACGCTGGTCACTCGGACAATTGACAGTTGTGGGCGTTCGCCCGTTCGAACTGGTCGAACTTGCCGCAAGGGCAGGTTATGACGCTGTCGATCCGCTGGTCGGATTGGTGGATGTTCCAGGTATTCCGGCCATTGCGCTGAAACGGGGTGATCCGGAAACGATCAGAATGGCGGATGCGCTGAAGGCCAATGGCATTGCTCTCAATACCGCCGACGCCTTCGTGCTGAACGACCAGACCGATCTCGAAGCGGTTAGGCGCATGGTGGATCTGGTGGCCGAGCTTGGTGCGAAGAACATCAACGCGATCGTTTTCGACCAGGACAGGTCGCGCGGGCTCGCCAATCTTGCCGCGGTGGACGAGATGGCCGCGGCGGCGAAACTGGGCGTACTCATCGAATTCATGAAGATCTCGCTGCTCGGCACCAGCGAAGACGCCCTCCAGGCCATCGACGAGATCGGAAGCTCCAATTGCGGGCTCATGCTCGATCCCCTGCACCTGACCTATGGGGGCGAAGGCCCGGAGGATATGGCTGGCTTCCTTCCTGCCATTCACGGAGCCCAACTCTGCGATGCGCCCGCCAAGATGTCTTTCGAAGATTACTATCGGATGGCGATGGGTGACCGCCTGATTCCGGGCGAAGGAGAACTGCCGCTGGAAGACTACATGGCGGCCCTTCCCGCGAGCCTCATGTGCACGATTGAGGCGCCTTACCTGGCCGAGCCGGATCTGTTGCAACGCGCCACCAAGGCTCTCCAGGCCGGCAAGGCGATCGATCTCTCGAAACGGGCCTTCAGACCGCAACCCCAACCAACGTCATAGAGCACTCTGGAAGACTCGATTGCGAACATGGGCGTGATCGGCGCCATTTACGATGCAGCCGGCCTGCGACGGCGCGGCCATCGATCGGAGTAGTGAGCTTGGAATCCGAAATGGAAGCCG
>CAMLQG010000080.1 GCA_946482075.1 uncultured Erythrobacteraceae bacterium
ATGCCGGTCTCGGTACGCCCCGGCAAGACCGGCTTCGAAGCCGTCTGGCCGCACCTGGTGGACCGGCAGAAGCCCGGCTTCATCGCGGTCACGCGCTCAGGCAGGCGCTTCGTCGATGAAAGCGCATCCTATCATCACTTTATCCCGCCGATGCTGCGCGCCTGCGCGGGCGATGCGGAAGCCTGCGCCTGGCTGATCGCGGACAAGCCTTCGATCGACAAATGGGGCATGGGCTTTGTCCGCCCTTTCCCCGTGCCGCGCGGCCATTACATCCGCTCGGGCTATTTACTGAAAGGCGATACGCTGGAAGAACTCGCCCGCAAGGCCGGGATCGATCCGACCGGTCTGGCCGAGACGGTCGCGCAGTTCAACACCTATGCGAAGACCGGGATCGATCCCGATTTCGGCCGCGGCGGGCGGACCTACGATCTCTACCAGGGGGACGACGAAGTGGGTCCCAACCCCTGCCTCGGCCCGATCGCCCGGGGGCCGTTCTTCGCGGTCAAGATCGTTCCGGGCGAGATCGGCACTTTCGCCGGTCTGCGCACGGACGAACACGCCCGCGTGCTGGACCGGCATGACAAGCCGATCGAAGGGCTGTACGCGGTGGGCAACGATCAGGCCAACGTCTTCGGCGGCTGCTACCCCGGCCCCGGTGCGACACTGGGCCCGGCGCTGACCTTCGGCTACGTGGCGGGCCAGCATCTGGCGGGACAGGTCGTATAGGGCGAGAGTTGGTCCGTTCCAGCTGCCTTCCTTGCCCTCAATGCACGGTGAGTAGACACTTCTGCCTCGCTCGCTTGGCTCACCATCCGAAGACTGAAAATCACGAAGGCAAGCTGCATTTTTTGCTCGCCAGGCTCTTGAAGGGCATTTTTGCTTTTCCTAAATTTTGCCCTGCCGGGCGCCTGTTCGGGTCCGGTGGGACATAGAGGGCACCGGCTCTTGGTTCCGGTGCATCTCAAGTCCGAATTGCTCAGATGGAGGATTTGGAAATGAGAACCAACTTCGACTTTGCGCCCTATCGGCGCTCTACGGTCGGCTTCGACCGTTTCTTCGACCTTCTGGAAACCGGAATGCGCGGCGATGCAGCCGATAGCTACCCTCCCTTTGACATTTTGAGGGATGGCGAAGACAGTTATCGGATCACACTGGCCGTGGCTGGATTCCGTCCGGAAGACATCGAGGTCGTCGCCCAGCAGAACCTTCTTACGATTTCGGGCAAGCGCCCGGAGGAGGAATCTCAGGGCGAATATCTGCACCGTGGCATTGCTGCACGCACTTTCGAGCGACGCTTCCAACTGGCCGATTTCATCGAAGCTGGAAATGCGACGTTCGAACATGGCTTGCTGACTGTCGAGCTGAAGCGTGTGGTGCCCGAGGCGATGAAACCGCGGCGTATCAAGATCGGTGGCGGGACACCCGCCCTCGATGAGATCGAAGAGCATAAGGAAGAGGTGCGCGAAGCGGCCTGATCCTTGGCAAAACTGGCGGCCGGTGTCGCGCCTCGCTCCGGCCGGCCAGCCTTGCATCATCAACTTTTGCATGGGAGTGGACGATGTCTGACTACCTTCTGAATTACTTGAAACGCGAGCATGCGCGCCTTGAGGGCGATCTCGCGAGGGAAGAACGAAAGTTCCTCCCCGATCAGATCCAGATCCAGCGGCTCAAGAAACTGAAGCTGGCGGTGAAGGACCGGATCGCTCAAGTCGAGAAGGAAGCGCAGCAGGTTGGCGTAGCGGCCTGACTGAGCGGGGCGGGGTCAATCCGGCCCCGCCTTTAACCAAAATCAAAGCGACACAAGAGGAGGAAGAGATGTCGCGACCCCATTCAAGTTTGTACCCTTATCACATTGCGGACCATCCCCAGCTGGAACCCGAGGTGAAGCGCGCAATCCTGGCATCATGGGCATCCGATCGGGCGGCGGTTCCGGATAACCCCAGGTTGCGCAAGCCAGCCGGATTTAATGAGCCGATCTCTCTGGATGATGTGCTGAAAGCGTTGCGACGGCTCGAGGGACCAGGCACAACAATCTTCAATGGCTGATCCCGGCCGCGTCTCGTCGCCAGCGCCGCGCCCTCGCGACGCTGGCAGCGCGACGTGTTCTTGCAACAAACATGCGAATGGCATTCTGGGCTTTGCCGCTGGTCAAGTCTGACCTGGTCCAACCGTCCATTATCCCGAGCAGGAGGTCCGCAACGGCATCGCTATTTCTTTCCAGCAGTTCGCGCGCAGGGTTAACAGCTGGGGAATAGGGGAGGATCGCGGCGGGTTTGCAACCAGCATCACAATCCCGATCGGATCGTCATCACCCCCGCCGGATCAAAGCGCGCTTCAGCCGCCCGCTTCCTCGAGCGTGAACACGGGAATCTCGTGCTTCGGCCGCATGAGGATCAGGGGGATCTCGCGGTTCGCCTGCGTCCTGTAATTAGCGTAAGGAGGGTAGATGCTCTGAATGAAGCTCCACATGCGATCGCGTTCTTCCCCCCGCGGTTCGCGCCATGATCCGCGGAAGGCCTGGGTGCCGATCTGGAAGTCGATCTCGGGCTGTTCGATCAGGTTGAGATACCAGGCGGGATGCACATCGGCGCCCGCCTTGGATGCGACGATCAGTGCTTCCCCGCCAATGTCGCCATAGACGAGCGGCACGATCCGGATGGCGCCCGACTTTCGGCCAGTGGTGCGCAGGAGGAGCGTAGTCTGCAGCAGATAGCCGCCAAGATCCTCCAGCGTCGTGATATGTCCTTTCGCGCCGCCGGAGCTGAGATATTCATTCAGGTGGTTCGCGGTCCAATCCAGCCGGCGATTTTCCAGCTCGGTCATCGTTACGACGTCGTCGCTCATTGATATTCTCCCACGCGGTCCGACAGCGCTCGGGCGGTCGGGATGTTCGCTCTTGTTGCAATATGATTGGCGGCAATGAAACCGAATACCGTCGCCGGACCCAGCGTCGAGCCAGCGCCCGGATAGGCGTTGCCGAAGGGCGCGCCGGAACAGTTACCGATGGCGTAGAGCCCTTCGATCGGCTTGTCGGCCTGATCGAGGACCCGAGCCGATGCGTCGGCCTTCAGCCCCCCTTTTCCGCCGAGATCTCCGAGATCCACGCGCACGGCATAGAAGGGCGGCTTGTCGACCGGGCCGAGACACGGATTCGGCCCGACCCGAGCATCGCCGAAATAGCGATCGTAGCTGCTCTCTCCCCGGTGGAATTCGAGATCGACGCCCGTGCGGGCATAGTCGTTCATCCGGCCCACCGTGTCCCGCAACGTGACGGGATCGAGATCGATCTTGGCCGCCAGTTCCTCGATCGTGTCGGCGCGGTAGAGATAGTGATCCCACCAGTCCCGCGGGATACTGCGATCGGGAGTGACCGTGCTCGGGAGAATGCCTCCCGCCGTGTAATGCTTGCGATAGGTCGCATCGAAGATCATCCAGCACGGCACGTTCGCTCCGCTCGCCTTCTGGTCTTCGATCATCGCCAGCCCGAACCGGTCGTAGGAACACCCTTCGTTCACGAAGCGCTTTCCAAGCCGGTTCACGCAGACGCTGTTGGGATGCTTGTGATCCAGCCACATCTGATGAGTCACGTCGACATTGGCGACTTCCCGCGAGGGCAGCTGCATGCTGGGCGCCCACCAGCAGCAATCCATCGATTCCGTCGCGGCGCCGATGGCCTGGCCGGCGAGGATGGCATCCCCGACATTCGCCCCCTTCGGAGTCTGGCTCCAGCGCGCATCGGTCCTCACCGGAAGATGGCGGTCGCGCATTTGCTGATTCTGTTCGAAACCGCCCGCCGCGAGGATGACGCCGTAGCGGGCCTCCATCGTCATCGGCACATCGTTTCGAGTGACTTCCACGCCCGTCACCCGCCCGTCCTCTTCGACGATGCGCACCAGCCTGGTATTCAGCGAAAGCTCGATGCCGCGCTCCAGCATCGCCTTGCGCAGGCGCCCGACAAGCGCGGCGCCGAGAGTCAGCCGGCGATCCCGGTAGGACTTGCGCCTCCATCCCAGGTCCAGCCAGTATTTCGCAAACATCCTGGCCGCCACCAATTGCCAGCCGCGCGGCCGCGCGGCGAAGGCGAATGCCTGTCCCAGATCGAGCGTATAGCGGTTGAACAGCTTGAAAGCGTTCGCCGCCTCGCGAAGCTCAAAGAATTGCTCGCCCAGCTCGGCGGCATCCAGTTCGCGAGCCCCGATCATGCGGCTGTCGGTCGCGCCCGGCTCGTCGCGGAAATAGTCGGGGAACGGGATGACATCGAGCGTGATCCCGATCTCGTCGAGATAGCGCACCATATCCTTGCCCCTATCGACATAGGCATCGACGCGATCCTGCCGGAAATCGCCCTTGCAGACCCGCGAAAGATAGGTGAGCGCGTCTTCCCGGCTGTCGCTCTCATTGCCCGGCCGCCCATGGTTGGGAATCCACACGAAGCCGCCGGACGTCGCCGAGGTTCCCCCGAACTTGTGTTCCTTCTCGATCAGGATCGGCTTGAGCCCCAGATCGGCGAGCCTGATCGCGGCCAACATGCCTCCTGCGCCGGAACCGACCACGACAACGTCTGTCGCAATTGCCTGTTTCGCCTCTGTCATGCGCACCCCTCCCAGTGACGTCGGACGACCCATCTATTATTTGTGCTAATATGTCCTGATAATAGCGTTATTTGTAATGAGGGTCATTAGGTCAGCTTATGAAAATCCGGCCGGACAACTTTGGCGACCTTATCGCGTTTCAGGTGGTGGCAGCTGAACGCAGCTTCACGCGCGCCGCGACCCGGCTCGGCGTCACGCAATCGGCGCTCAGTCAGACCGTGAAGCGCCTGGAGGAGCGCCTGGGCCTCAGCCTGCTGGCCCGCACGACGCGGAGCGTGACACCGACGGAAGCCGGGGAGCGGCTGCTTGCCACGCTCGCGCCCGCGCTCGTCGATATCGCGGCCGAATTGGAGGCGATCGCTGAGCTGAGGGACAGACCGTCCGGAGTGGTGAGAGTGACTGCGGGAAAGCACGCGGTGGATACGGTGCTGTGGCCGGCGCTCAAGACCCTGCTCTCCACCTATCCCGAGATCCAGATCGAGATCAGCGTGAGCTCGGCGCTGCAGGATATCGTCGCGCAGCAATTCGATGCGGGCATCCGCCTCGGCGAACATGTCGACCATGACATGGTTGCCGTTCCCGTGGGACCCAGGCTGCGGGCGGCTATCGTCGGCTCGCCGGATTATTTCGCGCGGCGCTCCTATCCACTCCGGCCATCGGATCTCGCAAGCCATCGATGTATCGGCTTTCGCGGTTCGAGCGGTGGGCTGCACCCCTGGGAATTCGGCAAGGACGGGCGCGAGCTGTCGGTGCGCATCGGCGGCGGCCCCATATTCGACAATGGCGACCTGATGGTGTCGGCGGCGCTCGACGGATTGGGCCTGGCGCATGTCATGGAAGACATGGCGGCCCCTTATATCGCCGACGGCACGCTCGTCAGAGTGCTCGAGGATTGGTGCAAGCCGATCCCCGGATATTATCTCTATTACCCCCGGCGCCACCGGGCATCGCTGGCCTTCAACCTGTTCGTCCAGGCTGTCGCCGGCTGACGGGATTGATACGGACCAGAAGCAGACAGGGCGCGTCAGGCCTGCAGCCGACGCGCCCTCCCCGCCCTCATATCCGGCGTGTTGCGATTAGAAGCGATAGGTCGCCTGCACGCGCAGTTCGCGCGCGCGCGGAGTGGCGTTGTGCATCTGGTCCTGCCACTTGGCGAAAGTGGTGTTGGTGCTCAGCCCGACCCAATATTTGTTGGCGAGGTTGCGGCCGATGAAGGCGATCTCCCAGCTGTCGTCTGCGCTGTAGAGCCGCACGCCCGCATTCCAGAGCGCAAAGCTCTTCTGGAATGCGTAAGGAGCCTGGTTTTCCTGCGTCTTGTAGCTGGAGGAATAGCTCACATCGCCGCTGAGCCCGATCATCAGGTTGGACGAGATCTCGGTATCGTAGGAGAACCCGCCGAGGATATTCCATTCCGGCGCGCGCGGCAGACGCGTACCGGTCAGATCCTGCGAGTTGCCGACGCATCCCTGCGCCGCGGTCTGGTTAGGCCAGCACGCGCCATTGGGATAGCTGCGGAACTTCGCGTCATTGTACGCGACGCTCGCATTGAGGCGCAGTTCGGGCGTGGCGGCCCATTCCGTCTGCAGCTCGATGCCCTTCACCCGCGCATTGGCGGCGTTGAAGATGAAGAAGCCGAATAGTTCGGGGAAATAGACCGACTGCTGCAGGTTCTTGTAATCATACTGGTAAAGGGTTGCCTCGACGCGCAGAGTTCTATCCGCCAATTGCGCCTTGAAGCCGATTTCGCCGCCCTTGGCCTTTTCCGGGCCGAAGGCCAGATCACTGGTGACCGGCAGGCGGAACCCGCCCTGGCCGTCCGGGAACCGCTTGAAGATCTGGATCGCCGGGAAACCACCCGATTTGTAGCCGGTCTTGTAAGCGGCATAGAGCAGCGTATCGGTGGTCGGCTTGTAGGACAGCGAGACTTCCGGTGACCAGTTGCTGTCCTTCACCTTCCCGTTGAAGTCCACGCCGGGCTCCACGAAATTACCGCCGAGCGCACCGGCCGCGATCGGATGGACGAAGACGTTGCGGGTGGTCTGCTTGCGGGTTTCCTTGGTGTAGCGCACACCGCCGGCCAATTCGAGTTCGGGGGTAATGGCCCACCGGACCTGACCAAAACCGGAAATCGTTTCCGCATCGGCGAAGTTCTGGGAGTTGAATGAGTCATAACGCCCGGCTCCCGGCAGACCGACAGGCACCGGTCCGACATTGAGGATCAGCGGATCGCTGTAGGTCTTGCGCTTCACCTTCTCGTAAAAGGCACCCAAGGTGAAATTGACCGGGGCATCGAAATCGGAAACCACCCGGAATTCCTGCGAGAAGCTGTGCGACTTTTCGCCGACCGCAGCAAATGCGATACCATAGCTCGAAGAGTCGTAGTTCGATGACTGGGCGAAATCGACGTCCCAATAGCTGCTGACCGAAGTGAAGGTCAGATCGCCGGCGTGATAATTCATCGTCAGATTGGTGAAGATCGTACGCAGATCCTGGAACGGCATTCCGTCCTTGGCGAGACCCTGCCAATCGGAATTCTGATACTTCTCCGGAACCCCCGACTGAAGGATCTTGTTGTTGAACTTGCAATCGTCGGTCAGGTCGTAGATGCCGCCCTTGAGGACGGTTCCCGAAGACGCCGGAGTGACGATCCCGTCATGCAGCGCGGGATCACACCATTGCTGCTGGGTCGGGCCGTCATCCTTGCGCTTGCCGTACGTAACCCGCAGCAAGGCGTCGAAATCGGAAGACGGTTCCCACAGCAGGCTCGCCCGGCCCATATATTCCTTTGTGCCCGGCCCCCATTTCCCGGCAGGACGCGACACGTCGTAGAAGACACCGCCATTCGGCCCAAGGGGGTTCGGCAGTGCCTGGGCAACGTTCTTCAGCCAGCCCCGCATGTCCGAACCGCGGAAAGCGATGCGGCCGGACAGCGTTTCGCTCAGCGGGCCGGAGATTGCGCCTTCGACATATTTCTCCTTCGCTTCGAATTCATAGCCGGCACGAATATAGCCTTCCAGATCGCGGGTCGGCGCCGCGGACGTGATCGACACAACGCCCGCGGGCGAGTTCTTGCCGAAGAAGAGCGATTGCGGGCCCTTCAACACTTCGACCTGCGCTAGATCGAACATGCCGGTCAGGATCACGCGACCGCGCGTCATCGGTGTGCCGTCGAGCATGATCATCACGCTCTGTTCCAGCCCCGGATCCAGCGATGGCGTGCCGATACCGCGGATCGTGAAGCTGGCGCCGGTGCCGGAAGGCGACCCCACGAGCGACACTTGCGGGACGAGCTTCGAAATCCGCTCCAGATCGGTAACCGCCTTACGCTGCAATTCCTGCGCACTGACCGCGGACACAGCAACCGGAACGTCGATCAGCGATTCCTGCGTCCGCCGCGCCGTGACAACGATTTCCTCGAGCTTGCCCCGATCCGCAGAGGCCTTCGACGTATCCTGCGCCATCGCAGCGGTTGTGAACGACAGCCCCTGCAGAGCCGTGGCGACCAGCAACACGCGACGAAAATCAATGATTTGCATGTACCCCTCCCTGTTTATTGCTTCGGTTATAGAAGCAAACGACCGGTCGGGAAACGAGCGGCTGTTTTTGACCGCGATATGTCTTTTTGACTAATGCACCTTGCTGGATTGGCGGGCTTACCTCTTTTTATTGCAGGAAGAGGCATTTAGCATGCGAACCGGAGTAGCGATCTATTGCAGCAGATGGTCTCTGATTTCGGCGAAGCCGCGCAGGAAGTCGAGCTGCTCCTCCAGCGCCCGATCGGGGAAGCGCGCATGGACATGGGTGACGCCGATCGACCGGAGATAGGCGATCTCCTCCAACACCAGATTCGCCGACTTGCCGTGAGGATAGAGGCCGACTTCAAGCTGCAGCTCCGAGGGATCGCGCCCCGCCGCATCGGCCACGTTGCGGATCGTCTCAAGTGCCGCGATCGCGTCCGGCTCCAGCTTCCCGGTGCTCTCGTCGATCCGGAACAGCGGCATGAAGCCGTCGGCATATTTCCCGATCCGCTCGATCACCTTGGGCGGGGGCACAGGCTGGGCAGTACGCCCCGCTCCCATCCAGATCGGGATCGGACGCTGCACCGGCAGCGGGTTGACGTTCACATGGCGCAAGCGATGCCACTTGCCTTCGAAATTCACGACATCCTGCGTCCATAATGCGCGCATCACCTCGATCTGTTCTTCCACCCGCGCGCCGCGGGTCTTGAAATCCTCGCCCATCGCTTCGAATTCGATGTGGTTGTAGCCGATCCCCACGCCCAGGATCAGGCGCCCGCCGGACATGTAATCCACCTGCGCAGCCTGCTTGGCAACCAACGCCGTCTGGCGTTGCGGCAGGCCGAGCACGCCGGTCAGGAAGCCGATCTTGGTGGTGATCGCCGACAGGTAGGACATCAGCGTGAACACTTCCTGGAACTCGCTCTCATGCGTATAGGGCGTGGGCGGCAGGTCGGGGTGTTCGGCCGCGACGATCCCCACCACATGATCGACCAGGCGTAGATAATCGTAGCCGAGCCGTTCGGCCTCGCGCGTGAAAGCGATCAAGGCATCGAACCCGCCGGCATGGACGAAATGATTGCCGTTCACCGTGAATTTGAGCTGCTGCGACATGTCTCTTACGCCTCGTCCCGTGGCTGCGGATGTGCTTCTTTCCTTCGGAGGGTGTAGTCCCAAATTGCAGTTGATGTCTATACAGGTTTGCGTGTATCCCGATCGGCGAACGATGAACTCCACGGGAGAGGCTTCCAGAAAATGGCCCAGGGTTTCCTGACCTATCCGCACTTTGAACCCCATTTCCCGCGTGAGGAATGGACGCTTCCCCGAATCCTCGAACACCAGGCGGAAGTGCGCGCCGACCGCCCTTGCCTGTCCTGGACCGACGCCGGCAAGGCCCACAGCTTCTCCGCAGTGAACGCCATCGCCAATCGTCTGGCGCGTGGCTTCCAGAAGATGGGGGTCAAGAAAGGCGATTTCGTCGTCATTTTCGCGCCGAACTGCCTGGAATACATCTTCGCCGGGTGGGCGCTGGCCAAATTGGGCGCGATCGAGGTGACTGTGGGCGACAGCTACAAGGGCGAGTTCCTGCGCCACCAGGTGGGCCTCAGCAAGCCACGCATCATCGTAACCACGCCGGCCCTGTCGGAACGCCTCGCCTTCATCGAAGACGAGATCGCCCATGCCGAACACGTGATCCTGATCGGCGACGAGGAAGCCACACCATTCAGGCGAATGACAACCAGCCGGTTCGACGATCTCTACGAGGATGACGCGTCGAATCTCGGCATAGCAGTCGGCCCGCGCGATACGGCGGCGGTGCTGTTCACTTCGGGCACCACGGGCCTGTCCAAGGGGGTGCTCATGTCGCACTCCCAGTTCTACTTCTTCGCGGAGGAGGATCTCCAGCTCGTCCGCTTGACGGATC
This sequence comes from uncultured Erythrobacteraceae bacterium, assembly GCA_946482075.1. The sequence goes on from CAMLQG010000080.1 coordinate 10,035, forward strand.
AGGACGTCTATTCCACCGCCTTCCCCCTGTTCCATGGGAACGCGCAGTTCCTCACCGTCTATCCCAGCCTGATCGCGGGCGCGCATTGCGTGCTGTACGAACGCTTCAGCGCGTCTGACTTCATCGGCCGCATCCATCGTTCGGGCAGCACCGTATGCAACCTCCTGGGCGCGACGATGGCCTTCATCCTCGCGCAGCCGCCATCGGACATCGACAAGGCGCACAAGCTCACCCGCATCTACGCCGCCCCGCTCGCGCCCGACCTCGGCGCGAAGTTCACCGAGCGGTTCGGGGTGGAAACCTTCGTCGACGGCTTCGGCCAGACCGAGATTTCCAACGTCTTCCAGACGCCTTGGGGCGCACCCCGCCCGGCCGGTGCTTCCGGCGTGCTCGTCGACCAGTTCTTCGACGTGCGCCTGGTCGATCCGGAAACGGACGAGGACGTGCCCGAAGGCGAGATCGGCGAATTGGTAGTCCGCTCCAAGATGCCGTTCATCATGTGCGACGGCTATCTCGCCATGCCGGAGAAGACGGTCGAGACCTGGCGCAACCTGTGGTTCCACACCGGCGACGCGCTGCGGCGCGACGCGAACGGGTGGTACTACTTCGTGGACCGCGTGAAGGACGCCCTGCGCCGCCGGGGTGAGAACATCTCCTCTTTCGAAGTCGAATCCGTCGTCCGTTCGCACCCGGCCGTGGCCGAGTGCGCCGTGGTCGCCGCCAAGGCGGACGAGGAAGGCGGCGAGGATGAGGTGAAGGCCTTCATAGTGCCGGTGGAAGGCCAGGAAGTCGTGTTCGAGGATGTCATCGCCTGGTGCGATCCGCGCATGCCCGGCTTCATGGTGCCGCGCTATCTCGAAGTGATCGACGTGCTGCCGCAGACCCCCTCGCAGAAAGTGCAGAAGAAGGCTCTGCGTGAACTGGGCAACACATCCGCTACCTGGGACCGCGTGAAAGCCGGAGTCCGCCTGGCCGACGAACGCAAGCGGGCGTGATTGTGATGAGCCTAACCTCACCTCTTCGTCACCCTGAACTTGTTTCAGGGTCCATTTCTACCCAGGCGCCGTCCGTGCCCAGGGCGAGATGGATGCTGAAACAAGTTCAGCATGACGGGAGGAGAGGAGGATGACCATGCGTTATACTACGCTGGGCGCATCAGGGCTCAAGAGCTCCATCCAGGGCCTCGGCTGCATGGGCATGTCCGAATTCTACGGCGCGAGCGACGAGGCGGAATCGCAGCGCGTCCTGGCGCGTGCGGTCGAACTCGGCATCAATCATCTCGACACGTCCGACCTCTACGGCAAGGGCGAAAACGAAAACCTCATCGGCCGCTTTCTGAAGACGATCCAGCGCGGCAAGGTGCTGCTCGCCACCAAGTTCGGCATCCTGCGCGACCCGGACGGCCCGGTGGGCAGCACTTACGACCGCGAGTTGGACAACAGCCCCGGACATGCCCGCGATGCTTGCGAAGCGTCGCTCAAGCGCCTCGGCACGGATCACATCGATCTTTACTACGTCCACCGTCATGATGCGGCCATGCCGATCGAGGACGTGATCGGCGGACTGGCGCGGCTGGTGGACGCGGGCAAGATCAGGGGCATCGGCCTGTCGGAAGTCTCCGCCGACATCCTGCGCCGTGCCCATGCGACGCATCCGATCAGCGTGCTGCAATCGGAATATTCGCTCTTCTCGCGCGATGTCGAGGCGCAGATTCTCCCGACCTGCCGCGAACTGGGCATTGCCTTTCTTCCCTACAGCCCGCTGGGCCGGGGCATTCTGGGTGGACGCATCCGCTCGGTGGACGATCTCGCGCCCGACGATCTGCGCCGCAACGCCCCGATCTTCTCGACCGAGAACCTGCCCGCCAATCTCGCCCTGGTGGACGAGGTGGCGCGCATCGCCGATCATTACGGCGCGCGGCCGGGCCAGGTCGCGCTCGCCTGGCTGAACGCCAAGGGCAGCGATATCGTCCCCATTCCCGGCACCAAGACCGTCCGCTATCTCGATGAGAATGCAGGCGCGGTGGATATCGCGCTTAGCCAAGAGGACATGGCGGTGCTGGACGGCAAGCTCACCCCCGATCTCGTAGCCGGTGGCGGCAAGTGGAGCACAGTGCCTTCGCCGACCGAGAGCCGGCGGTGAGCGCAGGCTTCTCGATACGGGAAAAAGCCGCGATCGTCGGTCTCGGCGCGACGCCCTATTACAGGCGCGGCCAGTCCCTGCCCCAGACGCTGGACGAACTCGTTTGCAAGGCGATCATCGCGGCCGCCGACGATGCCGGGATCGACGTGCCGGATATCGACGGCTTCGCCTATTTCGCAGGCGGGTTCGATACGGGCTATATCCAGGAAACGCTCGGCCTGAAGGACGTGAGCTTCAGCGCCACGCTGACCGGCAGCGGCGGCGGATCGGCGGGCGCCATCGGGCTTGGCGCGGCGGCGATCGTATCCGGCATGGCGAAGACCGTGGTCTGCGTCGGCGGCGTGCAGCAGGCCGCGCTGCGCTATGGCGCGATGCCGTCCACTTACGATGCGACGGCGGAAAGCGTGTTCTACCAGAGCGCGGGACTCGTCGGGCCGGGGCACATGTTCGCTCTCCTCGCCCGGCGGCACATGGACCTTTACGGCACCACGCGCGATCACTTCGCCGAAGTGGCGATGGCGATCCGCGCCAATGCGGTAGGCCATCCCGATGCGCGGATGCAGAAGCCGCTCACGCGCGAGGACTATTTCGCCGCGCCGATGATCTCCAGTCCGCATTGCCTGTTCGACTTCTGCCTGGAGACGGATGGCGCAGTAGCGGTGATCCTCACCGGCACCGAACGCGCGCGCGACCTGAAGGCCACGCCCGTTCATATCCATGCCTGCGCGCATGGCGCTTCGGTCGATTGGGGCCGCTCGATCTACTGGATGAACATGCCTGACGAGAGCTTCGCGTCTTCCGGCCACGCCTCCATCGCCAAGCGGCTCTATGCCGAGAGCGATGTCGGACCGGACGGGATCGACGTCGCCCAGATCTACGATCACTTCACCTCGCAGGTCATCATGCAGATCGAGGACTACGACTTCTGCGGCAAGGGCGAAGGCGGACCTTTCGTGGCCAGCGGCGCGATAAGACGCGACGGCAGCCTGCCGATCAACACCGATGGCGGCCAGCTTTCCGGCGGCTACATCTGGGGGATGAGCCATGTGCGCGAGGCGGTGGAGCAACTGCGCGGCACCGCGTTCAACCAGGTGGCGGATGCCAGGTTCTGCCTCGTCACCGGGGGGCCTTCCAACCTGCCCGTCAGCGGCCTGATCCTGCGGAGCGACGCGGCATGACCCGGATCGCCAAGCGACCGCCCGACAGCCTGTTCGCCATCGTCAGCGATGCCTGGACCGCACCCTTCTGGGAGGCCGCCAGCCAAAGCAAGCTGACAGTCTGCCGTTGCGGCCAATGCGGCCGCTTCCGCATGCCGCCGACGCCCTTCTGCCCCAATTGCCGGTCGCAGGACGTGGACTGGACCGACATCCCCGGCACCGGCACGCTCTACACCTACACGGTGGTCGAACGCGCGATCATGCCGGAGTTGGAGGACTGCATCCCCTATGTGCCGGCCGTGGTCGAACTCGATAGCGCGCCCGGCATTCGCCTCATCACCAATATCGTGGAAAGCCCGATCGAGGCGATCGTCGCCGGCGCGCGCGTGCGCGTGCTGTTCGATCGCGTGGAAGGCGGCGCCGTTCCCCGTTTCCGCATCATCGAGGACGCAGCATGAGCCGTTCGCCCCTGTGGGACACCCCTTTCTACGAAGATCGCCACCGCACGCTGGCCGCAAGGCTGCTCGCCTGGGACATCCCGCATATCGATCATGACAGCGAGGATTTCGAACAGCCCGTGCGCACTCTGCTCACATCGATGGCCGATCAGGGCTTGCTGGAATTCGTCGTGCCCAAGCCCGGCCAGGCCTTCGACCTGCGCTCCATCTGCCTGGTGCGCGAGATCGTCGCCTATCGCAGCGGCGGTCTGGCGGACAGCGCCTTCATCATGCAGGGCATCGGCACGGCGGCGTTCATCCTGGCGGGCGATCCCGATGCCGCAGCGCTCGCTTCCGCCCGCTCCGGCAAGACCATCGCCGCCTTCGCCCTGACCGAACCCGTCGCCGGATCAGATGTCGCCAACATCACGACCAGCGCTGCGAAGTATCGCGACGGCTGGATGTTGAACGGCGAGAAGACCTACATCACCAATGCGGGGATCGCGGACCACTACGTGATCGTCGCGCGCACCGGCGAGGCGCCCGGATCGCGCGGACTTTCCGCCTTCCTCGTGGATGCCGATGCGCCGGGCCTGACGACCGAACAGCAGCGCTATGTCGCGGCCCATCCCGGCGGCAGCCTGTCATTGAAGGATTGCCGCGTGTCGGGCGACCGCCTGATCGGCACGGCGGGCGGCGGCTTCAAGCTCGCCATGGCCACCTTCGACATCTTCCGCGCCTCGGTGGGGGCGGCCGCCCTCGGCTTCGCGCGCCGGGCGCTGGATGAAGCGGTAGCGCGCACCGCCGGCCGCGCGATGTTCGGCAAGCCGATGAACGCGATGGAAGGCGTGCAGAGCAAGCTCGCCGACATGGCGACCGCGATCGAGGGCGCCGCGCTTCTCGTCCAGCGCGCGGCATGGGCCAAGGATAGCGGCCGCGGCCGTTGCACGCGCGAAGTCTCGATGGCCAAGATGGTCGCCACCGAAGCCGCGCAGCAGGTTATCGACGATGCCGTCCAGCTCTTCGGCGGGATGGGCGTGCTGCACGGCTCGGTGGTGGAACGGCTCTATCGCGAAATCCGGCCGATGCGGATCTACGAAGGCGCATCCGAAGTGCAGAAGCTGATCATCGGGCGCGACATCGCCGCATCGGCGGGAGGGACCGCGTCATGAGCGACGACGCGGACATCTTCGACTACGTGATCGTCGGCGCCGGTTCTGCCGGATCCACGCTCGCTTCGCGCCTCTCGGAAATCCCGGGCATACGCATCTGCCTGCTCGAAGCGGGCCCGCGCGACACCAACCCGTTCCTCTCCATCCCGGCGGGCTTCATCAAGGTGATCTTCGATCCCAAACTGACCTGGGGCTTTCAGACCGAGCCCGTACCGAGCATCAACGATCGCGTGGTGCCCGCATTGCAGGGTCGCGTCGTGGGCGGATCGGGGGCGATCAACGGGATGGTCTATGTCCGGGGCCAAGCGGATGATTTCAATCGCTGGGCGCAGATGGGCAATCCGGGCTGGGGTTACGACGATGTTCTGCCCTATTTCCGCAAGAGCGAGCGCTGGCGCAAGGGTGGCGACACCTGGCGCGGCGACATGGGTGACATGCCGGTCTTCGCGCTCGACCTGAAGAACGAGCTGGTCGATGCGTTCCTGGGCGCAGCGCAGGAAGTCGGCATACCCCGCAACGTCGACTACAATGCTGGCGATCAGGCGGGCGCCGGCGTGTACCAGTACAATATCGGGCGCGGCATGCGGAAGGCACCGGCACAGGCGTTTCTGAAGCAGGCATTGAAGAGCGGCGCGATCGACCTGCGCACCGATGCGCGCGCCACCGAAGTGCTGTTCGAAGGCACGCGCGCGATGGGCATCCACTACACGCAGGACAAGGGCGCAAGCACGCAAGTGGTGAAAGCCGCGCGCGAAGTGATCCTGTGCGGCGGCGCGATCAACACGCCGCGCCTGCTGCAGGTGTCCGGCGTCGGCAATCCGGAATTGCTGCGCAGTATCGGCGCGCCGGTGGTCCAGGCGCTCGATGGCGTGGGGGAAAACCTCAACGACCATTTCACCCCGCGCACCGTAGTGAAAGTGAAAGGCGCAGTCACGATCAACGATATGGCGCGCGGGCCGCGCCTGATCGGCCAGGGCATCAACTGGCTGCTCCAGCGCCCGAGCATCATCGGCATGGGCGTGGTGCTGGGCAATATCTTCTGGAAATCCGACCCGTCGCTCGACCGACCGGACATGCTGGTCACGTTCACCCCCGGCAGCTTCCGCGAAGGCTTCCTCGGCAAGCTCGACGTGGTGCCGGGCATGACGCTCGGTGCGTGGCAGCTGCGTCCCGAAAGCACCGGCTATGTCCGCGCCCGTTCGCGCGACCTGTTCGAAGCGCCGGCAATCCAGCCCAACTACCTGTCCTCGGACAAGGACCGGCGTGTGCTGCTCTCGGGGCAGAAGCTGATCCGCGAACTGCTCAAGACGAAAGCGCTCGGCCGCTACGTGGTGGAAGAGATGATGCCGGGCCCCTCCGTCCAGAGCGATGACGAGCTGATGGACTATGCCCGCCGCCAGGGGCTGAGCGGCTATCACTTCTGCGGCACCTGCAAGATGGGTCCGGACAGCGATCCGATGACCGTGGTCGACAGCCAGCTGCGCGTGAAGGGCCTTCAGGGCCTGCGCGTGGTGGATGCCTCGGTGATGCCGGGGATCACGTCGGGCAACACGCACGCGCCGACCATCATGATCGCGGAAAAGGCCGCGGATCTGGTGCGAGGGGATTGGTGACGAAGTTCCCTCCAATCGAGCTCGGCATTGGGGAAAGATGTCCACTTTGGGTGATGGGGTGGACGCCCCCCGGCGGCATCGATGTGCCAAGGTGGAGGTGT
>CAMLQG010000081.1 GCA_946482075.1 uncultured Erythrobacteraceae bacterium
GTGGAGCGGCGGGTCGAGCAGGCGGATGGTGACCGGCAGGCCGGCCATGATCGCGAAGATATCCCGGAAATCCTTGCGTTGTTCCGGCAGCAACTTGGCCAGCGCCGCGCGGCGGCCCGCCTCGTCGTCCGCCAGGATCATCTGGCGCACGGCGGCGATCCGACTCGCGTCGAAGAACATATGCTCCGTGCGGCACAGCCCCACCCCTTCCGCGCCGAACTGGCGGGCAAGCTGGCAGTCCTTGGGCGTTTCCGCATTGGTGCGCACGCGCATCCGGCGATGGCGGTCGGCCCATTCCATCAGCGTGGCGAAATCGCCGGCCAGTTCCGGCTCGATCGTCGGCACTTCGCCCGCCATCACTTCGCCGGTGCTGCCGTCCAGCGTGATGCGGTCGCCCTCGCTGAATTCACGTCCGCCGATCTTCAGCGTGCGGCTCGCCATGTCGATCGTGACCGCCGATGCGCCCGAGACGCAGGGTCGGCCCATGCCGCGCGCGACCACGGCAGCATGGCTCGTCATTCCGCCACGGGCGGTCAGGATGCCCTTCGCCGCATGCATGCCGTGGATGTCCTCCGGGCTGGTCTCCACCCGGACGAGGATCACTCTGTCGCCGATCGCGGCGCGCTGTTCCGCCGTCTCGGCATCGAGCACGATCGCGCCGGAGGCCGCACCGGGCGAGGCCGGCAGGGCGCGGGTCAGCACATCGCGCGGGGCCGTGGGATCGAGCGTGGGATGCAGCAACTGGTCCAGCGCCATCGGATCGACGCGCAGGATCGCGGTCCTCTCGTCGATCAGCCCTTCGCCGGCCATGTCCACCGCCATGCGCAGCGCGGCAGTGGCCGTGCGCTTGCCGCTGCGGGTCTGGAGAATCCACAGCTTGCCGCGCTCCACCGTGAACTCGATGTCCTGCATGTCGCGGTAATGACGTTCCAGCAGGTCGAAGACGCGGGCAAGCTCGGCATAGGCCTCGGGCATCGCCTCTTCCATCGAGAGCGGCTTGGCCCCCGCCCGCTCACGCGCGGCGTGGGTCAGATATTGCGGCGTGCGGATGCCGGCCACGACATCTTCGCCCTGCGCGTTCACCAGCCATTCGCCGAAATAGGCGCGCTCCCCGGTTGCCGGATCGCGGGTGAAAGCGACGCCGGTGGCGCTGGTATCGCCCATATTGCCGAAGACCATCGCTTGGACATTGACCGCCGTGCCCCAGTCACCCGGGATGTCGTTCAGGCGGCGATAGACCTTGGCCCGGTCGGAATCCCAGCTGTCGAACACGGCAGCGATGGCGCCCCAAAGTTGTTCAAAGACATCCGTGGGGAAAGGCTTGCCAAGCTCCGTCTCGACGATCTTCTTGTATTCCGAGACCAGCACCTTCCAGTGTTCGGCCTGCATATCGACATCGGCGTAGAAGCCATTGTCTTCCTTGGCCATCTCCAGAGCTTCTTCGAACAGTCCGTGATCGAGGCCGAGCACGACGTCGGAATACATCTGGATGAAGCGGCGATAGCTGTCCCAGGCGAAGCGCTCGTCGCCGCTGGTGGCGGCCAGGCCTTCCACCGTCTCGTCATTGAGGCCGAGATTGAGCACCGTGTCCATCATGCCCGGCATGGAGACTCGCGCACCGGAGCGGACGGAAACGAGCAGCGGATCGGCCGGATCGCCGAATTTCTTGCCCGCTACCCGCTCCACATGGGCGAGCGCTTTCTCGACGTCGGCCTTCAGCGCATCGTCGAACGCGCCGCCTTCCGCCAGATAGCGCGTGCAGATCTCGGTCGTGATGGTGAAGCCCGGCGGCACCGGCAGGCCGATGCCCGCCATTTCCGCGAGATTCGCTCCCTTGCCGCCGAGCAGGGTCTTGTCCCTTGCCCGGTCATCATCCTGAACAACTCCCCCGCCGAACTCATAGACGGTCTTGTTCATCTGAACTCCTGAGAAACTTAACAGGTTGACACAGTTGACACTGTCCTGAGGGAGTTAAGGACTACCCCTCGATCCGCGAGAAATCGGCTACATTGTGCACTGCAGCACGAAAGCGATCAAGCAGCGCGAGACGGTTTTCGCGCTTAGCCGTATCCTCGTCATTCACGGTGACATTGTCGAAGAACGCGTCGATCGGCGCACGCAGGCTGGCGAGTGCGGCCATGGCAGCGGCAAAGTCCTCAGCCTTCACGGCATCGCCCGCGCGGGGCTCGGCAAAATCGAGCGCATCCATCAATGCCTTTTCCGCGACCTCGGGCGTGTAGGAAAGCGTTTTCTTCGCCTCGAGCCGCGCTGCGACGACGGCTTTCATGTCCGGATCGTCGACGACCGCGAGCGGATCTTCCTCGCCCGTATGCGGTTCGAGCGCACCGCCCTGGAAACTTTCCTTCCTGAGGATATTGGCCGCCCGCTTGTAACCGGCGAGGAGGTTCGCCCCGTCTTCCGTGCCGACGAAGGCCTGGAGCGCATGGACGCGGGCAAGCAGCCGGACGAGATCGTCCTCCCCGCCGAGCGCGAACACCGCGTCGATCAGGTCGTGGCGAACGCCGGCTTCCTTCTGCTGAACCTTGAGGCGGTCAGCGAAGAAGTCGAGCACTTCGATCGCAGCCCGATCAAGCTTATGCGCATCGGCTGCATTGCCGGACTGGCCCGCACGATTGGCGAGAGCGCCACGGATCGCAGGCGTCAAGGGAAGGCGCAGTTTGGACCGGCTGATCAGTTCGATGCTGCCAAGCGCGGCACGGCGCAGGGCAAATGGATCTTTCGAACCGGTCGGCTTCTGATCGATGCCGAAAAACGCCGCGATCGTATCCAGCTTGTCCGCCAGTGCCACCGCCACGGTCACCGGGGCGGTCGGCACGTCATCGCCCTGCCCCACCGGCTTGTAGTGATCGCGCACCGCATCGGCCACCGCATCGGACAGGCCTTCGGCGCGGGCGTAATAGCCACCCATCAGGCCCTGCAATTCGGGGAATTCGCCGACCATTTCGGTGACGAGATCGGCCTTGGCGAGACGGGCGGCCTGTTCGGCGAGGTCGGCGAGTTCCTCCTGAGTCCCCGCGAAGGCGGGGACCTCGGTCGGTTGCGTGCCAAGGCCTGAGGCCCCCGCCTGCGCGGGGGCTCCCGTGGAAGTGACGATGCCCTCTTCCACCAGCCAACGAACAAGCTTTGCCACCCGCTCCACCTTGTCGGCCACGGTGCCCAGCTTCTCATGGAAGGTGATCCGCGAAAGCTTCTCCGCTTGGCGGGCCAGCGGCACCTTGCGATCCTGTTCCCAGAAGAACTTCGCGTCCGAAAGCCGGGCGGCGAGCACTTTCTGGTTCCCCGCCACGATCGCGGCCCCATCGTCGCGCGCCGCGATGTTCGCCGTGCAGACGAAGGCGTTGGCGAGCTTGCCGGCGCTGTCGCGGCAGATGAAATACTTCTGGTTGATCCGCGCAGTCAGCTGGATCACTTCTTCCGGCACTTCGAGGAATGCGGAATCGAAGCGGCCGAGCAGCGGCACCGGCCATTCGGTGAGGCCGGCATTTTCCACCACCAGCCCTTCATCCTCGACCAGTTCGAGCCCCGCATCGCGCGCGGCCTGGGCGGCGTTGGCGCGAATCAGCGCCTCGCGTTCCGCGTGATCCACGATCACATGGCAGGCACGCAGCTTTTCCTGGTAATCCTCGGCCGAACCGATGGTGATCTCGCCCGGGCAATGGAAACGGTGGCCGAGCGTCGCGTAGCCGGATGTGAGTCCGGCAGCTTGGCATTCCACCAGATCCTCGCCGAAGATCGCGACGATGCCCGACAGCGGGCGCACCCAGCGCGGGCTTTCGGTGGAGATCGAAGCCTTGCCCCAGCGCATCGATTTCGGCCACGGAAAGGTGCGGATGATCGCCGGGATGGCGTCCGCCAGCACGTCCTTCACCGCGCGTCCGGGCTTTTCCACCACGGCGTAATAGACACCATCACGCTCTTCGAGCCGGTCCTGCGTGAGGCCGGTTTTGCGCAGGAAGCCTTCCAGCGCCTGCGGCGGCGCGGAGGAACGCGGGCCCTTGGTCTCCTCGCTCACCGCCTCGGTCGCGGCAGGCAGGCCACGCGCGATCAGCGCCAGGCGGCGCGGCGTGGACCAGGTGGTGATGGCGCCGGGCGTGACCCCAGCGGCGGACAGCTGCTCGCGAAACAGCTTCTCCAGATCGGCGCGTGCGCCTTTCTGCATGCGGGCAGGAATTTCCTCGCAGCGGAGCTCAAGGAGGAAATCAGTCATGATTTCCTCCGCAGCCCCAGTCCTTCGGCTGGCTGCCAAGGCAGCCGCTCAGGATAAACTGCCCTCCGGGCAGGCTGGGGCCTCGTGCTCGACCATGAGAGATCCCAACCTTCGCTGGGATGACGGAATTGGTGCATCCGCTCATACCGTCCATCCCGGGAACTTCGCGACCCATTCCGCCTCGTTCTTCTCGATCCAGGCCTGGCATGATCCCTTGGCGAGATCGCGCACGCGGCCGATATAGCTGGCGCGTTCCTGCACGCTGATCACGCCGCGCGCCTGCAACAGGTTGAACAGGTGGCTGGCTTCGATCGTCTGGTCATAGGCGGCGAGCGGAATCTTCGCTTCGATGCAGCGCTGGGCCTCGGCTTCCGCATGCTGGAAGCCCTTGAAGAGCTGTTCGGTGTCCGCGATCTCGAAATTGTATTTCGAGAGTTCCTGCTCGTTGCGCAGGAAGACGTCCCCATAGGTCACACCGGAATCGTTGAAGGCGAGATCGTAGACGTTGTCGACGCCCTGGATATACATCGCCAGGCGTTCGAGCCCGTAGGTCAGCTCGCCCGCCACCGGCTTGCAGTCGAACCCGCCGACCTGCTGGAAATAGGTGAACTGGGTCACTTCCATCCCGTCGCACCAGACTTCCCAGCCCAGCCCCCAGGCGCCCAGCGTGGGGCTTTCCCAGTCATCCTCCACGAAGCGGATATCGTGCGCCAGCGGATCGACTCCGATCGCGGCGAGGCTTTCGAGATAGAGTTCCTGCAGGTTTTCCGGGTTTGGCTTCAGGATCACCTGGTACTGGTAGTAGTGCTGCAGGCGGTTGGGGTTCTCGCCATAGCGGCCATCGGTCGGGCGGCGAGAGGGCTGTACATAGGCGGCTTTCCACGGTTCCGGCCCGAGCGCGCGCAAGGTGGTCGCCGGGTGGAACGTGCCCGCGCCCATCCGCATGTCATAGGGCTGCAGGATCAGGCAGCCCTTCGCGCTCCAATAGGAATGGAGCGTGAGGATCATCTCCTGAAAGCTCAGAGTACCGTCCCTTTTCATGGGCCGCGCAATGGCCGATGGGCGGGGATGGGTCAAGCGGAGGCTGCCCGCCCCAAACTCCGTCATCCGGAGCCCCCCGTCATCCCAACCCCCTTCCGTCAGCGAAGGCTGGGATCTGGATCGGCTTGGCGTGTCCTCGGAAAAGATCCAAGCCTTCGCTGGGATGGCGAGTGGGTTCGAGTTTCCCCGTTCACCTTGATGCAACCGCCCGTTGCGCACACATCGTGCCCATGATCCGGCTCCTCAAACGAATCGCGCGCGCTTTCGGCGCCGGTGCGATCGCCCTCGCCTCGCCCGCCGCAGCCGACCAGCCTGCCGCCAGCGGCCTCACCGTCGAGAATTCCGGCGGGCACCTCGTCGTCGAAGGCGACAAGGCCGGCCCGGCGCTGTGGAAGGTGTCGGACGAGGATACGACGATCTACCTCTTCGGCACTCTTCATGCCCTTCCGGGCGGACTGCCATGGCTGGACGGCAAGCTTGCCCAGGCGATCGATTCGGCCGACGAACTGGTGACGGAAGTCGATCTGTCCTCACAGGCCGCGTTGCAGAAGAGCCTGCTCCAGAAGGGGGCCTTGCCGGCCGGACAGACGCTGCGCAGCATGATGAAGCCCAAGGAGCGCGCGGATTTCGAACAGGTGCTGGCAGCGGCGGGACTTCCGCCCCAGGCGCTCGATCGGATGAAGCCGTGGAGCGCGGGGCTGATGCTCTCCCTCCTGCCGATCATGAAGGGCGGTTTCTCGCCAGAAGCGGGCGTGGAACAGGTGCTCAACAGCCGCCTCGCCTCCACCAAGCGCCGGGACGCGCTCGAAACGGTCGACTTCCAGCTCGACCTGTTCGACACGCTGCCGATGGACGCACAGCTCAAATATCTCGGCGAAGTGGTGAAAAGCGCGCCGGAACAGCTTAATTCATTGAACGCCATGCTGGCCGAATGGCTGAAAGGCGATGCGGAAGGGCTGGCGGAATTGATGAATTCCGGCGACGACGATCCGCAATTCGCCGAACGCCTGCTCTATTCCCGCAATCGCAACTGGGCCGACTGGATCCAGCAAAGGCTCGCAAAGCCGGGCACGGTGTTCATGGCGGTGGGTGCGGGCCATCTGGCGGGCAAGAAGAGCGTGCAGGACGTGCTGGCCTCTCGCGGCATAGCCAGTTCCCGCGTGCAATGATGTTCCGCATCCTGCTGGCGCTGTCCGGCGCGCTGCTGCTCGCCGCTTGCGGCGTGCGTGAGAAAGGCTCGCCGCCCAAGCCGGCGCTGTGGGAAGTGAGCGGGCCGAAGGGAGAGCGGGGCTGGCTGTTCGGCACGATCCATTCGCTGCCCGACGGAATGCTCTGGCGTACGAAGAAGCTTGATGCGGCGCTGGCGCAGTCGGACCGCCTGGTGCTGGAGATCGCGACGCTGGATGATCGTGCGGCGCTGGAGAAGATCTTCAACAGCCTTGGCCGGACGCCGGGCCAGATGCCTCTGTCGCAGCGCGTGGCGGTCAAGAACCGCGTCGCTCTCGCCGGGCTGCTGGACGATGCCGCCATGCTGGACACCGATTTCCGCGATGTGGAGACCTGGGCGGCCGCGCTGATCATCGCCCAGAGCGCCAATAAGGGCCGCTCTGAAAACGGCGTCGACCGGGCATTGATGAAGCTCGAAGCCGGTAAGCCGGTGCTGGAACTGGAAGGCGCGCGACGGCAGCTAGGCGTGTTCGATGCCCTGCCCGAGCGCGATCAGCGCAATCTGCTGGACGCCGTTCTGGCCGATGCCGGCAAGATGGAAGCGAACGAGCGGCAACTCACCCGCTACTGGCGCGACGGCAACATGATCGCGATTACGCGCGAGACGAAGAGCGGCATGCTGGCCGACAAGGAACTGCGTGAAGCGTTGTTGGTGGGCCGCAACCGGGCATGGACGGGGCAGGTCGAAGTGATGCTGGGCAAGGGATGGAAGCCGTTCGTGGCCGTGGGCGCGGCGCATCTCGCCGGGCCGGACGGCGTGCCGGCGATGCTGGAGAAGAAAGGCTGGAAGGTGAAACGGGTGCAGTAACCTCGTCGTCATTGCGAGGACCGAAGGTCCGCGGCAATCCAGAGTCCGGCTTGCGACGTTCTGGATTGCTTCGCGGCCGATGGCCGCTCGCAATGACGGCGGGACGCGCGAAGCTTGCCTTCGCGCCCGTTTCCCTATAGGGGCGCGCGCTTCCCGGCCATGGTCATCCCTGGAGGCGTGGCGGGAAGACAGATGTAACCTGTATTCGAAAGGCAAGTACTATGAGCGATGCTCTGACCCTGCCGGCCGAAGCGCGCGAACGGGCTGGCAAGGGAGCCTCCCGTGCACTGCGCCGCGATGGCCGTGTCCCCGCCGTGATCTATGGCGGCAATGAAGATCCCGTGGCGATCCACGTCGAGGAGAAGGAACTGGTCCGCCAGCTGGGCACCGGCCACTTCATGAACTCGATCGTGATGATCGAAACCGGCGGCAAGACCTTGCGTACCCTGCCCAAGGACGTCGCCTTCCACCCGGTGAGCGACCGCCCACTGCATGTCGACTTCCTGCGTCTCGCGAAGAACGCCAAGGTCGAAGTCCATGTGCCGGTGGTGTTCACCAACGAAGAAGCCTCGCCCGGCCTCAAGAAGGGCGGCGTGCTCAACATTGTGCGTCACGAGCTCGACCTGATCTGCGATGCGGACAAGATTCCGTCGGAAATCGAGATCGACGTGACCGGCACCGATGTGGGCGATTCCATCCACATCAGCAACGTCAAGCTGCCGTCCGGCTCGGAAAGCGCGATCACCGATCGCGACTTCACCATCGCGACGATCGTGGCGCCTTCTGCTCTGAAGGCGGCTACGGGCGACACGAACACCGAAGCCGGTGAAGCCGAAGGCGGTGAAGCGGAGGCTTGATCCTTCCTCTTCCGTAGCGAACAAAGGCGCCGGCCCCGTTATCGCGTGGCCGGCGTTTTTGTGTCTGAAGGAATGTCATGCAGCTCTGGGTCGGTCTCGGAAATCCTGGTCCGCAATATGCGATGCACCGGCACAATGTCGGCTTCATGGCGCTGGACGTCATCGCCGAGATGCACGGCTTCGGCGCGGTGCAGAAGAAGTTCTCCGGCTGGGTGCAGGAAGGCCGCATCGGCAGCGACAAGATCGTCCTGCTGAAGCCCGCCACCTTCATGAACGAAAGCGGGCGCGCCGTGGGCGAAGCGATGCGTTTCTACAAGCTGGATACGGACGCGCTGACCGTCTTTCATGACGAGCTCGATCTCGCCCCCTTCAAGGTCAAGGTGAAGCAGGGTGGCGGCACGGCGGGTCATAATGGGCTGCGCTCGATCGACAATCACTTGGGCCCCGATTTCCGCCGCGTGCGCATCGGGATCGGCCATCCCGGCCACAAGGACCGGGTGACGGGCTACGTGCTCGGCAATTACGCCAAGGCGGAGCAGGACGATCTCGTCGCCATGCTGGGTGCGATCGGGGCCGAGGCGGAATGGCTCGCGCGCGGGGACGATCCGCGCTTCATGAGCGAGTTGGCGCTGCGGCTGGCGGATTGATCCTTACGACCGTCATTGCGAGCGGAGCGAAGCAATCCTGAGCATCGCGCGTTGAGCTTTGGATTGCCGCGGACCTTCGGTCCTCGCAATGACTGGTATGCTTAAGCCTTCACTTTCGCCCGGCTCTTCCCTGCGGGCTTCGCCTTTGGAGGTTCCGCCTTGTCCTGTGTTTCCGGAACTTCGGGCACATCGGACGGGCCGGGGGGATTCTCAGGCAGCGTATTCTTCAATTCGTCCTGCTGGACTTCCTTGGCCTTTGCCGGATCGATGGCGACTTTCGCGTTGATCGCGATCGTCACGCGTTCCTCGTCCGAACGGTTGGGATGGACCCAATGCTTGAGAGTGCTGGGGAAGACGATCAGCATGCCGGCCGCCGGCTTCAGTGTGATCAGCCCGCGATGATAGGGCGACTGGACCAATCCCTGACCGGGGGGAGCCGAGCGATGATCGATAAACTCGATTGCCCCGTCCGGCGTGCCTTCGCGCCCCTGGGGGACATAAACATAATAGGCGGCCGACCAGAATGCTCCGGGATGATCGTGCGGTACATTGTAGCCGCCATCCGGATTCACATTCACCCAGCCATCGCATTCGAGGCGCATCTTGGTGAGATCCGTCCCTTTCGCCGCGATGCGGCGCGTGGCGTCGGCCAGCGAGAGCATGATCGCCTTCGCCAGCTCGCGATGGGCGGGTTCCTTGCGAGCGAAGAAATCGAGGTCGCTGTGCCAGCCACTGCGGTTGGAACGGACCATGCCGGCTTCCGCCGCGCGACGCTGATCGATTTCCTTCAGGAGTGCCGCATTGATGCGCTCGGCATCGTCGATCATGTAGGTGACCAACGGGGTCGCGAAGGCGAGCTGCAGTTTCTGGAATGTCTGTGCCAAGCGGAATATCCGTCCTTAAACAACGTAACGCGCGCCTATCGGCGTAGACCGGCATGCGAAGCAAGCCTTAGAAGCCGACTTATTCCCGGGCAATAGTGCGCCTCCCGCCGCGCGCCTTGACCTATATCAAGTCCATCCCGCGAGCGCCAATGGCCCATGCGCCGGAGATGCTGGCCTTTCCCACCATGTACCGCTAAGGCGCGCGCCTGTCATTCAACCGGAGTTTTTCATGGGTTTCCGTTGCGGGATCGTGGGCCTGCCCAATGTCGGCAAATCGACGCTGTTCAATGCGCTGACCGAAACGCAGGCGGCGCAGGCGGCGAACTATCCGTTCTGCACGATCGAGCCGAATGTCGGCCAGGTCGGCGTGCCCGATCCACGGCTCGACAAGCTCGCCGCCATCGCCTCCTCCGCCAAGACCATCCCCACCCAGCTCGCTTTCGTCGACATTGCCGGCCTGGTGCGCGGCGCATCGAAGGGCGAAGGGCTCGGCAACCAGTTCCTCGGCAATATCCGCGAAGTGGATGCGATCATCCATGTGCTGCGCTGCTTCGAGAATGACGACATCCAGCATGTCGACAACAGGGTCGATCCGATTTCAGACGCGGATACGGTGGAGACCGAACTGATGCTGTCGGATCTAGAAAGTCTCGAAAAGCGCGTCCCCGCCGCCCAGAAGAAGGCCGCGCAGGGCGACAAGGAATCGAAGCTGATCGCCTCCGTCCTCGGCCAAGCGCTCGACCTGCTGCGCGAAGGCAAGCCAGCCCGCCTCACCCAGCCCAGGGACGAGGAGGAAGCCCGCGTCTTCGCCCAGGCCCAGCTCCTGACCGCCAAGCCCGTGCTCTATGTCTGCAATGTCGAGGAAGAAGCCGCGGCCACCGGGAATGACTTCTCCGCCCGCGTGTTCGAGAAGGCCAAGGCCGAAGGCGCCCAGGCAGTGATCGTCTCCGCCGCGATCGAAGCCGATCTGGTGGGCATGGAGCCCGATGAACGGCTGGCCTTCCTTGAAGAGCTCGGCCTGCACGAAACCGGCCTCGCCCGGATCATCCGCTCAGGCTACGACCTGCTGCAGCTCCTGACCTTCTTCACCGTCGGCCCCAAGGAAGCGCGCGCCTGGACGGTCCACAAGGGCGCGAAAGCTCCCGAGGCGGCAGGCGAGATTCATTCCGACATGCAACGCGGCTTCATTCGCGCCGAAACCATCGCTTATGACGATTACGTCACGCTGGGCGGGGAAACGGCCGCGAAAGATGCCGGCAAGCTGCGGCAGGAAGGCAAGGAATACGCCGTGCAGGACGGCGACGTGATGCACTTCAAGTTCAACGTGTAAGGGAGCCCGTCCTCCGGCTCTCGTCAGGGAAGTTCCCGTATTGGACGGTCGCTGGCGAGCGCGATCGGCTCCATGCGACTGTCGGCCGCCATGTCTTGCGACTTAACGCGTTCGACCGTCAGACCGTTTCCTTCCTCGACTCCCTCTGTCGAAGTCACGTCATGGCTGTGACCATGCGTCTCTTTGGAATTGTCCGCAGGGAGGTCGTCGGAATAGGTCTGCGCTTCCAGTAACTCCGGCTCGCGCGCAAATTCGTCGATCATATAAGGGCGCATGCGCAGAGGCCTGCGCTTCCATAGATCCTCCACTTCGATCCGGCCGCTTCGGGTGATGAGAGGATAATGGTCGGGCAGATCGGCTTGCGCGGTTGCGTACATGCTGCCGTCTGGCATCGGCGCGGGACTTATGGAGTCGCCTCCAGCCTGTTTGGGAATCGTGGTGATCGATCCGCTGGCGATGAAACCGAACGCGGTTCCGCAGAGGAGAGTGCCCAGAGCTAGGGAACCAAGCTTCACACTATTTACTCCATTTCGGATTAGTGATCGCTTCATCAATGTTCCGCCGTCTCTTGCGTTCCTTCCATGCCCGGCGTGCTATCTTATCCATCTAGCGCTGCACGGCTTCGGCCGTTATCCGCCTCCCTGACCGCCCGCCGGGAAGGCTTCATCCGCGCAATGGACCGTGCCGGCGCCGCTATAGACCACACGGCCCTGCGCGTCGCGCAGGATCACGCTGCCTTCCGCCTCGGCGGGCTTGCGATCCTCGCCGGTGTCTTGCGTGACGGAGAGTTGGAGCGAATAGAGCTTGCCGAAATATTGCGCGCGCGTGCCTGCCGGCATTTCCGCGCTGCCGACATCGGCGGCGAAGCGCTGCATTTCGCCTTCGATCTTGGCGTAGGCCACCACCGGCAGCGTGACGATCCGTTCGCTCAGACTGAAGCCGGGGGAAAAGCTGCAACCGCCGGGCTTGATCGCATAGCGTTCACGATCGCCCGCAAGAATCGGGTCGGGCGTGACTTCGCGCAGCGGCGGCGGCGCCTTGTTGGCTTTCTCCACCATGGCGATGTCCCGTTCGTCCATGCGGTTCTGTTCTTCGGGCGAGATATCCTTGTCACAGCCGTAGAGCGCCAGCGCGGCAAGGCCGACGATCACCCCCTGCACTTCCCGCATCAATGCCTCCCGAACAGCTTCTCGACATCCTGCATCGATAGCTTGACCCATGTCGGCCGGCCATGATTGCATTGTCCGGAACGCGGCGTGCGTTCCATTTCCCGCAATAACGCATTCATTTCAGGGATGGAAAGGGGTCTGCCGGCCCTGACGGAGCCGTGGCAGGCCATAGTCGCCAGAATATGTTCGATCTTCTCACCCAGCAGCAGCGCTTCGCCATGCTTGGCGAGATCGTCCGCCATGTCGCGCAGCAGGGCATGCGGGTCGCCTTTCGCGAGCGGAGCGGGCATCGCGCGTACCAGCATGGCGGCAGGGCCGAAGCGTTCGACCATCAGGCCCATCTCTGCGAACTTCTCCGCATGCTGTTCGAGCCGGTCGCAATCGGGCTCATCCATCTCGACCACTTCCGGGATCAGCAAGGCCTGGCTAGGTGGCGCAGCCTCATCTCCCCGCGCGGCGCGCAGACGTTCGAGCACGAGCCGTTCATGCGCGGCGTGCTGGTCGACGATCACGAGCCCGTCCCGGGCTTCGGCCACGATATAGGTATTGGCCACCTGACCGCGCGCGACGCCGAGTGGATACTCCTCGGTCTCGCCCGGATCTTCCGTGGCGATTTCGGCGCGGGCGGCTGGCGTCGCC
This sequence comes from uncultured Erythrobacteraceae bacterium, assembly GCA_946482075.1. Next base: position 12,831 of record CAMLQG010000081.1, read on the forward strand.
ATCACGTCCCGCTCGTAAGCGCGCCAGGCCTGCCCTGCTTCGCTCACGCGGGATGACGGCGCGCTCCAGTCGCGGCCGGTGAAGATCGAGCGCAGTGCAGGCGCGGGTTCCGCTGCGACGGGCTCGACCTGCCAGCGGCTCATCGCCTCGGCCGCGGGGGCCTGCGCGCTCCGCCGGTCCCCGCTCGCCAGCGCTTCGCGCAAGGCGGAGACGATGAAGCCACGCACCCCGGCGGAATCGCGGAAGCGGACTTCGGTCTTGGCCGGGTGGACGTTCACGTCCACATCCTCGGCCGGCAGGGTGAGGAACAGCGCCAGCACCGCGTGGCGATCGCGCGCGAGCATTTCGGCATAGGCGCCCCGCACCGCCCCCACCAGCAGCCGGTCCTTCACCGGACGGCCATTGACGAAGAGATATTGATGATCGGCCACGCCGCGATTGTAGGTCGGCAGGCCGGCCACGCCCGTCAGCCGCATCTCCCCGTGCTGCAGGTCGATCGCCACGCCGTTGTCGGCCAGTTCGCGCGCGATGATCCGCGCGACGCGGGTCTCCAGCCCTTCCCCGCCCTGGACCGAGAGGATGCGCCGTCCATCATGTTCCAGCGTGAAGCCGATATCCGGCCGCGCCATCGCGAGCCGCCGCATCACGTCGAGGCAGGCGGCATATTCGCTCCGCGCGCTGCGCAGGAATTTGCGGCGCGCGGGGACGCGGGCGAACAGCCGTTCGACCCGCACGCGCGTGCCGGGGGGCAGCGCCGCCGGGCCTTCCTCGGCGAGATCGCCATGATCGACGACCCGCTTCCAGCCCTGCTCCGCCCCGCGCACCCGGCTTTCGAGCGTCAACAAAGCGACGGATGCAATCGAAGGCAGCGCTTCACCCCGGAAGCCGAGAGTGGCGACCCGTTCGATCGCATCGTCAGGCAGTTTGGAGGTGGCATGCCGTTCCAGCGCGAGCGAAAGATCGTCGCGCGTCATGCCGCAGCCGTCGTCGGTCACTTCGATCCGGGTGAGGCCGCCTTCCCGCAGATCGACATCGATCCGGGTGGAGCCGGCATCGATCGCATTCTCCACCAGTTCCTTGAGCGCGGCGGAAGGACGCTCGACCACTTCGCCAGCGGCGATACGGTTGACCAGTGTCTCGGGAAGGCGCCTTATCGATGGCATTTCATCATCCTAGCGGCGAAGAACCGCCAATTCGAGATGAACGGTGAAAAACTTGCCTTCCTATCGACACAAATTTTTGGCGATTGCGGGTTGCTTGCGTTAAGGACGCGCCTCTAGCCATTCCTCCTCCGCTCTGACGATCGCGAATCAGGGCCGGAAATCATACGGATTCGTCGATGGGTTCCTTTCTTTCGCAGTTCTTCAAATTCGGTTCGCAGAACATGGCCATCGATCTGGGCACGGCGAACACGCTCGTCTACGTCCAGGACCGCGGGATCGTGCTCAATGAACCTTCCGTCGTCGCGATCGAGACGATCAACGGCGTGAAGCGTGTGAAGGCCGTGGGCGATGACGCGAAGATGATGATGGGCAAGACGCCCGACAGCATCGAAGCCATTCGCCCGCTGCGTGACGGCGTGATCGCCGACATCGAAATCGCGGAAGAGATGATCAAGCACTTCATCCGCAAGGTGCATGGCAAGCGCAGCCTGTTCCGCTATCCCGAAATCGTGATCTGCGTGCCTTCGGGCTCCACTTCGGTTGAGCGCCGCGCCATTCGCGATGCGGCATCCAATGCCGGAGCCAGCGAAGTCTTCCTGATCCTCGAACCGATGGCCGCCGCGATCGGCGCCGACATGCCGGTGACCGAGCCGGTCGGTTCGATGGTGGTCGATATCGGCGGCGGCACCACGGAAGTCGCCGTGCTGTCCCTGCGCGGCCTCGCCTACACCACCAGCGTGCGCACCGGTGGCGACAAGATGGACGAAGCGATCGTCTCCTATGTCCGCCGGCATCACAATCTCCTGATCGGCGACGCCACTGCCGAACGTATCAAGAAAGACTATGGCTGCGCCGTGGTGCCGGAAGATGGCGTGGGCGATCCGATCACGCTGAAGGGCCGCGATCTGGTCAACGGCGTACCCAAGGAAATCACGATCAATCAGGCGAATATCGCCGAAGCCCTGTCCGAACCGATCGGCGCGATCATCGAAGGCGTGCGCATCGCGCTGGAAAACACCGCCCCGGAACTTGCCGCCGACATCGTCGATCAGGGTATCGTTCTCACTGGCGGCGGTGCGCTGATCCAGGGTCTGGACGCCTATCTGCGCGAGGAAACCGGCCTCCCGGTCAGCATCGCGGAAGATCCGCTCTCCTGCGTGGCCTTGGGCACCGGGCGCGCGATGGAGGATCCGATGTTCCGCGGCGTGTTGATGACCGCCTGACAGGCAACCGCCCGGCGCGTGGGGCCCGTGCCGGCATAGGGTACAGACCCCAGAAGGGAGCTGGCGCGAATGGCGCCGCCGACATCTCGTCACTCCGGATTCTCCCGCAAGGCGCAGTATAGCGTTTTCACGGGCTACGCGGTTGCCGTCATCGGCGCGCTGATCGGCGCCGTGCTGCTTGTCGTATCGCTCTTCAATCCCGGTTTCTTTTCCGATCTGCGCACCAGCGCGAGCGATGTGGCTGCGCCTATCGGCGATGCGGGCGCCAGCGGACGGACAGGCGGCCATGGTGTGATCGATATCGTCGCAGGCTATTTCCGGGCTGGAGCGCAGAACGCGAAATTGCGCGACGAGATGGAGATCGCCCGCATCCGCCTGAAGGAGGCGGATGCCGTGCGGGCCGAGAATGCGCGCCTCAAGGCTCTGCTGGCGATCGAGGACAGGGACCTCAAGCCGATTGCCGCCGGCCGGCTGATCGGCTCCACATCCTCCAGCACGCGGCGCTATGCCTATCTTTCCGTCGGGCGCGAGGATGGCGTCACCGCGGGCATGCCGGTACGTTCGGAACGCGGGCTCGTCGGCCGCGTGCTCGAAGCCGGATCGGGCAGCGCGCGTATCCTTCTGCTGACGGATACAGAAAGCATGGTTCCGGTTCGGCGCGCGGGCGATAACGTCGTCGCATTCGCCGAAGGCCGCGCCGACGGCACGCTGCGTATCCGCCTGATCAATCTGGGCATCAATCCGCTCAAGAAGGGCGATGTCTTCGTGACTTCCGGTTCGGGCGGGCTCTATCGACCCGGAATCGCGGTTGCGATCGTGGCGCAGATCACCAAGGACGGCGCGATCGCCCGGTTGCTGAGCGATCCTGCGGCGACCGATTTCGTCATCGTTGAACCAGTCTGGAAGCCGGAAGCGCAGACGGTCATCAATCCGCCCCCGCCGAGCGACGCCAACTGATGGAACGGCCCAACCCCCGTTCCCGCAGCGACCGGTTCGGCCGGAAGATCAATCGCGACCAGTCTCCCATCCTCGCCTGGAGCGTGCCCTGGGCAACGATCATGCTCGGTTCGCTGTCGCCCCTGCTCCCGATCATCTCTTCGGCGCCGGTCCTGCCGCCGCTCGGCTTCATGATGCTGATCGCATGGCGCATCGTGCATCCAGGCCTCCTGCCGCTCTGGGCGGGGCTTCCGCTTGGCCTGTTCGACGATCTCTACAGCGGCCAGCCTTTCGGCAGCGGGATGATGCTGTGGTCTCTGGTCCTACT